>DATJAQ010000110.1:0-5304 GCA_035516075.1 Terriglobia bacterium | reverse complement strand
GGCGCGCCCACGGGACTGCGTCGAGCCGCTTAGACTGAACTTCCTCGTTGCAGGCGACACAGATGCCATAGCTGCCGTTCTTGATGCGCTCCATTGCCTCGCTTACAAGGCTGAGGATCTGGCGGTTGTCGTTGCTCTGGTGAAAGAGGAATTCTTTGGTGTATGCGTTCGCAGCTTTGTCGGCGAGGTCCTGCGTACCCTCTTCGTCAGCCTCGCGGCCGTCCTGGTCAGACTTCGAGACGAGGCGCATCAACTCCGCTTGCTTGTCGAGAAGCCGCTTTCGATAGATGTCAACCTTCTTGCGATCCATAACCAACCTTATGCGGGAGGAATGGGCCAGGCCAAAAATCTAGTCTAAGGTTGGCGTCAGATTCGTGTCAAGGCAGACTGGCCCGATCGCTAACCTGCACTTCGCGGCGCACGGAGTTGCTCGCTCAAAGTCCGAGTGATAACGTGAGTGCGGCGGCGCAACGACGGCCCGCGAGCCTCGGACGAGGCCGGGAGGCGGCTCATGCGGTGGTCATGGAAAATCGCGAGGCTGGCGGGCATCAACGTCTACATGCACGCCACCTTCCTGCTGCTCGTCATCTACATCGTTCTTGCGGCGTGGACTCGCGGACACAACCTTGCCGACACCCTCGCCGCGCTAGCCTTCGTCCTCGCCATCTTCGCCTGCATCGTGTTTCATGAGCTGGGCCACGCTTTGGCGGCGCGGCACTTCGGCGTGCGGACACGCGACATCATCCTCTTGCCCATCGGCGGCGTCGCGCGCCTCGAAAGAATGCCGGAAAAACCTCTGGAAGAGCTCTGGGTGGCGGTCGCCGGACCCCTGGTAAACGTGGCGATTGCGGCCGGTCTGTTCGTCCTGTTGGCCGCCTTCGGCGCAGCTCCCGGCCTTCATGAGCTTCGCTCGGTCAGCGGGAGCTTTCTCGACCGGCTCATGGTGGTGAATCTATGGCTTTTCGGATTCAACCTGATTCCGGCGTTCCCCATGGACGGCGGCCGCGTCCTCCGTGCTTTGCTGGCGACCCGCCTCGAATATACCCGCGCCACTCAGATCGCCGCTCACGTCGGCCAGGCCCTGGCACTCGCCTTCGGCCTGGTCGGCCTCTTTGCCGACCCCTTTCTGCTCTTCATCGCGCTCTTTGTGTGGATGGGTGCCGAGAGCGAGGCCGCCATGGTGCAGACCCATACTTCGCTGGGAGGCGTCCCGGTACAGCGTGTCATGCTCACCGAATTCCGCACCCTCCAGCCCGATGAAACCCTGGCGCAGGCCGTGGAGCACGTCCTCGCCGGATTTCAGCACGACTTCCCGGTGGTCTTCGGTGACCGCGTGCTGGGCATTCTGACGCGTGACGAACTGATGAAGGCCCTCGCGAGGGGCGGCTCCGCGGGGCACGTTCGCGACGCCATGCAAAGGGAGTTTCGGGTGGTGGACTCACACGACTTGCTGGAACGGGCGCTGCCGCTGCTGCGCGAGGCGAAGAGCCGCTCGATCCCGGTTGAGCACGACGGAAGGCTGGTCGGTCTGCTGGACCTCGAAAACGTGGCGGAGTTCATGATGGTCCAGTCGGCCCTGCGCCGCGCGCACAGTGACGTGGCCGCCGCCCAGGAAGGTCAAAGCCGGCCCGTAATCGTTCCGTGAGTTGGCACCGTCCCGCCAGCGTTCTCACCTGGCAAGACTACGAAAAGAGGCGCGTGGAGCCCGCTCGGGATTCGGCGGTGCCCAATGCTTCCAGGCGCTGCCGCGCGTACGCGGCCCACTCGCTGCCGGGATCGAGTTCCAGATAGCGTTGCCAGTGCGCGCAAGCGGAAGCCGCTGCACCCGACTTCTCGTAAACCCGAGCCAGGTTAAAATGCGCGTCGGCGAAGCCGGGTGCCAGGTTAAGCGCTTCCTCGAAGTGCTGTACGGCGAAGTCGGACTCCCCGAGGTCTTCCAGCACGCTCGCCAGGTTGAAATGAGCGAGGGGATTGCCCGGCGCGATCTCAACGGCACGCCGGAACTCGCGGGCCGCAGCCATCCAATCGCCGTCCTCGTAGCGCAAGGTGCCGAGATTGAGGCGCGGCTCGAGCCAGGCGGGCGCCCTTTCCACGATGTCTTGATATGCGCCGATCGCCCTCCGGCGCAAGGCCGGGTCGCCGTCACACTCCAAGGCCACCACCAGCAAGTCTTCCAGGCTGCGCTCCGGCATGGTGCGCACTTTCGTCTCCCGGCTTTCAGGCTCGAACTGTAGAAGAAGCTGCCCCGAGACGGGCTCGATGCGGCAACCTTGGTAATCCACTGTCAGAAGGCGGCCGGTGGGAATAAATCGCGCGGCGGTGAGCGCGGCCTCGGCCTCGCCAGGCCACTGGCGGCGAAACGCCTCCAGGGCCACACGCAAGCGCCCCGCCGGAACACGCTGGCCGGTGAGTTGCTTCACAGTGCGCAAGCGAACGAGGTCGCTGAAACTATAGACTCTCGGGCGAACACCTGACGGG
This sequence comes from Terriglobia bacterium, assembly GCA_035516075.1. Lineage (GTDB taxonomy): Bacteria > Acidobacteriota > Terriglobia > UBA7540 > UBA7540 > Gp13-AA77. The sequence goes on along the minus strand of DATJAQ010000110.1, from coordinate 2,826 downwards.
GCCGAGGCTGCCGGGTCAAGCAGACGAAGCCTCTCCCAATAACTTAGCTGGCCCGGGGTGATGCCCACAATGCGGAGCACGTCGCTGCGCTTGAACCGCTCGACCGGAGTCATGGGTTTGCCGCCCACCCAGGCGCGATGCCCTCCACGCGTGCAGTTTATGGCGAATGCGAGCCGGACGCAAGGCGTACTTCGCCCCCTTCCCCCGCCATCGCTCACCTTATGCCGGGGCCCGACACTCCGTGGCGCCGGTTCCTCGAAACCGGCGCCGTCACAAACGAGCGGATCTGGGAGCAAGAAGATCGCCGCGCCCAGGCAGAGGGAAATTCCCACACGATCCGTGTAATTACTGCCGGCTGATCGACATTTGACCGGACCCCAGTGCGCTGTAACGCTCTGACCGGGTGCCGTTTAAGCTCGCCATTTTGCTTGCGATGTTGGCAAGCAACGTGCCAAGATTTACTGCATGCGAGAATGAAATATTCTCGATCGACCGTGGAGGGTACCTTTCATGATCAGGCGATACCGCACGCACATGCTCATTGCCGCTCTCGTGGCTGCGGCGGCTTTCATGATTTATTGCAGTGGCAGTTCTTCCGTCATGCAAACCGCGTCGTCATCGTCCCAGCCAACGCCATCGATGGGCTCGGTGGTGGTGTTCGGTGGCGATGCCCCCGTCTGCGACGTCCTCTCATTTGTGGTGACCATTCAGGGCGCCACCCTCACGCCGGCGGGAGGCGGAACGCCGGTTTCGGTGCTGGCGGCGGGCCCGGCGACGTCGCTTGATTTCGCCAAGCTGATGGATTTCTCCACCGTTCTGAACTTCGCCAGCGTGCCGACCGGGGAATACTCCACCCTCACACTGGCGCTCGGTGCCAGCCCTCAGCTCGTGGTGCTTGACGACACCAAGTCTCCTCCCGTTACCATTTCGATACCGGCGTCTCTGTCCACGGCCACGATATCGATACCGATCCAGCCGTCTCTGGTAGTCAGCAGCGACTCGTCAGCGGGTTTGCAGATCGACTTCGATTTGCTCAAGTCCGTCACGACCGACGCCAACGGTCAGGTGACTGGCCAGGTGCACCCGGTTTTTGTCGCCGTCCCGTCAAGCGCGTCCAGCGCCAACGGCCTCGGCGAGGTTGAACAGCTTTCGGGCCAGGTGCAAAGCGTCTCTACGGCCAGCAGCAACGCCGCCTACACCGGCAGTTTTACTCTGACCCATGCCGATGGCACGCCCCCCACCACCGTGTACGCGACCTCCGCAACTCAGTATCACTTCGAGGCCGCCCAAGTCGGTGGATTAAGCAGCCTGGTCGCAGGAATCTTCGTGGAGGTTGACGCCTACGTCGATGCGAGCGGAAATCTGGTCGCGAAGGAAGTGGAATCCGAGGAAATGGAGAACTCCGCGGAGCACAAGTCAGCCTTTCTGGGCTTGGTGACCTCGGTGACGCGCGACGCGGCCGGAGCGGTCACGCAGTTCACGCTCTTTGTCAGCGACGAGGAGCCCAGCGAGAGCACGATGGTCCCGATGAAATCAACGCTTACGGTCAACGTTGCGGACTCCACAATGTTTAAGATCACGCCCGACGGCGTGAACGAGGCGAACCTGGAGTTCGACCCCACCACACTTGGTGTGGGACAGGCCGTGGTTGTGCATGCCCAGGCGAACGCCGCCGGATCTGCGGCGTCGCCGGCGCCGGTGACCGCCAAGGCCATCTACCTCAGATTGCGCTCGGTGGTGGGCAACTTCAAGGCACTGCTGAGCGCCGGCTCGAACGGCGGCGGCGGGGCGTTTTCGGTGACAACCTGCGGGAGCCTGTTCGCGAACCAGCCGATCACGGTAATTACTTTTGCCGACACCGCCTTCGCCGGAGTCAGTGGCTTGAGCGCGCTGACCGCCCAGCCCACGCTTGTGGTGAAGGGGCTGCTGTTCTACGTGTCGCAGCCCATGACGGTGGAAGGCGTACCGATCAGTGCCCCGGGTTGGGTGCTGGAGGCCAAGCAGGTTCACCAGCTTAACCCGTAGCTGGAGCAAGCCCGTCCGTGGCGGGCGCGGATTTCATAACGGCAGGTGCAGCCACACGGTGGGACCATGGTCGCCGGGGTCGCACCTGCCGGCTTCGCATGATGTGCGCTCGCCGAAATTAGCCCGTGGCCTGAGCTAAAGGGATCGGCGCTCCTCCTCCACCGCGTGGTGAGGCAAGGGCTCGGGACTCTCGGAAACATTCCAAGCCCAAGCAACGAGCAACGCCGCGCCGGGGTCAACCTACCAGGGAACAACCTCGTCAACCGTTTCCTTCCGGCGTTGACGCGCTTCGCGATAGCCTGCCGGTTCCTGAACGCGGACGTAGGCGGGCACCCTCGCTCACAGGAACGCCACGTGATCGCGCCAGGGTAGCCTGCATTAGAGCAGGTAGCGGAACCGCCGATCCAATTCGCACTCGTGAAATGTAACAGCGTTGCCCTCGACAGTCCCGTCAAAGCGCGTCGAGCGACCGTAATCGTGGCCCCAGAAAGCGCCTTCTTGGATGTCCAAGCTGATGTGGAGGCCCTCGCCCTGGTGAAAGAGCGAGTAGTGGGTGCCATCGCCCGCCCCGGTAATGAAGCAGTTCCTTTCATGATCGTAGGCGCTGATCACTGCGCGGTCCACCGTTCCGCTCAAGAAGACGCGCCGGAGCTGCGATTGATCAAACACACCGGTCACCGTACTCGCCGAAATCAGTCTGGCCGCGATGTAGGCAATGCTGGCGCGCAGATGAGAGTTCACGGTTGCCTTTCCTCAGAGCCGTTTGGGGGCGGCTGCTCTTGCATGCGAGGCCGCAGGCGG
>DATJAQ010000109.1:0-4192 GCA_035516075.1 Terriglobia bacterium | reverse complement strand
CCTGAGTGTTGGCGGGCTCGAAATCTGACCTGCTTCCGCAGGAATCGCTTGACTTCCTGTAGGCTCTTACGACAGAATTTGTTTAGTTTTACGGGTAGTTTATGCCGTAATCGAACGGGAAAAGGGGTGAGTTACCGATTGGCTGAAGTCAGACTTCAGGAAGGTGAATCTTTAGAAAACGCTCTTCGACGATTCAAGCGCAAGGTTCAGCAGGAAGACATCATCAAAGAAATTAAGCGTCACTCTTTCTATCTGAAACCGGGCGAAAAGCGACGAGTGAAAGAAGCCTTGGCACGGAAGCGTGTTCGCAAGAAGGCCAGGCTCGAACGGGACTAGCATCGTTCAAAACTCCGGGCGGAGGCGCACTCGCACCGTCTCTGCCCCTCTACTTCGCAGGGTTCGGGAGAACGTTTGGCTGCTGGGGGAGAGCAGCATGGAGTATCGGGACAGGGTTCTGAAGTGTGTTGAGTGCGGGTCAGAATTCATTTTCACGGCGGGCGAACAACTTTTTTACGCCGAAAAGGGCTTTCGAAATGAGCCCAAGCGCTGCAAAGTGTGCAAGTCAAAACGCAGCGAGGGAAACCGGCCGGGAAGCCGTCAAGCCCCTTCCCGGCCGGTTACCAGCACTGTCTGCTCGCAGTGTGGCAAGGAGACCACCGTGCCTTTCAAGCTGACTTCGGGCCGGCCGGTCTACTGCATCCAGTGCTACCAGCAGAGGCGGGCTTCCACGTTCTAGCTTTAAGGCAGCGGCGTAAGGCTGCCGTGTGAGCGGGCGGCGTGGCGGTGGAGTTGCTGCGCTTGCTCCGGCAGCCTCGTCGGACGCGAGGGCCAAAGCTCGCGTTCCCGGTTGCGGTTCAGCTCCGGCTTGCGACTCCGTTCGGTCGCGTTTCCGCGGGACAATCTGCCAGTTGAATTCTCGAATCATCTCTCTCTCGGCCCTGCTGATCCGCTAAAATACTTCAAGATGAAAACCTTTCACCTTGCCAATTTCGGCTGCCGGGCGAGCCAAGCCGATGGCGCCGCCCTCAAACGCCAATTAATGGCCGCCGGATTCGAGGAAACCGGCAACTTTGCCTCCAGCGAGCTCGCGGTGCTTAACACATGTACCGTCACCGCCACGGCCGACGCCGAGGTGCGCCAAGTCATCCGCCGCATTCACCGCGCCAACCCTGGGTGCCGGATTATGGTGACAGGCTGCTACGCGCAGCGCGCGGCCGCTGAGATCGCGGCGCTCGACGGTGTTGCCTGGGTGGTGGGCAATTCACACAAGCACCGCGTAGCAGAGTTCTTGACGGCTGTGGCCTCGGATGAGGCAGTCGCCGCGCCGGTCGAGGCCGGCCTGACCGCCGCCCTCAGAGTCGCGGGACAGGCAACGAGCCAGTCCGCGGGCCTGACCATCGTGGGACAGATCACCGCCGATTTTCACTTCGTGCCTGTCTTCGCCGACGACCGCACGCGGCCCACCCTTAAGGTGCAGGACGGCTGCGGCGCCCGCTGCGCGTTCTGCGTTATCCCCAGCGTGCGCGGGCCGAGCCGCAGCCTCCCTCCGGAGAGCGTGATCGGCGAGGTGCAGGCGCTCGAGCGTCAGGGATTCCGGGAAGTGGTGCTCTCGGGGATCAATCTGGGCGGCTACGGCCGCGACCTGGGCCGACGCATCGACTTCCTTGGCCTGCTGGAGCGGATTCTGAATGATACCTCCATCGCGCGCCTTCGCATCAGCTCGATTGAGCCCATGGACGTCTCGCCCGCTCTCATTCGGTTGGCCGCCCGCGAGTCGCGTCTGGCCGACCATTTTCACGTCCCTCTGCAAAGCGGCTCCGACCGTATCCTGCGCCTCATGAACCGGCGCTACTGGACCCGGCAGTACGCCGAGCGCATTCTGGCCATTCGTGAGGTGCTGCCGCACGCCGGCGTGGGCGCCGACGTGATGACCGGCTTCCCGGGCGAGACCGCCCAGGACCACGCCGCTACCCTGGAATGCGTCGACCGGTTGCCCTTTACTTACCTTCACGTGTTTCCGTATTCGGCGCGGCCGGGGACGCCGGCGGCCGCTCGCGCCGAGCAGGTGCCGGGGCGCGTGGCTCACGAACGCGCGCGCGAATTAGGGGCACTCATCGCGACGAAGCGCCAAGCGTTCCTGGAGGCACAGTTCGCCCGCCGCCTCTCGGTAGTGACCCTCGAAAACGGCGCTGAATCACCTTCGGTCCCTGCGAAACCGCGCCGCGCCCTGAGCAGCAACTACCTGCCCGTGTCGCTAGACGCCCCGTATCTGCCGCCCAACCTACTGCTCGACGTTCAGGTGGGCCGCGTCTCCGCCGGGATGTTGCACGGTTTTCCCGTGCGCGAGGGCTGAAGCGCCGTAAAGACATGCGCGGCCAGACCGCGGATCTTTGCGAAGGGACTTGGACGTCAGAGGTTCCCCGGGTGCAGTCGTCAACGCAACCTAGGTTTGGCCCCGGGGCCCCGGGCCTCTGAGGACCCTCGACCGCGTGCCGTCATGTTGGACCTTGCCCAGCTTCACCGCACCGCCGATTTCGTTCACGGGTTTGTCCAGCCGACGCCGCAGCTTGAGTGGCCCCTCCTGTCTCGCGAGCTGGGCTGCCAGGTATTCGTCAAGCACGAAAATCATTTGCCCACCGGCGCCTTCAAGGTTCGTGGCGGCCTTGTTTTATTACACGCGTTGCGCGAGCAAGGTGTGAAGGACGTGATCGCTGCGACGCGCGGCAATCACGGCCAGAGCATCGCCTTCGCGGCCAGAGTGTTTGGAATGAAGGCGACCCTGGTAGTCCCGAAGGGTAACAGCGTTTCGAAAAATGCGGCCATGCGCGGCTTCGGTGCCGAGCTCATCGAGCACGGCCGAGATTTCCAGGATGCCTACGACTGGATGCAGGAAATGGCGAAAGAAAGCGGAGTGCATCCAGTGCCGTCCTTCGACCCGCTCCTTGTCGAAGGCGTTGCGACGTACGGCCTTGAGCTCTTTGAGGCTGGGGGCAATCTGGACGCGGTCTACGTCCCGATCGGCTGGGGCTCAGGAATGTGCGGGCTCATCTCGGCACGCGCCGCACTGGGCTGCCGGACGGCGCTGATCGGCGCGGTCGCCGAGCAGGCGAACTCATTTGCCCAGTCGTTCGCCGCCGGCCGCGTGATTGAAACCGCAGTCCCCGAGACCATTGCCGACGGGATCGCCGTCCGCCGGCCTCATCCGGAGGGCCTCAGTTGGGTCCGCAGCGGGGCCGAACGCATCGTCGAAGTAAGTGAAATTGCCATTCTTCGTGCGATGAGGCTATATTTCGATACCATCCACAATGTTGCTGAAGGCGCCGCCGCCGCCGCGCTTGCCGCGGCGATCAAGGATGACGCCGGCCGCCGATTCAAACGCATTGCCCTGGTTTTGTCCGGTAGCAACGTGGATAGCAGCCTCTACAAGACCGTGTTCTGAAGCAGTAGGCGGCTCAGGTTGCCGGGCCTGTCTACGATCGCCGGATGACTCAAGAGCCTGACTGGACATCAGGTGGCAATTCTCCGACAATAATCGGGAAGAGAAGCGATTTCGCCGGACAAGAGGAGCTGACTTTGGCCAACGCCGCGACGCAATGGATTTCGGTGGCTGACTACGTGCGCGGCGACAGGTCGCCCGTCTCGAGGCTGGCGCATCAATGGGAATTGCACTCGGCGATTCTCCTCAGCCCGGCCGAGGAGCGGACGATGGTGCGCGAACCCGCGCAAGCCGTACCCGACGCCATCGCGGAGCGTGTCGGCCCGGTGCGGGTGCTGATCGTCCCGTACGTGGCTTGTACCAAGGACGGGGACTTCGTCACCTTTACGAAGCCTGAGGGTGAGTCGCACACCTCGGTGTGGGTGGCGGGGGAGGGTGCGACGCAGGTTCTGCTGGCCTGCCGGGAGATGGACGCCCACGACACCGGCTTCGAGCTCCTGGCATCGGTGGCGGAATTGCTGCGTCCGCGCTTGACTCCAGGCGAAATGGCCGAGTTCGAGGGCCTGCTGGAAGCGGAGTTGCGCGAGGGCGTGACGGGCGAGATCGATGAGGAGGCCGCGCGCGCCAAGCAGGCTTTCGCGGCACGCTCCGGCCGCCGCAAGGCCCGCGAGGAGTTTGAGTATTATCGCGATGCCTCGATGGTGGAGAGCCTGGCCGAGTACATGCACGGCCTCTGGCACGATGTCCAGATTCGCG
>DATJAQ010000108.1:0-4832 GCA_035516075.1 Terriglobia bacterium | reverse complement strand
GGCCGTACTCGGCGGGGTAATCCGCGCCCAGAACCTGCACTTCCTCGGTGGAGTCTTCGTCTGCGGAGCCCAGGCTGGTGCCGTTAGCGCGAGTGCGGGTGGCCGGAGCGCCGTCAACGGTGATCAGGTTGTTCCAGTTGCGCGAGCCATTGAAGTGCGAGGGGCCCTGGCCGAAATTGAACGTCAAGCCGGCCAGGCTACCGCCTTGTGCGCCGGGCGCGAGTTGCGCCAGCAAAACGGGATCGCGACCGTTCAACTCCAGAGAATCGATCTGCTGGCGCGTGACCAGTTTCTGGACCGCGGCCGACTCGGTCTGCAGCGCGCCGGCAGAGGCCGTCACTTGCACGGTTTGCGTCGAAGTGCCCACTGCCAGCGTGACATCCACTCCCAGACGCCCGCTCGGGTCAAGTTTATTGTTCGTGGATTCGTATTTCTGGAAGCCATTGGCTTCGGCTGCCACTTTGTAGAAGCCGGGCGGAATGTTAGTGACGGTATAGTAGCCCGATTCGTTCGTGGTGACGTGCCGCTCGATGCCGCTTTGACCGCTGACGGTTACTTTGGCGTTCGGAATCGTGGCGCCTGAAGGATCCTTGACGAAACCGGAGATCGTGCCGAGATCCGACTGCGCCAAGAGGACGCCCGAAAAGCAAAGGCTCATCACAAACAATAGGATTGCCCTGCCTGCTGACTTGTTCATGTCGGCTCCTTATCTGAAGTTATGCGACTTGCATTGAAATTCTCCTGGTGCATCGAGGCGGCGGAGTTGCGCATCGAGCCCCCGAGATAACGGCGGGGACTGAGTGGCGCGTTCCGGGCGCGCGCCCGAGATGGGAGATTGCAATTTTGCGCCTATGGGCGGGGGACGGCATCAACATAAGCGCTGCCCTCGGATTGACTCTCTGATGAACAATCAGAGGCGCATATTAACACCGCGATTGTTACAGTCAAGCGAAATTCCATGGTATTAAACGCATTTTTTTGATGTACGGCCTCGAGTCGAAAGCGCGACCGAATTCTTGGAAGGGCAACGACAGGTCTTGCCAAGTGGCCACCGAACGGTTTGCGCGCCAATGCTGGAAGTTGAAAGGCGCGACGGAGGCGGCCCTGGCGCGCCAAGGATCGGCTGATCGCATCCATTCGAGAGCGCAGGCATTTTAGCGCCCCCGAGAGGATGCATCCGGACCGCCATCTGATTGATGGACCGCAAGTTGGAATGGAGCGTCAGAGGCGCCATGTGGAGCGCCGCTACGGCCCCCAAGTGCGATCATCCGATGGGTTCCCGGGTTCACGGTGTGACCGAGCCTGGCCTCTCGCCCAGGGTTCGGGAATTGCTCCCGGCCTTACCGGTCGTTTGGCTGCCCGACCCATTACGGACGCAGGCCGCGAACGGCGCAGCGCACTCCTCATGCGAGCCGAGCACGCAGCCGTGGGCGGCCCCCAGCGCTTTTAACCGTGCTGCAAGGGGCGTTGGGGTAGACTACTGCCTGTTGCCAGGAGGCCAACCATGAACGCCGCTGTGCTCCGCGCTCTCGGCCAAGCGCCCCACTTCGAGGAATTCCCCGAGCCTACGCCAGGCGAACGCGAGGCGTTGGTGCACGTGACCGCGGCTGCGCTGAAGCCCGTGGATAGGCAAATGGCGGCTGGCACCCACTACGCGAGCCCGCGCCAATTGCCCGCCGTGTGCGGCACCGACGGCGTGGGCCGCCTCGACGACGGCAGGCGCGTGTTATTCGGCGGGGCGCGGCCGCCCTACGGCGCCATGGCCGAGCGCACCGTGGCTCCCCGAGCGTTTTGCTGGCCGGTTCCCGACGGCGTGGACGACGTGACGGCGGCGGCCCTGGTGAATCCCGGACTGTCGGCCTGGCTTTCGCTCACCTCGAGGGCCGGGCTTCAGGCGGGCCAGACCGTGCTGATTCTGGGCGCCACCGGCGTCACCGGCCGCCTGGCCATCCAAATCTCCAAACAGCTCGGGGCGGCGCGCGTGGTGGCCGCCGGGCGCAACCCGCAGTCGCTCGCCTCCCTTCCCGCCCTCGGGGCTGACGCCGTCATCGCGCTCGACCAGTCCGATGCCGAGCTCAGCGCCGCCTTCGCGCGCGAAGCCGGCGAAAACGGCTTCGACGTGGTGCTCGATTACCTCTGGGGCCGCCCCACCGAGGCGCTGCTTGCCGCACTCACGCGGCCCGACTTCAAGCCTGCCCGTTCCGCCCGCACCCGCCTGGTGCAGGTGGGCGAAAGCGCCGGGCCCAGTATCACGCTGCCGGCGGCGGCGCTACGAAGCTCCGGCCTGGAAATTGTCGGAGCGGGGTCGGGCGCCATCCCGCCGCTCGACGTGCTCCAGGACGGCTTTCGGCTTCTCATGGAGGGCGCCGCCTGTGGTGAACTGAGCATCGACACCGCACGCGTGCCGCTGGCCCAAGTTGAATCCGCCTGGGAGATCGAGAACCCGCAACGCCGCCGGTTGGTGATCATCCCGTAGGCTAGACGTGGAGCCGCTCAGGTAAGCAAGAGCGCAGGTGCGTACCGGGATGGTGCCGCGGCTCACCGAAGAGTCAACGGGCGCGAATTGCCAGGCGCCAACTTCAATGCTCAACCACCGCGTCCGCATCGTTCACGAGAACGCGGGGTGCCTCGATCGGCGAAAAAAAGACGGAAACGCGACAAAATTTTGACAACTGGCGCCGTGAAAGATCCCACCATGGGACTCGGGTTGGGCTCGTTCACGGCCGAGAAGCCGAATCCACGGAGGAATTCTCATGCGAAAACGGCACCTTTGGCGCTTGGCGATCGGTTTGGCGGCGTTGATTTTGGCGGCGTTGCCCGGCGCGGCGCAGACGTACACCGCCACGGACCTGGGCACACTGGGGGCGAACAGCCAGAGTAATTTCAGCGAGGCGTACTGTATCAATTCGAGCGGCCAGGTGGGAGGCCTATCCAGCTCGTCTGTGCCCTCCGAGCCCGATCCGGCGTTTCTCTACAGCGGCGGACTGCTGACGTCGCTCGGAACGCTGGGTGGGGAGTACGGGGCGGCGCAGGGCATCAATACAGCGGGGCAGCTCGCCGGCTATTCGACCCTTTCCGCGGGCTCGTACCGCGCGTTCCTTTACACGGACGCGCAGATGACGAACCTGGGGACGCTGGGCGGGGATTACAGTGTTGCGTACGGGCTGAACGATGCCGGCCAGGTGGTGGGCGTATCGGCCTTGGCGAACCTGCAGCAGCACGCTTTTCTCTACAGCAACGGCACGATGACGGACCTGGGCACACTGGGCGCCGCGCCCAGCACGGCCACCGGAATCAACAATTCCGGCGCGGTCGTGGGCTATTCCTATAACGCCGCCGGCAACTTTCTTGGTTTTGTCTATCGTCAAGGCAGGATGACCGCTATCGGAACCCTGGGCGGCTCATGGAGCATCGCTTACGCCATCAACGATCTCGGGCAAATTACCGGGCAGGCCTATACGACGAATAACCTTCAGGCCCACGCCTTCCGGCTGACCGCCGGGAAGATGACGGACCTCGGCACGCTCGGCGGATCGAACTCCTACGGCAACGCCATCAATAGGGCCGGCGAGGTGGTGGGTCTTGCCACGGCCAAGAACGCCTCCTATCGAGCCTTCGTGTCCTTTCACGGGCAGAAGATGCGGGATTTGAACACCATGATTCCGGCAGGAACGGGATGGGTGCTCGAGGAAGCCACCGGCGTCAACGCTGTGGGGCAAATCGTGGGCTGGGGTACGCTAAACGGAGCAACGCGCGCGTTCCTTCTGACTCCCACACATTAGAAGAAGAGCGGAAGCAGGTGGCGGGGCCGGCGGCCGGGAGCACACGAGCATCAACCGGAGCCGACAGACAAAGCACGCCAGCGCCGCCTGCGCCTGCTTGCGCCACCACCTTGTAACCGCGGAAAGCCGCGGCCCTTCCAGAGCGATCATTCTCGCGCCTGTTTTCCACAACGCAATTGCTTGAAACTACGACCTAAAATAAACAGTCGCAGAATTCCCAATTTTCCCCACGGCGTCTAAAAAGCGTGCTAGGGTCGCTTCGGATTCGGAGGTCCGTTGTGAGTTGTCAGTTGTCCGTTGCCAGTTGTCCGTTGTCGCCGTCATCTGGCAGACGATCGATGGGCCACGGACAACGGACCACGGACAGCAAATGCCAAAAGGAGAATTACGATGCCTATGGTCAAGTCGCCCCGCCTCACCCCCGTCAAGCTGAAAGTCAATCGCGCCAACGCCTTGAAAAACACCGGGCCGCGCACGGAGGTTGGCAAGCGGCGCGTGACTCTCAACCTTCAGTTAATCTCGGCGCGCCTGGTGGGCATTACCGAAGCGCGCACCCTCGACCTGTTGCCCGAAGTGTTCGATAAGCTCTATCGCGACCTCATCGCGCCCTTCGAGCCCGCCCCCGCCCTGCTCCAGATGCACTTTCAAGACCTTGCCCGCCTGCAACTGGAATTGCAGGCCTGGGAGCGAATCCGCGACTCGCACCTCGATCACCGCGCCCAGCAGAACAGCCTGGCCGTGCGCATCCGCGAGCGCGCAATGAATTGCGGGCTGCAGGCTTCCGCCTTCGAGGTGAGTGAAAACGGGCTGCACAGCCTGCCCGACGCGCCGGCCAAGTTCAACGCCCAAATGGAGGCGTTGCTGGTGCTGAAAGAGAATCTGAAGCGGCGGGAGTTCAGCGGCATGGGATTAGAGCAGTTTTAATTTAAGTGTGTACATTATGTGCGATAATGCCTCTGCCGGTAAAGGGGAGGCAGCAGATGCAATCGTATTCCCAGGACCTGCGGGATCGGGTGTTGTGGGCGTTGGATCGAGGAGAGCGGCCGACGG
>DATJAQ010000107.1:0-54552 GCA_035516075.1 Terriglobia bacterium | reverse complement strand
TTCGGCAAGGCGGCCGGCGGAGGCTTCGCCCTAGTCGGCATTTCATGGCTCCCCATAATCTTCGGACCGTACTTCGCTTGGAAGCTGGCGGTGGCCGGCCAAGGTCCGTCCGGTTCGGGCAAAGCGATCGGCATAAGCGTCGTGGCGGCGGTCGTATACTTCGCGGGTGGCATGGCCTTCGGAATCGGCCTGCAGAGGCACATGATTCCCCTGATTCTCGTCGGGTTCGCGGTGGAGCTGGTGGCGGCGTTCATTCCGCGTGCGGCATGGCGCTCGCTGGGCAACACCCTGCTGGCTTACGCTTTCGCCGCCCGCATCCCGGTCGTAGTCGTAATGTTCATCGCCATGAGCGCCAACGGCGGGCGAGGCTGGGGGACGCACTACGACGTGACCACGCCCGGATTCGTGGTCACCTCGTTCGCCCAGAAGTTCATTGACCTTGCGGTGATGCCGCAAATGAGCATCTGGATCGGATGGACGGCCGTCGTAGGGGCGCTGCTCGGCTCCATTTTCGTGGCCATCTTTCGTCGCGGCAAGCAAGCCGCTGCGGCAGCGGCCTAGCCTGCGTTGCTGCGAGGATGGAACGAACCGGAAGGGCGGGGCCTCTAACCCCGCCTTTGCCATTTCATCCAACTATGAAACGCGATCTCGACGCTCTCGGCCGGCAACAATTTGACCTGGTCGTAATCGGGGGCGGCATCCATGGCGCGGCCACCGCGCGGGACGCCGCGCTGGGCGGGCTTTCGGTGGCACTCCTTGAGGCGCGCGACTTCGCGAGCGGAACCTCCAGCCGCTCCACCAAACTGATCCATGGCGGCCTGCGGTACCTGGAGCACTACGAATTCGCGCTAGTGCGCGAAGCGCGCCAGGAGCGGCGCCGCCTGCTGAAGATGGCGCCCCACCTGGCCCGGCCGCTTCCGTTTCTGCTCCCGATCTATCGGGGCGATCCATTTTCGCCGCTCAAAGTGAGACTGGGCCTGGCCGTCTACGATCTGCTTGGCAACCTCGGCCCGGGCGACCGCCACCGCATGCTTGCCGCCGACGAGGCGGTGGCGCTTATGCCAGCACTGCGCCGCGGGGGTCTGCGGGCCGCCGCGCTCTACCACGACTCCGGCACCGACGACGCCCGGCTGACGATCGAGAACGTGATCGACGCCGCCGACCACGGCGCCGTGGTGGCAAACTACGCCGAAGTGCGCGCGGTTGCCGCCCAGGGCGGGCGCGTGACGGCCGTCGAGGTTGAAGACGCGCTCACCGGACGCCAGGTGGAGGTGAGCGGGCGCTACTTCGTGAACGCCACCGGCCCCTGGGTGGACCGGCTGCGGGCGCTGCTGCCCGGCTTCGACGGCTCGCGCACCGTGCGCCTCACCAAAGGCGTGCACCTGGTGGTGCCGCCCGTCACGGGCAGGGTGGCGCTGCTGGCCGCCGTCCCTGGAGAGGATAGGGTGTTTCTGATGTGGCCCTGGCACGGCGGCGCCATGTTGGGCACCACCGACACGGACTATGAAGGCGACCCGGCCGCCGTGGCTCCTGAGCCCGCCGATACCGAGTATCTGCTGCGCGCCGCCAACCGCGTGTTCGCCGAGCCCCTCCGCCCGGCTGACGTGCGCTGCCCGTGGGCGGGATTGCGCGCCCTGGTGCTGGCGGGCGCCGACCCGCGCAAACCCTCGGCCGTCACGCGCGAGTACCGCTTTCACGAAGATCGCTGGGCCGCCAACCTCATCACCGTGTGCGGGGGCAAATTGACCACGGCGCGCGCTCTCGGCGAAAAGCTGGCGCGTCAGGCCGCGCACAGACTGGGAACGAGTCTGCGCGGCGCCTCCAGCCGCACCACCCCTTTCCCCGGGGGGCGCACCGGGCCCTTCGAGGCGTTCGTGAGCGCCGCGGTCGAAGAGGCCCGGAGCGAATTCCGGCTGGGGCCCGCCGTGGCGGCACGCATCGTGCGCACTTACGGCCGCCGCTGGAGGACGGTGCTCGAGCCGGTGAGGAATCGTCCCGAGTTGGCCGAGCCCCTGCCCGCGGGGCCGCCCGGAGGCCCACCCGAGGCCGGGGCCCCGCTCCTGGCCGCAGAGGCGGCCTTCGCAATCGAGCACGAGATGGTGCTGACGGTCGAGGATTTTCTTCTGCGGCGCTCGGGCCTGAGCTGGACGGGGTCCCTTTTGCGCGATGCCGTGCCGGTGATCGGCCGCATGCTGGCGGCACAGCCCGGCAGCCACGGCGTTGAAGTCACGCGCTGAACCTAGTTGGGGAGAATCCCGCGCTTCCAAGGGCAAACCGCGTTCCGCCTGGCGCTGCCCGCTCGGACTCCGGCGTGATACAGGTTTCGGTCCATGCCGCTCAAGACCGCGCCGCTCGCAGCACGTCCGTTAATCCTGGCGCATCGTGGCGCTTCCGCCGAGGCCCCGGAGAACACCCTGGCGGCGTTCGAATTGGCCATGCGCCAGGGCGCGGACGGCATTGAGTGCGACGTCCGGCTCTCCGCCGACGGCGCTCCCGTGGTGATTCACGACGCCCGCCTCGACCGCACCACGTCCGGCAGGGGACGCGTGGACCGGCACACCACGCAGGAGCTGCGCCGCCTGGATGCGGGCTCGCGGTTCTGCCGGCGCCATCCGGCGCTGGCCAAAGACCGTTACCGCGGCGCGAAGATTCCACTGCTGGCGGAGGCGATGGACTGGGTGGGGCAGCATGGATGCCTGGCCTACGTGGAGATTAAGCGCGAGCGCGCAGACCTGCCGCGCCTCGAGGAACAAGTGCTGCAAGCGGTGAATGCGGCCGGAGCGCGGACGCGCGTTACGCTGATATCGTTTCACCTGCCCACGCTGCGCCGGCTGCGCGTGCTCGACGGCGGCATCGCGCTCGGGCTCGATTGCACGCGTCCGTTGCTGGCGATTCGACGCGCGCAGTCTGTACGCGCAGCCGTAGTGCTCCCCCACGGAACATTTGTCTCGCGGCGATTCATCGAACGCGCCCACCGCGCCGGCCTTCGCGTGGTGCCGTGGGGCGCGCACTCGCCGCGCGCCTGGCAGCGCCTGCTGGCCTTGGGCGCGGACGGCATCATCGGCAACCGGCCGGCGCTGATGCGGCGGACGGCCGCCCTGGCGGGTGAGTGGCGCACGGCCGAGGACGCATTGTAAGATTCGAGCGGGGACGACTGTTGCTCCCGGAGGCGCAGAAATCAGCGCCGCATGGCCATGAGATTGGGCCGGGCACAGGTGGCGAGGAAATACCGTATTTCGGGCCGCGTCCAGGGCGTGGGTTTCCGCTATTTCGCCGAGCGCGTGGCGCGCAGTCTGGGCTTGGCGGGATACGTGAGGAATTGTGCCGACGGCACGGTGGAAGTCTACGCCGCCGGAGATGCGTTCGCGCTGGCGCAGTTCAAACTGCGTTTGGCGGAAGGGCCGCGAAGCGCGCAGGTGACGGCAGTAGAGGAATCCGACGAGCCCGTGAAGGACCGCTACCGGGAGTTTATGATCGAAGGCGGCTGGTGAAACGCGGGGCGGGGCGGCCTGAGTGGTTCGTGAACCCCCGGGAATTCGAGCGGAGGTATGGTGGACGATCTCAAGAAACTGATTCGGGAAGTGCCGGATTTTCCGAAACCGGGCATCCTGTTCTACGACATCACGACCCTGCTCAAGGACCCTATCGGGTTGCGGCAGGCGGTTGACGCTCTCGCGGATCACTACGTAGGCCGCCGGATTGACCGCGTGGTGGGCATCGAGGCGCGCGGGTTTATCTTCGCGCCCATGGTGGCTTACCGGCTGAACGCGGGCTTCGTGCCCGTGCGCAAACCGCGCAAGCTTCCGGCCGATGTGGCGAGCGCGAGCTACGACCTCGAGTACGGAAAGGACTCGCTTGAAATTCACCGCGACGCCCTGCGCGGCAGCGATGAAGTGCTGATTGTCGACGATCTGCTGGCCACCGGCGGCACCGCGCGCGCCGTCGCCGGCCTCGTGGAGTCGCTCGGTGCGCGGGTCGCCGGCCTCGGCTTTCTGATCGAGCTCGAGTTTCTGAACGGCCGCGCGAAACTGGAGGGCTACAATCTACACTCGGTGTTGAAGTACTGAGCTCTCAGGGGGCCGCGGTTGGACTTGCGTCGCTCGCTGGGTGCGGCGGCACCGCCTTCAAGACTTCGTCGAGGAAGAACTCTTCAGGCAGCGCGCCTTCAAACGAGGCCAGCGAGTTGATCACCGTCTTTGGCACCGCGTGCACGCGAAAGCGGCCGGCGAGATCAGGAAATTCCATCGCCTCGATGCAATCGGCCTGGATGAGATCGCTCTCCAGGGCGAACCGCTGAGCCAGGCGCACGGCCCGCGGGCAGTGCGGTCAGGTAGGCGTGACGAACACTTCCAGATGAACCGGCTCGGTCACCTGCGCCAGCTTCTCGCGGCTGGCCGCGCTCAAGCCCGAATCGCCTTGTGAGACGCTGAGGATGGCGTCGAGCAGGTTTGAAAACTCGTAACCGGCGGGCAGGCCGTAGAAGCGGATGCCGTAGTCTTTGGCGCCGCAGACCACGGTGGCCGGCACCTTATCCACGCCGAACTCCGCCACGCGGTCGCGGTCGAGCAGGAAGTTGCACACGTCGAGCGAGATCTTGTCGGACAGGGCGGCGAGCTCCTCGAGAAGTTGGCGGGCCTCGCGTCCGTACTCGAGGTTGAGCTCCTGCGTGAAGTGCACGAGGCGAACCGGGTTCACCATGGCCTGCAGCTCTGCCCTGATCTCAGTGGCGTCCTGCTCGCGAATCATGCCCATGCCGAAATCCTTCCCTCCGCTCCGTCAGCTCCAAGTATAGCCCCGCGACGGGTGGCAGCGTTCGCATCGGACCCCGGCGCCCTCCGGGCGGGACGCGCGCGGGAGGACGGCCCGGTGACGGAAGGCGCGAAATTCGACTAAGATGGGTTTCAGGGGGCCGGCCGGACCATCACCCGGAAGCCGGAATTTCGTATCGGGACCAGCTTGCGCGCGGCGGCGCGCGGCCCGCGAAGTGCGGAGCTTTTCATGATGAAGCGTTCCTGGATGGCGGCTCCCGCGACGGTGATCGCCGCGCTGATCGTGTCCGGCGCGGCGTCCGCCGCCGAGAACCTGAAGTTGAAACCCGGCCTCGACTACATGCAGAACGCCTGGCAGGGGCCGATCATCGAGGGTGACAAGATGTGGGACGGGGTGGAAAAGGGGAAGCCCAACTACATCTTCATGTATGCCGAGTTCTGCTACGACGCCAAACGCCAGGCCGAACGCACCGTGGAGATGTACCGCGACTACGGGGACCGCGTTCACTTCGTGATCATCGACCTCTCCCGTCCCATTCCCAAGCTCACTCAGATGCCGCTTCTGAAGAAGTACTTTGGCCGCGTTTTTCCTCACACCACCATCCTCGACGGGCACGGTAAGGTGATGCTGGACTACACGGGCGAAACCGACGACGCCACCCTGATGGGCTGGCTCGACGCCGCCCTGCGCTCCGGCGAAGGCGCGGGCGAAACCGCCGCAGTTCCTGCGAGGCCCCCGGCGCCGGGCAATCCGTAGGCTAGAGTCCTTGCCTCTGCGCTTATGGCGTGCGCCGGGCGGCTCAGAGCTTCGCCGGCGCTTCCACTCGAGCGGAGTGCCCGGCCGGCGCCTGCAACAGCACCGCGATCGTCTTGGAACCGGCGTTGGCGACGGCCAGATCGGGAAGGCCGTCGCGATTGAAATCCCCCACGGCCACAAAAACCGGCTCGATGCCGCCGGAGGGGATGTCGATGCGGTTCTGGAAGCTCCCGTCGCCCTTGCCGAGGAAGATCACGACGCTATTGCCCCCGGCGTCGGCCACGGCCAGGTCGAGCTTGCCGTCTCCATTCACATCGGCCGCCGCCACGGAACGCGGCAGAACCCCGCAAGCGTAGTCCACCCGGGGTTTAAGGGCGCCGGCACCATTCCCCAGGAAGATCGAGAGGCTTCCGCCGCTGCCCGCTGCCGCGTTCGTGCTCGCCACCGCAATATCCGGCTTGCCGTCGCCGTTGAAGTCGCCCACCACCTGCGCCACCGGCAGGTGGCCAATGAGGAACTGGACGGGCTCCGCGAGGCCGCCGTCGCCTTTGCCGATCATGACTCCGACGCGCTCGCGGCCCACCACCGCCACGTCCAGCTTGCCGTCGCCATTGAAGTCGGCCACCACGGGCGAGGTGCCCGAGAAGTCGACGTATGCCACCTGGGGCTTGAAGGTGCCGTCGCCGTTGCCGATCAGGACGGAAAGGAATCCGTTTGAGGAGCCGTTGAGGGCCAGGTCCAGCTTGCCGTCGTGGTTGAAGTCGCCGGCGGCGAGCTCGTGGGGATAAGTAGCCACCACTGTCATCTTCGCTGCCCCGAAGGTGCCGTCGCCCTTGCCGGGCAGAATCGCCACCGAGTTCTCGTACGCGACGCTTACCGCCAAATCGGGCTTGCCGTCGCCATTGAAGTCGCCGGTGATCACGGAGTAGGGTCCGTTGCCGGTCTCGTAGAACACTGGGGGTTGAAACGTGCCGTCGCCTTTGCCCAGAAGCACGGCCACCTGGTGCCCGTCGCCGTCCGCATACTGAGTGGCCGCCAGATCCGGAATACCGTCACCGTTGAAATCTCCCACGGCCATACTGTTCGCACCGGCGAAAGGCAGTGCCGTGGCGTTGAAATTGAGCGCCGCGCTCACCGGGGCGCTTCCCGCCGGCGCGGAACCGGCACCCGCCACCACCCTCGCGCCGGCCCAAATCAAACCGCCCATGACAGCGATCACCGCAATCCTCGCGCCCTGTGGCCTACGCAATCTCGTACGATCCATCACACTCTCCTGCTCTCTATCTTGCGCGCCATGGCCCGCCGGTCCTGCCGCCACTCAGGGATGATGGGCGCCCCCAGCAGGCGCCGCCGGCCTGCGCAACGCGGCGAACTCCGCCTGGTCACCGGGCAGGAAATACCCCACCATGATCCCCATAGCGCCGTCCGGCAGATATTTTCCGCTTAAGTTGTCGTAAACGCAGGTGACGTGGATCACATCGGCCTTTTCGAGGGAAAGCCCGCCGCCTTCCGTAAATCGCACGATAGGGATCGAAATCAGGCGCCCTTGTGGATCGAGTTGCGCCTTCAGGTCGGCGATCTGCCGCCGATGCGTGGCGTTGCTCAGGATCAGCTCCTGGCCGTAGTCGTGCATGTGGCCACCCACGCCGATCAGCCTGCCGCTGAAGGGCAGCTTAAACTCGCCGTCTTTCACACTGCGGCCGGGCTTGAGGCCGTACCCGGAGCTTCCGCAGCCCATCACGTCGAACCAGGCGGGATAGACGCTCATCAGTTGGGGCCCGCCCTTCGTCCACGGCCGGTAGCTTACGCTGATCTTGAGATAGATCGCGGAGTAGGCGACGGTTCCGTCGTTGTGGAACATGGTTGAAACCATGATGCGGTCGCCGCGATGGACGCGATAACCGAGACCCGTCAGGGAGGGCCATTCTGTCAACTCCCCGCCGGCACCAAAGATGTGCTCGGCCTGATTCGGACAGAGAAAATTCGGGCGGCTCGTGTCGTAAACGGCCACGTGATGGAGCAGCCGCGCGGAGATCCGCTGCCCGGTAGCGCCCTCCAAGCTGGCGAGGTAGCCCGTGAACCACCCGTCGATTGGAACGTTCCAATAAAGGTCGGGCGCCTGGGCCACGTTCATGCCGGCGCGGGCGGGCAGATCGAGAGGGCCCAACCGCAGCGTGACGAGGTGCAGCGCCTGGTCGTCGGAGACGGACAATCGGACGTTGCCTGCTTTCTTCATCGCCATGTGCTGCATGCCCGGCATGTGTTGCATGCCCATACCAGGAGTATTTTGGCCCGCCCCAAAGGCCAGCGCCGTGACCGCGAAGCAGGCCAGAATCGCTGTGACCGTCTTGGAGCTTTTCATGATCCCCTCGCTCTACTCTGCACGTCCGATTCACCCGGCGTCTTGCGCGGCGGGAACGCTCACAGCGCTCCGCGCGGCGCGCTTCCCGAGCGCCGCCCGCGCCTCGCGGGCGGTACGGTTCGCCGCCACCAGAGCGGTCTCGTAACTCGAGACGTCCCCCTCCGAGTCCGAATGTCCGAAAAAGATGCGGCCGAATGGCTTACGGATCTCGGGCGCGAGGCGCGTGGTAACGCCCGGCGCCGACAGGAACAGCGGATGGCCCCGCCGGAAGATGCGCACCTCGTCCACTTTGGCACGCGCGCCCGGAAACCAGGCGTCGATCAGGCCTACCGCCTGAGCGCCGAACCCGATCACGTAGTCGTCGTCAAGGAAGCGCACACGCTCGGCCTCGGGCCGGGGCACGTAACAGGTGAGCACCTGCGGCCGCTTGGCCTCGCGGTTCTCGCGGTTCACCACCCAGTCGGCCACGTTAAAATCCACAATGATGCTGGGCGCCGGGATCTCGGTGTCGTAGGAACCGTTGTAGATCACCTCGCGCAGGCAGACGTTC
The DNA here is from genome assembly GCA_035516075.1 of Terriglobia bacterium. Taxonomy (GTDB): domain Bacteria; phylum Acidobacteriota; class Terriglobia; order UBA7540; family UBA7540; genus Gp13-AA77. The sequence continues at coordinate 46,114 of DATJAQ010000107.1, read as the reverse complement.
ACCACCAGGTAAGGCGCGTAGCGCATGGCGTTCATGGCGGCGAGCTGCGCCGCCGGCAGACCGGCCACGATGTGCTTGCCGATCTGCTTCGGGCAGGCCACAATGGCCGCGCGCGCCCGCACCGCGACCGGCTCACCGTCCACCACGTAGCCCACTTCGACGCCCTCGCCCGCATTTGCCACGTGAACCACGGCGGCGTTCTTCAGAACACGGCCGCGCCCCGCCTTGTCGAGCGCATCTTCGAGCGCCATCGAGATCCGGCCCAGGCCCCCGGGCCAGGTGTAGCGCCCGGAGTCCATGCCGCCGCCCCAGGCCACAGACTCGACACCGATCAGCGCCGAGGTGTTCCCGGCGTCCGCGCCCCAGTTGTTGGGACCGAAGTTGTCGTACCACAACTTCACTTCCGGGGCGTACGGCTTGAGGACCTCGGCGAACGACACGTTGTCGAGCTTCTCCGCCTCGCGCTCCGTGTTGATGGCCAGCATATCTTTGCGGAACTTCGCGAAGCTCTTCTTCACGCTCTCCGGCCAGGGCGCATCCTGATAACCACCTTCCCAGAAGCGTTCCACCAGCTTGCCGCCGATGATGGCATTGTCGACGCTCTTGATGGGGTCGATCGTCATGCCGAGCTCGCGGCAGAATTCGCGGAGCGCCGGGCCCTCGGCGTAAGCCGAGCCCGTGGCGTACCACTGGCCCTGCCACTCCTCGCTGAGGGCGTCGCCGCCGAGGCGCGGCTCCTTCTCGAGCAGCAGAAAGTTGGTGTCGCGCAACCGGTAGGCGGCCATCAGACCGCTCGGCCCGCCGCCGACGATCGCCACTTCGTATTCGGCCGAGGGCTTGGGCAGCACGAACCGGCGGCCGTCCCGCACTTGGTGGCAAACGGTGTTGGACTCGCTCTCAAGCTGGGTTTTCGGGCCGGCGCCTCCGGGCGCGCCCGCCCGCGAACCGCTCCTCCGCGCCAACCCTTCGGGGATTGCGCACGCCGAGGCCATGGCCCCGCTGACGATGTATTTTATGGCTTCGCGCCGCGTGGTCTTGCCCTTGCTAGTGGACATGAGCTGTTTTCCCAGTGCCGCCGCGGGATGCCCGGGCAGGATGGTTCGTCCGATGGAGGCGGAAGACGTCGCCGGCCTCCGCCCTTACCGGCTCTCCTCGGCGGAAAGGTTCACGCCACGGCCGCTCTCAACGCCGACGCGCCGCGCCGCAATCTCTCCGAGAAACGGGATGGGATAGTACTCGTTATAATAGGCCCGCTTCATCAGGAATACCGAGTAAAGCGTGAAGGCCGTCATCCACAGGACCCAGTAAATCGGCCGGTGAAGGCCGAGCAGCGGCCCTCCCACCATACCCAGGTATGCGACAACACCGAGCAGCGTGGCCTGCCAGGCGTGAAAGCGGACGAAACGGTCGTGCCGGTAAGCCGGAAGCAGAAGAAATGTGATGCCGGTGAGGAAACTGAGCGCGTAAGTGAGCAGCGCCGGCAGGCTGGGAAAGCTGGTGGGCGCGCCGTAATGCCCTTGCGCCCGCAACGCCCAGTAGATACCACCCACGCGGCGGGCTTCAACCAAGCGGCGATCATATTCGCTGCGGCTCTTGGGGTCCTTCAGCACTTCGTAAGCGGCGTTGATCTCCCGCAGCTTGCGGGTGGCCAGTTGATATTGCTTGCTGCCGTGCGGAAAGCGGTCGGGATGCCAGATGCTGGCCAGAACGTGATAGGACTCCTTGATCCTTTGCGCGGGTGCGTTGGCGGGCACCTCAAGGACGTCGTAATAAGTTAGGGACGGTGACACGCGCGAACTCCCTCCCCCTTCGCCGCACCGAAGCCGAGGCTGCCGTCCCGGCGGTTTCTTGCGCCAGCCTGCGAGCCTCGCCCCTATCGGTATCACAAAGCGCAGGCGGAAGACAACCAAAGTCCACTCACTGTCAGCTTTGGGCCTACTGGAAGGCCCGGCTGACATCGAATGAATGAAAACCGGTCATCCTGACATAAACCAAGTCAGCTCAGTCATTTAACCCCAATAATTCGTTTCGTCAAAATCTGCTTATCTCGCTGAAAACAAGACAGATGCACGTGCCAATTCGTTTTTCCCAGTGCGCTGCCCTCAGAACTCTTGTAACCTGCACGCCTACAGCGACTTGAGGCCACAGGACGAAAGTTTCCGGCCCGGCCCGCGCCCCAGTGCGCGCGAGCCTCGCGTGCTGCGGCAAGACCCCGTCTGGACCCGGATGTAACCGTTACATGGACGCGGACGAATGAATGCTGAAAATCGCGTGGTAAAATCTTTTGATTCAACAAGTTATACCTGATCATTCGTTTCCCAAAATTCCCTGCATGTTGCTGAAAATAAGCCGATTAGCCGTGCCGGTTCGTTTCTCTCACTCTTTGCCCGCCACCAACGCCGACCTTCCCCTCCGGGAACCCGCCAGATGCGGCTGCCCGAAGGGCTACTTCTACCATATTTTTACTCACGTGTCAACAACTATTTAACACCGAACCGCCGGCCTCAGCGCACTCGAATTACCGGATGCGTCTTGGCGACAACCTCGCCGATCTCGGCCGCCCTGATCTCCGCTCCCGTTAGCGCCGCCAGGAGCCCCGAAGCGTCGCCGGGGCCGACCGAGAACAACAAGCCCCCGGCGGTTTGAGGATCGAACAGCAGATTGCGCACATCTTCAGGGACAGCATCCCCAAACTCTACGCAGCCGCCGATGAACTCGAGATTGCGCTTAAGCCCGCCCGGCAGGAAGCCCTGGCGGGCGCAGTCGAGCGCACCAGGCAGAAACTCGATGCGCGAAGAATCGATCCGCAGGCTGACCCCGCTCCCCATCGCCATCTCGCGCGCGTGGGCGAGCAGGCCGAACCCGGTGATGTCGGTGGCGGCGTGAATCTCAAATCCTTGCGCAATCTCGCTCGTGCGGCGATTCAGGGTGGTCATGGACTCGGTGGCGGCGGCCACGACCGGCGCACTGGCCATCCCTTCCTTGAGCGCGGTTGAGATGACGCCGGTCCCGAGCCGTTTGGTGAGGATCAAGCGATCCCCCGCGCGCGCGGTGGCGTTGGCCCAAACGCGCGCCGGGTGCACCAGGCCGGTCACCGCGTAACCGAACTTGATCTCGTCGTCTCCGATGGAATGGCCGCCGATCACGGCGCAGCCGGCCTCCTGCATCTTCGCCAACCCGCCTTGCAGGATGCGCTCCAGCACGTCCACGTCGCGGCCCGTGTTGGGGAAGCCCACGATGGAAAGCGCCGAGATGGGGCGCCCGCCCATGGCGTAGACGTCGCCCAGGGCGTTGGTGGCCGCCACCTGGCCGAAGGTGTAAGGATCGTCCACGATGGGGGTGAAAAAGTCCACCGTCTGCACCAAGGCGAGGTCGGGCGCGAGTTGATACACGCCCGCGTCGTCGGCGGTGTCGAAGCCGATCAGAACGTGCGGGTCGGATTGTCTCGGCAGGCTGCGCAGCACGGAGTCCAAAATCCTTGGACTCAACTTGGCCGCTCAACCCGCCGCTTTCACCGTGGCGGTGAGGCGTTTGCGCTCGTCCATAACGGTTTTGATTATAGGCCTTGTCCGGAGGCTTCACCACAGAGGCACGGAGCAGCCGAAAAATCAGGAAAGCTGGATGATGAAAGCCGGAACACGAAGATGAACGCCGACTCATGCAGCGGCCATCACGCTTGCCACAACCAGCGTGCTATATCCACGTGCCGGGCGAGGACGCGGTCAGCCTGAAACCCCCAAGCCAGCGTCTGCGCCAGCGTCCAAAGTCGAGCCCGTTCGCGATCGAGACCGAGGCCGCCTGCCAGCCGATCGAGCCGGTTTACCACGCCTTCGCGACTATGGCCGAACTCGCGGGCCCGAACTATCGGCGCTAGGGTGAATTCTCGTTCACCGGCGAGAGGTTTCGGATCGATGACAAGCCACGGCTCGCGCCGGCTTCGTAGTACGTTCTGCCCGTGCAGGTCCTGATGGATGAGGATCTGCTCGCCCTGAGTCCCCCGCAGGCGATCGAGAGCCTCCAGGGCAGCTTCGAGCAGTTCCTTCTCAAAGGGGCGTTTTGCGCGTTCCCACGATACCGGCAATTGCTCGGCCCAGCCGCCGCACTCCTGACGAAGAGACTGGAAGGGTTTGCCGGCGTTGATCCAGAGCCCGGGCAACAGTTCCATCAGTACTTCGAGGGCTTCGTCAGCGTCGATCGCGGAGAGTGGGTCGCCCGGCTCACACCTTTCCATTAACAACGCGTGACGCGCCGGGTCGTGGGCGAAAAGCCGGACCGCGCCGTGACCGTTCCAACTCCGCAACGCCGCCGCCTCGTGTTCTGACTCCGAGTGAGGGAACTGGACCTTCAGCACGGCGGGCGACCCGCTGGCGAGCATGACGGGAAAGACGATGGAGACGCTAGAGCCGTTGTACGGCGGCTCAAGCTGCAGCGACCATTGATCAGCGCACGCCTTAACGGAGGCGGGAAGCTGGCGCAACCACTCGCGGCCGCCGGCAAATTCCTTCAGCCACCCAAGTGAGCGCGGAATTTCGAAAATCGCGTCCCTCATGGCGCTGCGACGGTTTGACTCTCGCGCCGGACTCCCGGCCGCCAGCGTGCGCTGGCCACTTGTCACTCGTCACTTGTCACTCGTCACTTGCCACTCGCCACTCGCCACTGTGTTTAAAGCCGGTTGATCACGCTCGCCAGGTAGCCGGCTCCGAAGCCGTTGTCGATGTTGACCACGGCCACGTTGGGGGCGCAACTGTTCATCATGCCGAGCAGCGCCGCCAGGCCGCGGAAGCTGGCGCCGTAGCCTACGCTGGTGGGCACGGCGATCACCGGCGCGGCCACCAGGCCCCCCACCACGCTCGGCAAGGCACCCTCCATCCCCGCCGCCACAATCACCACCCGGGCGCGCTTCAAGCTCTTGCTCTGGCCGAGCAGCCGGTGCAGCCCGGCCACGCCCACGTCGTAGAGGGCTTCCACGCGATTGCCCATCACCTCGGCCGTCACTTGCGCCTCCTCGGCCACCGGGATATCCGAAGTTCCGGCCGTGATCACCAGGATCAGGCCCCTGCCGCGCTCCTTGCGCTCGAGGCGCACCTCGATGGCGCCCGAGAGGGGATGGAAGGTGGCTCGCCGGTGGAGCCCGCGGACGCGGTCGAACATTTCGGCGTCGGCGCGGGTGATCAGGATGTTGTGGCCGTGGCGCAACATGGACCGCACGAGGCCTTCCACCTGCGCGGGCGTCTTGCCACGCCCCAGGATCACTTCCGGCATCCCCTGGCGCAATTGGCGGTGGTGGTCGATGCGCGCGTAACCCAGGTTCTCGTAGGGCATATCGCGCAGACGCTCCAGGGCCTCGTCCACGCCCAGGCGTCCGCGCCGCACGTTACGCAACAGTTTCGCGATGGATTCGGTGGTCATGAATAACGGGTTCATCGCGGCAGATCTCAGCCGCGGCGCACCCTAAGCCGCACCGTGCAGAAGGAGGCCGGTGAACTTCAATCGCCAAAAATCCCGATCGAGAGTAAACAGCGCCGCCCCGTAGTCAAGGGCCAAGGCCGCGATTACGGCGTCGACCGTGGTCAGGGTTATGCCTCGCCGTCGCGCCTCGCGAAAAATGGCCGCGGCAGCCTCATAAGTTGCCAGCCCGCGTGGCTCAAGAACGCGCCAGCGGCCCAGAATGCCCGTCACGGGAGAAATCTCACGCCTGAGACCCTGCAAGACTTCCGCCACAATCAACCCCGTCACCGCGAGAGGCGCGCCTACCCTGATGAGGCGCTCCAGTTCATCCCCGGCCGCACTTTGCGCGGAGTTGAGAAAGTCGACCCAGACGGAAGTGTCCACCAGAATCACACGCGATTCCTGCGCATGGCCTTGAGGTCTCCCTGCCAGATCCCGCTGCCGCGGAAGGGCAGAATGGCCTTGCGCGCCTCACTCTCCACCAGAACCTCGAGCGCACGGTGCACAATCTCGCGCTTGGTGCGCAGGCGAGTGAGCCGGCGCGCCCGTGAGAGCAGGCGGTCGTCGATGTTGATGTTCGTTCGCATACACTTATTATACACCATAAAGGTGTACGCGGCGGAACAGGCCCGAATGCACCCAAACGCTTCAAAGTTCTGCGATCCGCGGCAGCGAGCGCCGCTTCCTTGACTTCGCAAGCGGCCAGCACCTAACATCGAGCCCGATGGCGCGCCTCAAAGTGCAAAGCACCTCCAACCCGGGTAAGAGCCTCGTGCTCGCCGTCACCGGCGCCAGCGGCGCCATTTTCGCGCGCCGCGCCTTGCAGATGCTGGAGGCCGACGCCCGCGTGGCCCGGATTCACCTGGTGATCTCGGGTAGCGGTCTTAAGGTGCTGCGCGAGGAACTGGATCTCGACGTTTCGAAATCCGCCGGCATCCCCGCGCTCCTGGCCGGGCGCCCTGCGCCAAAAACAGTTTACCTGCTCGACTCGGACGTGGGCGCCTCCATCGCCAGCGGTTCTTATTCGGTTGACGGGATGCTGGTGATTCCCTGCACCACGGGCTGCCTGGCACAGATTGCGAACGGCATTTCATCCACCTTGATCGAGCGCGCGGCCGACGTCTGCCTGAAAGAAGGGCGAAAGCTCATCCTGGCTATTCGCGACACCCCTTTCAGCCGCGTCCACCTCGAAAACATGCTCAGGGCGCAGCAGGCAGGCGCCGGCATCTTCCCCATCATCCCGTCGTTTTATCACCACCCTCAGACCCTCGACGATTTGGTCACCCAATTCTGCTGCCGGGCGCTGGTGCACCTGGGATTGGAGCAGGCGGAACAGTTTCGGTGGCAGGGGAAAGAAACGTCCTGAGCCGGGGCAACGCAACCGCGCTCCCCCCGCTCTGATTGGAGTGGGAGTATCGGTGGACATGTGCGGGGTAGCTAGGGAAGGGGGTCTCTATGACGAAGGTGCTTTCGGCGGCGGTGATGGTGCTCGGACTCGGGATTACAGCGGCGGGCTTCGGTCAATCGGGGAAGGGAGCGTCGAACACGGGCGGCAACCATGGGCCTGCGGCGCACCGTGCCGTGGTCTTCGTTATGCCAAACGCTCTCATGACTTCCGAGGCGGGCAACAGCTCCCAGGTGGTGGTGGACTCGGCGCACAATGGCAGAGAGCCGCAGATCGCCAAGGTGTATCAGGAGCTGCAGCACAACAAGAAATGCCAGGATTTCTCTGAGAACATGATTAAGGACAACGCGGACTATTTCCTGCTGCTCCAACACGGCGGCGGGCGCGGAAATCGTTGGGCGCTCTCGAGCAGAAACGGTAATGTGATTGCCTCGGGCGAGTCGTTCACCCTGGGAGGGGCCGTGGGTGACGCCTGTTCGGCCATGGCAAAGGATTGGAAGTCGCTGGGGCCGGCGGCGCAATAGATCGGACAACCTGGCAGATCGGCAGCGGTTTTTCCCGAGCCGCCGGAAAGCGACTGGCCTGAGCCGCTTCGTGAATTCTGCCAGGGAGGGATTGAGTCAGCCAATCCATGAAAACATGTATCAAGGGTCGGCCGCTTGGCTCCCGGTCATTGTCCTCGCTGTCGGCGGCCTGACGGACGCGCTCTACTTCACCTTCGCCTACTACGGGCGCATTCGGAAGGCGCGCTGGGTACCGGAGGTTTTGTGCGCGCGGGAGGGCTCGAGCTGCGTCACCGTGGTGCAGACGCCTTACGCACGCGTCTTCGGGGTGCCGAATTCCGTACTCGGGATACTTTACTACGTGGCGGTGATTGTTTGGGCGGCGGAGTATCCCGGGAGCGCCTTGGGCCAGGCGTTCTTCGCCATCTTCACCGACACCCTGATTGCGATGGCCGCCGACAGCGTGATGCTGGCCGGGTACCTGATCTACGCCCTGCGCCGCAAGCTCGGCGTCGATTGTCCCTTCTGCTACACCGCCCACGCCATCAACGCCGCCCTGCTCGTGCTGCTGATCGTCGCGCGCTGGTAACATAGTGGCATGGAGAAGAGCCTGCTCGGGCGGATTCGCACCACGCTCGAGATGATCAAGTTTGAGCACTCGGTGTTTGCCCTGCCTTTCGCGCTCACCGGCGCGGTGCTGGCGGTGCGCGGCTGGCCCTCCTGGCGGCAGGTGTTGTGGATTGTGGTCGCCATGGTGGGCGCGCGCAGCGCCGCCATGACGTTCAATCGCATTGCAGATCTGAAGATCGACGCCGCCAATCCCCGCACTCGCGCGCGTGCGCTGCCGGCGGGCCATCTGAGTCTGGGGTTCGCCGCCGGCTTCACGGTGATTTCATGCGGGTTGCTGGTGCTGGCGGCGTACGAACTGAACCCTCTCGCCTTCGAGCTCTCTCCCCTGGTCATCGCGCTGCTGCTGGGCTACTCCTACACCAAGCGCTTCACGTTTCTCTCCCACCTCGTGCTCGGAGCCTGCCTGGGCCTCGCGCCGGTGGCGGCCTGGATTGCGCTGCGCGGCAGTTTGAACCCCGCCGTGCTGTTGCTCGGCGCCGCCGTGATGTTTTGGGTGGCGGGCTTCGATTTGATCTACGCCTGTCAGGACGTGGAGTTCGATCAACGCGAGGGCCTGTTCTCGGTACCCGCGCGCTTTGGAATCGGGACGGCGCTTTGGGCCTCAGGCGTTTTGCACGTGACGATGTTGGGGCTGTTGGTGACGGTGGCGCGAATCGAGCATCTGGGCTGGATCGCCTTCGCGGGCCTGTTGCTGGTAGCTGCTCTGCTCGCCTACGAACACGGCCTCGTGCGGCCCTCCGATCTCTCCCGCCTCAACGCCGCCTTCTTCACGCTCAACGGATATATCAGCGTACTCTTCTTCGTCACCTGGGCCACGGACGTATTGATCCATTGAGTGATCGAGTGATTGGGTGAATGGGTCATCGGGTTCGCGCTGACCCGGACTCCCCAAGTTCGGAAACCGGGACTCGACGTTCGGAACTCCAGATTCACACGATTGACGTTCGCCGGAGCACAACGCTGAGGACGCGGGCGCAACGAATTCGCCCGATCACACAATCACCCGATCGCTCAATCGCCCAATCACTCAATTTTCTTACTGGATTCGCGCCGGGGCGGGAAGTTCGCGGAGGACGAGGGAGTCAAAAATGGCCAGCACTTCTTTGCGGTAGTTCAACATCCGGTCGACGGTAACTTTATACCAGGGATCGCCCGCCGCCATTCGCTGCCAGCGCGCCAACACCTTGGGCGACACGTCGATGTCTTCGCGGAGCTGCGCGAGCGGATAGCCGCGCAGGAACAGAGCGTAGAAGAACGCAGCTTCGTAACGGGGCTCGTTGAGGCTAACCTCGCCCGCTCCGTTGCCCGCTCCGAATGGAACCATTCCGGTGCTTGGACTCACGTCCATAAAGAACAATCCTAAACCCTCTGTCAAGCCCCCCCAGCCAATATTTATGCGGGTCCCAGGGGCATGAACCCGTAGCAATAACGCTGCCAAACTCGCGGGCTGGCCCAAAAGACCAAGCCGGGTGGGGTCGGCCGCGGACGCCAATCTCTAGCAATTGCCGCTCTACTTTAGATGTTCGAGCGCCGCGAAGGGCTCGGCCACCGGCGCCCTGGTGTGCGCCTCAGCCCATCAGGCTGAATAAGTTGCAAAGATTGCGCGGAGAGGGCGCGGCAGACTAGAATAGCTGTTTCGGACGTGCTCCGAATAAGGTCTCAGCATGCTGCCCGCAAATCTCCGCTTAAGTGACGCCGTCCTCGCCCCTGTGGCCGCAAAAGTGCTAGCCGGCGATCGGCTGAGCTTCGAGGACGGGGTTGCACTCTACAATTCGATTGACCTGCTGGCCCTCGGCTATCTGGCCAACCATGTGCGCGAGAAGTTGCATGGCAATGCCACCTATTTCAACGTCAACCGCCATCTCAACCCCACCAACGTTTGCGTAGCCAGTTGCAAACTGTGCGCCTTCGGGCGCAAGCCGGACGCGCCTGGAGCCTACACCATGGCGCTCGACGAAGCGTTCCGGCGGGCCGGGGAGGGATGGACGGAAGCGGTGACGGAGTTCCACATTGTGGGCGGGCTGCATCCCGACTTGCCCTTCGACTACTATCTCGACCTGCTGCGCGGCCTCAAGGAGCGTTTTCCGAGCGTCCATCTGAAGGCGTTTACCGCGGTCGAAATTGGGTATTATTCGCACATCACCAAGCTCTCGTTGGGTGAGATTCTGGAGAAATTGAAAGATGCCGGCCTCGGCTCGCTGCCGGGCGGAGGCGCGGAGATTTTCGCTCCGGCGGTGCGCCGCGTGATTTGCGATCACAAGATCGGCGCCTACACCTGGCTTAAGATTCACCGGCTGGCGCACGAGCTCGGCCTGCACTCAAACGCCACCATGCTTTACGGGCATATCGAGTCCGCCGCGGACCGCGTGGACCACCTGCTGCAATTGCGCGGCCTTCAGGACCAGACCCACGGCTTCCAAACTTTCATTCCGCTGGCGTTTCATCCCGCCAACACCGAGCTTGGCAAGATGGTGCCCCACGACGAGACCACGGGCTTCATGGATCTCAAAAACGTGGCCGTCTCGCGCCTCGTGCTCGACAACTTTCCGCACATCAAGGCTTACTGGATCATGATGACGCCGCGCGTGGCACAGGTGGCCTTGCGTTTCGGCGCCGACGATCTGGACGGCACGGTGGTGGAGGAAAAAATCTACCACGACGCCGGCGCCGGCACACCCCAGGTGATGACGCGCGAGGCCATCGTCCGCCTCATCCGCGACGCCGGGCGCGAGCCCATCGAGCGCGACACGCTCTATCGGCCTGTTACGCGCACCGAAACCACGGTCTCCGTCCAAGTCTGATGGCCTCGAACCCATCCCCTGCGCATCCGTGGCGCCCCACCACCGTCATCGACGCCCCTCGCCTCGCCGAGCGCCTCGGCATCGATCTGTTCCTCGCCAGCGAAACCTTTCAGCGCACCGGCAGTTTCAAATTTCGCGCTGCGTACCACGTGGCGTCTCACGTGCCGAACCCAGCGGTGATCGCGGCCTCCTCGGGCAACTTCGGCCAGGCCCTGGCCTGCGCATGTTCTCTCGTTGGGAAGTGGTCGATCATCGTCATGCCCGACACGAGCGCCCGTGTGAAGGTGGACGCGGTGCGCGAGTACGGAGGGCAGGTGGAGTTTGTGAACGTGCGCTCGACCAGCCGCGCCCAACGCGTAGAGGAGCTCGCCCGTGAGCATCCCGAGGCCTACATCGCCAGCGCCTACGACGACCCGCTGGTGATCGCGGGCAACAGCAGCCTGGGGGAGGAACTCGCGCGGCTTGACCGTTCCCTCGACCTGATTGTGGCACCGGTGGGCGGCGGCGGACTCACGTCCGGAATCGTCACCGGACTCCGACGCGCGGGCTCCGAGGCTAGAGTGTTCGGCGCCGAGCCCGCCCTGGCCAACGACGCTGCCCGCTCGTTGCGCGCCGGCCGCATCATCGCGAACGACGCCGAGCCTCAGACCCTCGCCGATGGCGCCCGCACGCTGAGCCTGGGCCGCCACAATTGGGAAATCCTCAAGAATGGCATCGCCGGGATCGTCGAGGTTCCCGAAGCGAACATCGTTCAGGCCGTGCGGCTGCTTTTCGAGCTCGCCAACGTCAAGGCTGAGCCCACGGGCGCGCTTTCGCTGGGCGCGCTTCTCGCCGAGCCCGATCGCTTTCGCGGATCGGCCGTCTGCTGCGTGATCAGCGGCGGCAACGTCGATCCCGCCGTCTACCAGCAATTGATCGTTCCCGGCCCGGGCGAATAGCCTTGCGGGCCTGGGGGATGCCAGCTACGCCGCCGTGACTGAGCGCCGCGGTTGAGCGCACGGGCTGCATTTGATATAATGGCTGGGTTAGTTGCGGGAACGTGCAAGCCTGAACCTGATCACCGCCTGACGGGGGACCAGCCGGTCGCCGGTTGGCCAGACGACCCACAACGCCATGTCCACCTTGCTCGTGCTCTCCAGCTTCGTAGCGCCAGCCAGCCCGTTGCTGCAGTACGTCCACAAGGTGTTTCAGAAGGACCCCTTTCAGGGACTCTATCAGCCGAACGCTTTTGACCGCGTCGTCCTCATCCCCTATTTCACCATCCTGATCATCCTTTCCATTTACGGCATTCATCGCTACACGCTTACTTACATTTACCTTCACAACAAAAAGAAGGCTCCGAAGCCCCCCCGGGGTCTCGAGGTCCTGCCGCGAGTCACCATCCAGTTGCCGATTTACAACGAGCGCTACGTGGTGGAGCGCCTCCTTGAGGCCATCACGCGCATCGACTACCCGCGCGAGCTGCTCGAAATCCAGTTGCTCGACGACTCCACGGACGAAACCACCTTCGTCGCCTCGCGCCTGGTGGGTGAGTACGCCCGCAACGGGTTTCCCGTCGCTTACCTCCACCGCGACAACCGCGAGGGATTCAAGGCGGGCGCGCTCGAAGCGGGTCTCGAGAAGGCCACCGGCGAATTCATCGCCATCTTCGACGCGGACTTCGTGCCTTCGCCCGACGTCATCCGGCGCATGCTGCCCTATTTCGCCGACCCGCAGGTGGGCGTGGTGCAGGGCCGCTGGACCTGGATCAATCGCGGGTACTCGGCGCTCACCGAGGTCGAAGCCATCGTGCTCGACGGCCATTTCGTGATCGAGCACGGAGGGCGCAACTTCTCGGGGCGCTTCTTCAACTTCAACGGCACGGCCGGCATGTGGCGCCGCACCGCCATCGAAGACGCGGGCGGCTGGCAGCACGACACCCTCACCGAAGACACCGACCTGAGCTACCGGGCGCAGCTCAAGGGCTGGAGGTTTGTCTACGACCCCACCATCGAGTGCCCCTCGGAGCTCCCGGTGGAGGTGAACGCCTTCAAGCAGCAGCAGGCACGCTGGGCCAAGGGCCTCACCCAGACCGCCCGCAAAATTCTGCCGAGCGTCTGGCGCAGCGATCAGCCCCTCAAGATCAAGCTGGAAGCCACCTTCCACCTCACCGCGAACTGCGCTTATCCGCTCATGGTGCTCTTTTCCCTCATCCTGTTGCCGGCCATGATCGTGCGCTTTTACCAGGGCTGGTTCCAAATGCTCTATATCGACCTTCCGCTTTTTCTGGCCTCCACCTGCTCGGTTTCCAGTTTTTACCTGGTGGCGCAGCGCGAGCTTTATCCGCAGGGCTGGAAGCGGAGCATCAAGTACGTTCCCTTCCTGATGGCCACCGGCATCGGCCTGTCGGTGATGAATGCCAAGGTGGTGCTCGAAGCGCTTTTCGGCGTGAAGTCCGAGTTCGTGCGCACGCCCAAGTATCGCGTGGAAGGCCGGGAAATCACCTGGGAGCGCAAGAAGTATTCCCGCAAGAGCGGCTGGATTCCCTGGGTCGAGCTGGGCCTGGCTTCCTACTTCCTCTTCACCACCGTCTACTCCTTCAGCGTGCAGGACTACCTCACCACACCCTTCCTCCTGCTGTTTTTCGGCGGCTATCTCTACATGGGCTCCCTTTCCTTGCTGCAGGCCCCGCTGCGGCGGCTGTGGAACGCCGTCCCGGCCCTCGTGCGTAATCGCAGCGTCTCCGCGGAAACGTAGGACGCCACCGTCATTCCAGCCGCAACTTTCTGGCTCGATTCGTGTTACCAGTGTAGGACGACTGGCCTGGCAGTCGGCCCCCGACAACAGGGAGGGCCTATGCGAAACATTATAGCGTGTGCGGCAGTGTGCCTGGTAATGGCCGGCGTGCCGGCCAACGGATTCGGGCAACAAATCGCGCCCAGCGGCGAGATCTTTGGTGGGTATTCCTTCGTTCAGGCTAATGGGAATACGGGGTTTAACGCGAACGGCTGGGAAGCGTCGCTGACCGGAAACTTCAACCGTTCTTTCGGCCTCGAAGCCGATTTGAGCAACCATTACAGCTCTCCGATCATGCCGCCTATACCGGCCGGCAGCGGTTCCACTGCCGGACCGCATACCAACGGCTTCTCGTACCTTTTCGGGCCGCACTTTACGTTCCGCGTGGCACCCAGGGTTAGTCCCTTCATTCACTTCCTCGTGGGCGGAACCCGGGGGACTTCGGACACGGAGCAGGTAACCGTGTGCGCCGCCCCCGTCAACAGCAACACCGTCTGCCCGGAGCAAGTGACCGAGTGCCCCGCCAACAATAACGTCATCTGCCCAACGTGCCCGCCCTGCGATCTCGCAAAACTGACGCAGGGCAGCCAACGTGAGACCACCTTCACCACCGCGTTCGGGGGCGGCCTCGATGTGAAGGCCGCACGCTTCGTCTGGATCCGGATAATTCAGGCGGACTACCTGCGTCAACCTTTCACCAACGACACTCAGAATAATCTGAGGCTTTCGTTCGGCGTGGTATTTCGCTTCGGGAGTTGAGTAGGTATCGCGCACAGGGACCTGACACTCGTCACGGGCGCCAAGTCGCACCCCGTGCGTTTGGGCGCCTCTGTGAGGGCCTCGCCTGGGATTCCCGCGTTCGCGGGAATGACTGCGGGACGGAACTCACCCAACTGAACCTCCGCCGAAGCGAAGCTCCACTTGACGGATTCTATGTTTCCGGTATAATCGAAATATGAAGCCCGTGAGAAAAACCGCTTCCGCCACCCGCTATGCCGAAATGTTCGCGGCCCTGGGCGCGGAGCCGCGCCTTCGCATTGTCCAGCTCCTCCTCACCGCGCATCCGCAGGGTTTGATCGCGGGCGACATTCAGGACGAGCTGGGCATTCCCGCCTCCACCCTTTCGCACCATCTCGACAAGCTCAAAAACGAGGAGCTCGTCCGCGTGCGGCGTGAGGGCACCTTCCTATGGTACGCGGCCAACACTGAGGCGCTCGAAGAGGTTATGAATTTTCTCTACGCAGAGTGCTGCACGCGCAACCGGGCGGTGGAGCCCGGCGCGCTGGTTTCGATCGGAGAGACGTCCAAAAACGGACCGGAAAGGAAATGCCGATGAACACGGAGAATATCAAGGAAGCGGTCAAGGAGAAATACGGCCAGGCGGCCCTGCATGTGGCCCGAGGCGGAGGCTCATGTTGCGGCGCCGGCAAAGCCCTGGCCGGCTGTGCGGACCCGATCACCTCCAGCCTGTACAACGCCGTCCAGGCGGGCGAAGTGCCGGAGACGGCCCTGCTGGCCTCGCTCGGCTGCGGCAATCCCACGGTGCTCGCCAACCTGAATCCCGGCGAAACGGTGCTGGACCTCGGCTCGGGCGGCGGCATCGACGTCCTCCTCTCGGCGAAGCGGGTCGGACCCACCGGCAAGGCTTACGGACTCGACATGACGGATGAAATGCTGGCGTTGGCCCGCCAGAACCGGCAAAAGGCCGGAACTGAGAACGTGGAATTTCTGAAGGGCGAAATCGAGAACATTCCCCTGCCCGAGAACTCCGTGGACGTGATCATCTCGAATTGCGTCATCAACCTTTCGGCCGACAAGGACCGCGTGCTGCGCGAGGCCTTTCGCGTGCTCAAGCCGGGCGGGCGCTTCGCGGTGTCGGACGTGGTGGTGCGCGGCGAGGTGCCGGCGGACGTCCGGCGCAGCGTCGAGCTCTGGGCGGGCTGCATCGCCGGGGCTCTCGAAGAAACAGAGTACCGCCTCAAGCTCGCCGCCGCCGGCTTCGAGGCCATCGCGATCGAACCCACCCGGGAGTACCACGTGGACGACGCCCGCCAGTTCCTCAGTGGGCAGGGGCTGGATGTGGACGCCCTCGCGCCGCTGGTGAACGGCAAATTCATCAGCGCCTTCGTGCGGGCGAAAAAGCCGGGCACATCGTGCTGCGGTCCCACATGCTGCGAGGGATCAACGCGCAGCTAGCGTCTCACCTCTCCCTGCCCGTCCCTCGAGGGCGGGCAACAACCTTGAAGCGTAACGGAAGCCGCGATGGGAGCCTCCGATGAATCAGCCTGAGACCGGCGCACCCGCCAAGCGACTCACCCCCTTCGAGCGCTACCTCAGCGTGTGGGTCGGCGTCTGCATGATCGTCGGCATCGGGCTCGGCAAGCTGGTCCCCGCCCTCACCGGCGCTCTGCGCGGCCTCGAATTCGGGCGCGGCAGCCAGATCAACGCGCCCATCGCGGTCCTCATCTGGCTGATGATCATCCCCATGATGATGAAGGTGGATTTCACTTCCGTCCGCCGGATGGGGCAGCGCCCCCGCGGCTTGCTGGTGACGCTGTTTGTCAACTGGCTCGTCAAGCCCTTCACGATGGCCCTGATCGCCTGGCTCTTCTTCCGGCACGTATTCGCGGGCTTGATCAGCGGCGCCGAGGCCGGCCAGTACATCGCCGGCTGCATCATTTTGGCGGCCGCACCCTGCACCGCCATGGTGTTCGTTTGGAGTCACCTGACGGATGGCGATCCGGCGTATACGCTGGTGCAGGTTTCTCTGAACGACCTTATCATGCTTTTTCTTTTCGCTCCGATCGTGAAGTTCCTGGTGGGCGGCGCGTCATCGCTCTCGGTGCCGTTCGCCGTGCTGCTGTATTCGGTAATCGCCTTTATCGTGATCCCCCTGACGGCCGGCGTTTTGCTGCGCCGGTGGTTCATTCGGCATCATGGCCAAGAGTGGTTCGAAAAGGAATTGCTGCCGCGCTTTGCGCCCGTCACCATCTCTGCGCTGCTCGCCACCCTGGTGCTCATCTTCGCCTTTCAGGCCGACAGCATCACGGGCAGGTTTTTCAACGTGATTCTCATTGCCGTTCCAATTCTCATCCAGGTTTTTTTCAACGCCTCGCTGGCTTACAGCCTGATGCACCTCTTCAAGGTCGAGTACCCGGTGGCGGCGCCTGGCGCGCTGATCGGCGCCAGCAACTTCTTTGAGCTCGCCGTCGCCACGGCCATCGCGCTGTTCGGGCCCGGCTCGGGCGCGGCCCTGGCCACGGTGGTCGGCGTGTTGATCGAAGTGCCGGCCATGCTGTCGGTCTGCTCGGTCTGCAACCGCACGCGGCACTGGTTTCCGGAAGGCGCGAGGCTCTCCGGGGAGCGCGGAGCGCCGCCGTCCGCGAGAACGATCACCGAGTGACCGTGAAAGCCGGGAGGCCCAAAAACGATGAAACCCAAAGTACTATTCCTTTGCACCGAGAACTCTTGCCGCAGTCAGATGGCCGAGGGCTTGCTGCGCCGAATGGCCGGAGACGAGTTTGACGTGTTCAGTGCCGGCGCCGTACCCACCAAGCTCAACCCTGCCGCGGTAGAGGCCATGCGGGAGGCCGGCATCGATATCTCCGCGCAGTATTCCAAACCCGTCACGCAGTTCGTGGGTGAGAGTTTCCGCTATGCGATCAGAGTCTGCGACCAAGCCAGGGAGACGTGCCCGGTTATTCCGGGCGCCATCCAGTACCTTGACTGGAGCTTCGAAGACCCTGCCAAGGCTGAGGGCACTCCGGCCGAACGCATGGCCGTGTTCCGGCGCGTGCGCGACGACATTCGCGGACATATCCTGGACTTGCTTGCCCGGCAGTCCTAAGGCGTCACGCCTCGCCCAGGGGCGCGCCGGAACCGAGGTAAGAGTCACTCGATGCGACAGGGCCTCGACAAGGATCGCCTCAAGAGCGTGTACGATGGCGTGGCCGGGCGCTATGACCGGCTGCACCGTGTGCTGACGCTGGGCTCAGACGAACGCGGCCGGATGATGGTGGTCGAAAACGCCGTGCGGCCCGGCGACCGCGTGCTCGACTGCGGTTCCGGGACGGGCAGCACTGCACTCCTCGCCGCTCGAAATTGCGGTCCGGCCGGCCGGGTGGTGCTGTTCGATCTGAGCGAGAACATGCTGGATGTCGCGCGAGGCAGGGCCGCAAGGGCAGGGCTTGCCGGACGCCTGGAGTTTCGATCCGGCGACATGGTTCACCTGCCTTTCGAGGACGCGAGTTTCGACTGCGTTCTTTCAACCTACAGCCTGTGCCCTGTATACGACCCCGTCCGCGGCGCCCTGGAAATGTATCGCGTGCTCCGGCCCGG
This sequence comes from Terriglobia bacterium, assembly GCA_035516075.1. GTDB lineage: Bacteria > Acidobacteriota > Terriglobia > UBA7540 > UBA7540 > Gp13-AA77. The sequence continues at coordinate 28,214 of DATJAQ010000107.1, read as the reverse complement.
CGGGCGCCTGGGTGCTGCCCATTCCACAGAGCCACCCAACCCTGCCGTGCGCTGGCTGGCGCAGCAAGTCGAGAACGTGGTTTGGCGCCTCCCTTCGATCTCGCTCGGCTGCCGGCCCGTCTTGGTGCTCCCTGCCCTCGAGCAGGCCGGTGCAAGAAGAGTGGTTCTGCATCGCCTTCTGGGCGTACCGCTTTGGCCGTTCCTGGTGTTCGTGATGGAGAAGCCCGCTGCATGAAACTCAGAATCCGGCCGCCTCCGCGCCTGGCAGCCGAAGCTGAAGTATGGCCGGCCGCTGCTGGTCGAGCGAAGGCTCGTGCTAACCTGCCGAGCGGCACATCGGTTCTCCGCGAGATCGCGGAGGGCCTGCTACACTCTAGCGGGAGTCCGCAGCCTATCAAGGCCGCGACATGGCTTTTTCACAGGGTAAGCCATTGAAAATATAGGCTAAAATAATGTGTCCCACGCGTTCCGTTTGTCCCCACAGGCGTCCCGAGCCGTGCTAGGCTGGCGTTGGCTCGCGTAATTCGTTTGCAGATCGAGGATCGGTGTGCACCAACGTTAGCGCGCGTCATGGTTCCCCGCTGCGGGAGGGCGGGATTTCAATTCCGTCGCCAGCGGCACGCTCCCTCACCCGTCCTTCGAACAGCCTCTCCCACGTGCACGCGGGGCGGGTTGGGGCGAGGGGAAGGCCTGTTCCATGCGGCGGTGCCCGTTTCGTACCTGGCGGTTGCGAAAACGACTGGAAGCGTCTACGAACAAAGCCGGAATGTTTATGAGAATAATGGACTTAAAAATATGTCTCGGAAAGTGGGAACGATGAAAACGGTCCGGCGCTGCGAACTGTACCGGGCTGGCTCTGCCCGGCCATCGGCCAGCCTGCGAATTCCCGCCCATGCGGGAAGGGTAAAGCCGGAATGTCCTTTGGAATCATGTGATTGTAAATTTTGGCCAATGCCGGAATCGGGCAGAGTGGGAATCGCATAACCTTCATGAAATCAATTTGTTATAAGAAACGCGCGCAAACGCCCGCTGGCGGCGGAAAGCCCGGCGACGTGGACAGGCCGTGCGGATTGGCAGGCCAAGCCTGAAAGACGGAGGCGTTTCATGGTCGAGCGAAAGCGCGTGCTGATTCTGTGCACCAGCAACTCGGCTCGCAGCCAAATGGCGGAAGGGCTGCTGCGGCACGACGCCGGAACGCCCTACGAGGTCTCGAGTGCCGGCACAAAGCCGACGCAGGTGCGGCCCGAGGCGATCGCCGTGATGCGCGAAATTGGCATCGACATCTCCGGCCACCACTCCAAATCGGTGGACGAGTTTCGAGGCCGGGCATTCGACTCCGTGATTACGGTGTGCGACAATGCCCGCGAGAGTTGTCCGGTCTTTTCGTCCGGGACCGAGCGCATCCATTGGAGCGTGCAAGATCCGGCCGCGGTCCAGGGTACGGAGGAGGTCCGGCTGGATGCCTTCCGAAGGATTCGGGACGATCTGCGGGCTCGCCTGCGGGACTTCGCAGCCCGGCGCCCGGCCGGCGCCCGCGCAATTGACACCTCCCCCTGAAGTTGTGTTAGGTTGCCCTCAGAGCCATCGGGCGGAACAGGTGGAGTCCAGGTATGTGGTTTAACAAAGCCCGAGCCCTTCAGGAAGCCGAGCGGTCGCTGACTCAAGGCAGGCTTTCTCAGGCTATTCAGCAGTACTCTGAGATCATCGAGAACGATCCGTCGGACCTCGCCCTCATCAACACCGCCGGCGACCTCTGCGTACGCGATAACAGCATCCCGGAAGCCCTGCAACTGTTCCGCAAATTGGCCGAGGCTTACACTCGCGAAGGCTTCGTGCTGCGCGCTATCGCCATCGACAAGAAGATCCTCAAGCTTGCGCCGCAGGACGTGGAGGCGATGTTGAAACTCGGCGAGCTCTACGCGGGCCAGGGGCTTGCCCGGGAGGCCCGCGATTTGTATGCCCAGGCCCTCACCCTCTGCCAGCAGCAGAACCTCGAGCAGCGCGCCATCGAAGTGATGCGCAAGATGGTGGCAAACGAGCCTACCAATGTAGCCCAATTGCTGCACCTGGCGGATTGTTGCCATGCCTTGGGACGGACCGGCGAGGCCCTGCGCGCCTATCTCGACGCCTCCGAGGCCGCCCTCGCCCAGGGTGCCATGGAGGGCGCCACGGCGGCATTCGGGCAGGCAGCGGCGCTGGACTCCACGGACGCCCGGGTGATTGAGGTTCGGCGCCGCCTGTTTCCGGAGGCCGAAGCTCCGGGCGAGCGGCCAACCGAGGGCGAAGCCGCAGTGGCCGCGGAAAGCGCGCCTACTCCGGAGGCGCCTGACCGCGGCGCGACCGGGGCGGACGCGGTCGACGTGCAAGCGCAGGGCGGCGAGATCGACCTCTCGGAGGAACTGGAAGCCTGGTCGGACGCTCAAGGCGCCCCGGGGGCGGCGGGGACTGCATTCGACTTCGAAGAGAGCTCGGCCGAGATCGATTTTTACCTCGATTACGCCATGGCCGACGAAGCGCGCAAAACGCTCGATCGCCTCGCCCAACAATTTCCGGGTGAAGCGCGCGTGGTGGACCTTCGCGCGCGGTACGAGGCACGAGTTTCCGGCGCGCCGGCGGCACCCGCGGCCAACCCGGTGCGCGATCTGGCGCACGACCTGGAATCGGGCTGGAGCGGCCCGCAGGCGGCGCCGGCGAAGGTGGCGCCGCCTGCCGCGCTGGACTTCGCGGCTTCGCTCAGCGCGATGCTCGAGGAAGCCGCCACCGAGGCCGGCCGTCCTCAGGCCGACGATGACCCCCAAACGCACTACGAGCTCGGAGTGGCCTTTCGCGAGATGGGCCTGGTGGATGAAGCGATCGGCGAGTTCCAATCCGTGGTGCGCCGGGCGAGCGCGGGCGTGTATCCTCCTCAATTCCTCACCGCTTGCAGCCTGCTGGCCCTGTGCTTCAGCGAGAAACAGATGCCCGGCCTCGCCGCCAAGTGGTACGAGCGGGCGCTCGAGATGCCCGGGCTTGACCCGGAGGCGGCCCTCGCGCTTCATTATGATTTGGGCCTGGCTCAGGAGCAGGCGGGCAACCTGGAGGCCGCGGGCGCCAATTTCCTTGAAGTCTACAGCCACAACATCGATTACCGCGACGTGGCGGAGAAGGTGCGCCAGCTCTCCGCAAAGCCTTGAGCGAAGCGGCTGCCTCGTCCCCATGGGAGATCCCGATGCAATCCGCCAGGGTGCTCTATATTCTGTTGTGCCTGACGATGGGCCTGGTTTTGCTCGTCACGCCCTGGATCCCGCCCTGGACGAACAACTATTTTGTGGCTCACTATACCTGGATCGAAACCTTGGCGCGCAATGATTATGTGCGGGGCGCCGTCTCCGGCCTGGGGCTGGCGGATCTCGGACTGGGTGTCAATGCGATGCTCAGCCGCCGGCGCGCCCTCGCCGCACAGCCCGGCGGTTCGAACTGAATGACGCTTTCGGAACTCCGGCTCTGCTACATCACCGACCGCCACGGGCTTGCCTCCAGGCCGCTCTTGCCGGTCGTCGCGGAAGCGGTCGAGGCCGGGGTTGACCTTCTGCAAATCCGGGAAAAAGACCTCGCGACGCGGGACCTGTTGGCGCTGGTGGAAGGGGCGCTCGACGCCGCGCGTCGCGCAGCGGTGCGCGGGGCCAACTCAGGCATCGTGGTGAATGACAGGCTCGACGTGGCGCTGGCGTCGGGCGCCCACGGCGTTCACCTGGGAGGGCAGTCGATGCCGGTCCAGGATGTGCGCGCCGCACTGGCAGCTTCTGGCAGGCCGACGTTCTGGGTGGGCGTCTCCTGCCATTCGGCCGCCGAGGTGGGCGCCGCCGAGGACGCGGGCGCCGACTACGCGCTGCTCGGGCCGATCTTCGAAACCGCCTCGAAGCTTCCTTACGGGCCGCCGCTCGGATTGCGGCCGCTCGAGCAGGCGACCCGGAAGGCCCGGATTCCGGTGCTCGCGCTCGGCGGAATCACCCTGCCCCGGGTGCGGCCGTGCCTGCAGGCCGGCGCTGCGGGCGTTGCAGGCATCTCGATCTTTCAGCAGTGTGAGTCGCTGGCGACCTGCGTTGCCGAGTTGCGCCGCGAGATCGAGGGGTTTTTCGGCGAAGGCCAGGAGGGGGCTGGGCCTGCAAGCTCCGCAACTGCGATCGAGGGCCGCGCTGATGAGGATTGAGGGGAGAACCGGCCTTCGGAGAGGCCGCACCCGGTGCGTGATCAGCTATCGCCGAGCCAGGCGCCGAGCGGCCGCAGGGAACGGACGTTGTCACAGACCGCCTTGAACGACGCGGTGATCGGGATGGCTAGCACCAGGCCGAAAGCGCCCCACAAGGCGCTCCAGAACATCATGGCCAGGGTCACGGAAAGCGCGTTCAGTTTCACCCGCCGCCCCACAAACTTGGGTGTGAGAAAGTTCACCGCTACGACGTGCACTGCCGCCACCGTGACCGCCACCGCCGCGAAAGGACCGACTCGGTCGAAGGCCAGCAATCCCACAAGCAGCGGCGGGAGCATGGCCAAAGCGACGCCGATATAGGGAATCAGATTGAGAAGCGCCGAAACCGGTCCCAAAATGATGGCGTACGGCAGGCCGACGAATTCGAAGACGGGGGTAATGAGGAACGCTGAAATCGCCGCCACCAGGATGTTGCCGATCACATACTGCCGTACCATTTCACCGATGCCGTGGATCACGTCTTCAGACTGTTGGCGGCGCTCCGGGGCAAACAAATTCAAGGTGGCAGCCCAGATCTGGTTCTTGGATGTCAGCATAAAGAACACCAGAAACGGAATGAACATCACCGTAACCGTGAACGCGTAGACCGAGCCGATGCCGCGCAGCAGGAATTGTCCCCAAGGCGACTCCTGCTCAATGCGCACCGTCGTCACATTGCGCTCCGGCGAGCTCGCCGAGGTGAAGGCGGAGCCCAAATGGGCGATGGGCTCCTCAAGCCGGGCTACGACCTGCCGGAGGCGGCTCTCTACCTTGGGCAGATCGGCGGCCAAGGAAAAGGCGCTGCTCGAGAGGACGTAGACAATGAGATAGACCGCCGCCAGCCCGATCAGAACCACCACCAGCGATCCCAGCCAGCGCGGGATGTGAAGGCGCTCCAGGCCGCTCACGCCGGGATCGAGCACGAAGGCGATGAAGATGGAAAGCACCAGCGCGATCACCACGGAACTGGCGTAGTAAAGCGCCGCCACCACGATGCCGGCGGCGATAATCTTCAGACTGGTGCTGGCCGCGCCGGCGGCAGGAGAGCTGGACTGCTTCACCTCGGACATGGGGCGGGCTCCGAACCTGATTCTAGCCCGGCATCACGGCGAATTCCAACCCGTGCCTGCGGCCAGGCGCGCCGCCGGCCGCCCAGCGAGGAGGGCTTCGGGCTTTCGAATCGGCGAGTTTGAGCGCTCAAAGCGGATAGAACCAGGGACAGCCTTCCCGCTAGGCTGGAAATGCGCCCCGAGATTCTTGGTCTCCTGGGCAGCATCCAACAAGCGAGGAGCTTCGATGATGGCAATACTGAGCGAGGCAAAATCAGCAGTCAGGGCCGGCACCCGGCCCGATGACCGTTATTGGCAGGCGGTGCTCGACCACGATCACAGCTACGACGGGAGTTTCGTCTACGCGGTGCGCTCCACCGGAATCTACTGCCGGCCTTCGTGTCCGTCGCGCCGCCCGCGAAAGAACCAAGTGGTCTTCTACCCTCACTCGCGGGCTGCCGAGCAGGCCGGCTTTCGGCCGTGCCGCCGCTGCGGCGCCCAGGCAGGCGCGGCGGGCGACCGGCAACTTAAACTCGTCGGCAACGCCATCGGTGTGCTCGACGCCGCCGCAGATGAGGCTCCGACGTTGACCGAGCTGGGCGCGCAGCTCGGGCTGAGCCCGCATCGCCTGGCGCGCGGCTTTAAGCGCGCGACCGGCCTCACGCCTCGCGAATACGCCGAGGCCCGGCGGCTAGGCCGACTGCGCACCAGCCTGCGGACCAGCGAGAACGTGGCGGCAGCGGTGTACGAAGCCGGCTACGGCTCAAGCCGCGCCGTCTATGAGCGCGCACGCGCCCAGCTCGGCATGACGCCCGGCGCCTACCGTCGGGGAGGCGCCGGAATGCGCATCGGTTACACCATTGTCGACTCTCCGCTCGGCCGCTTGCTGATCGCGGCCACCGGGCTGGGCGTTTGCCGAGTGTGCCTGGGCGATTCGGATGCGCCGCTCCGAAAGTCTCTCTCCGATGAGTACCCCAAGGCAGAGATTCGGCCCGATCCGGCCGGGCTTCAGAACCTGGTGAATGCCTTCCAAAACCACCTCTCCGGTGAGGCGCCGGCGCTCAACCTTCCCGTCGACGTACAGGCGACGACGTTTCAATGGAAGGTGTGGCGCGAGCTGCGCAACATCCCGTACGGCGAGACGCGCTCGTACACCGAGGTGGCCCGCGCTGTGGGGCGGCCGCGAGCGGCTCGCGCTGTGGCCCGTGCCTGCGCCGTCAATCCTGTCGCCCTCGTGGTGCCCTGTCACCGCGTCCTGCGTCAGGATAGAAGCCTCGGCGGCTATCGTTGGGGCCTCGAGCGCAAACGCACCCTGCTGCAACGGGAGCAACGCCAGGGGGCACGTTGAGAGCCCGCCGCAGATTCCGCCGGTGTATGATCGAAGCGTGGAAGAGATCAGAACCGCGAATGCCGCGCCTTCGGGCCGAACCCTTGCGGTTGACTTCGGCCTCGTCCGCATGGGTTTGGCGGTGTCCGACGCGCTGGGCCTTACCGCGCAGGGCTTGCCGACCCTGCAACGCACCAACAAACGCGCCGACCTTGACCGCATCGAGCGGGTGGCGGCGGACTACTCGGTGACCCGTATCCTGGTGGGCCATCCCATCAGCCGCACCGGTGAGGCAACAGACATGTCGCGACTCGCGGTACGCTTCGTGGAAGAACTGCGCGAGCGGCTCGCGGTGCCCGTTGAGCTCTGGGATGAGCGTATGACAAGCCGCGAGGCGGATCGCTCTCTCCGCGAAACGGGGATGGACGCCCGCAAGCGGCGCCAGGCGCGTGACCGCGTAGCCGCGCAGATCCTGCTGCAGAGTTATCTCGACCGTCGCGCCTTCGAGCGCGCCCGGACCGAGGTGCGAGCGGAGTTGTGAAGAAGCTTCTCCCCATTGCTTTCGCGCTCGCCGTGCTCGGCGGCGTGCTGCTCGCCGTGGAGGCCTTGCAGCCCTACCAGGGCTACCCCGAGAAGGTCATCGTCACCATTCCGCCGGGATCGGGCGCAGAGGCGGCCGCCCGCGCGCTGGCCTCGCAGAGGGTGTTGCGATATCGTGCGCCATTTCTGGCCCTCTACGCACTCGGACGGCCCAAACACCGCACCTTGAAAGCGGGCGAATACCTCTTCAACCGGCCGCTCAGCCCGCGCGACGTTTACTGGAAAATCGTTCGCGGCGATATCTACTATCTCCAGGTGGTGATCCCGGAGGGCTCCGACCGCTTCGACATGGCTCGCCTGCTCCAGGAGCGGCTGGGCCTCGACCCTCGGGCCTTCTTGCGTGCCACCCTGCAAACGGCGCTGATCCGCGACCTCGACCCGGCCGCGCCCACCCTCGAGGGCTACCTTTTCCCGGACACTTACCGCTTCCCCGCCGGCGTAACCGCGGCGGCCGTGGTCGAGAACATGTTGGCGCGATTCCGAGAGGTGTTCAGATCGCGGCTCCAGGCGGAACTCAACGGGCGGAGCCTGCACGACGTTGTGACGCTCGCGTCACTGGTCGAGAAGGAGACGCCCAATGCCGCCGAACGGCGCGAGATTGCCGGCGTCTTTCTGCGGCGTGTCGAACGCGGTATGGCGCTCGATTGTGACCCGACCGTTGCCTACGCGGCGCGCCTCGACTCGCAGGGCGGCGCCAATCCCCTGCCGCGCCGCCCGTCGATCACCTTGGCCGTGCTGGATTCACCCTCACCGTACAACACCTACCGGACACCCGGGCTGCCCCCGGGGCCCATCTGTTCGCCCGGCGCGGCCTCCATGGAGGCTGCGCTCCATCCGGCTTCGAGCGATGCGCTCTACTTCGTGAGCAACCTGCACGGCGGTCATGTTTTCGCGAAGACGCTCGACGAACACAATCGCAATGTGGCGCGATATCGGCGGCAGATCGCCGCCCGAGATACAATCCAGACGGTAAAGGATCCGGCGCCCGCTGCGCATCGCCGCCGGCGTCATGCCCGGACAAGGTCAAGGCACTGAAATGGGTGCGAGACTCGGCAAGAAGCGGCTGATCCTCGAGTATCGCGAGAAACACCAGCTCGCCACAGCCGGTGTGCGCGAGCTCAGGATGATCCAGAAAAACCTGCGCGAGCGCGCGCCCTCCGCCGCCTGGCCGTCGCTCGGCTACATCGCCGGCGTACTTCGCCATGCCGGGACCCACGTTGATTACGAAGATCGCTACACCGGCTCTACCCTTCCGGCGCCGTACGCCGCCCGCCTCGAAGGGGCGTTGCGCTTCAACGACCTTGCCACCACGGAGGCCGCTCTGCGACGCCTGGACGCCATCTACGGGGAGTACCAGTCGGCCTCGGATTTCGAGGGCCAGCGCTTGGTGCGAAAGCTCGTGCTTCGCGGCAAGCAGCGCGCCGAGGGCCTGGCGGTCAATCCACGGGTCAGCAGGGAAAAGCGGCAGGAGAAGCGAGAGATCGCAAGCTGGTTCCGCGTGTGGCTTCAGAGCCCCGGGCTCTTTTTCGATTGGCTCGCCGTCCGCCGCCAGACCGACGAGTTTCAGCGGCTTTTTCCGTCGCATCCGCTGACGACATCGGATGAAACTTCGATGGAATCCCATGAAGGCTGAAGCCAGCCGGTGCGGTTGCGCTTCGATGCCATGGGTTCCTTTCTCGTCTTCCGCTACAATCTTGATTTGACCAAAATCATCTATGTCCGCAGACGACACAGCAGCGAAAGGCCGAGCTGAGGCCCGGGCCAGGTTGATTCTGGCCCTTGATGTCCCTACGGCTGACCACGCCCTGCGCCTGGCAGAGCGGCTTCGAGGGCGCGTGGGCCCGTTCAAGATTGGCCTGGAGCTCTTCACTGCCGAAGGCCCGGCGCTGATCAGGAGCTTCATCCAGCACGGCGCGCCAGTTTTTCTGGACCTGAAGCTGCACGACATTCCCAACACCGTCCGCGGCGCGGCGCGCTCGGCCGCCCGACTGGGCGCCAGGATGATCACCGTTCACGCGTCCGGCGGGCGCGCCATGATGCAGGCTGCGCTCGAAGGCGCTCAGGAAGGCGCGGGCGGGGCCGAGGCGCCGCTGGTGCTTGGCGTCACCGTGCTTACCAGCCTGGCAGACGATGACCTGATCTCCATCGGCTGGAACGAACCCGCCGGGGCGGCGGTGACGCGCCTTGCGCGCCTGGCCCAGGCGGCTGGGCTAGGCGGCGTGGTGGCCTCGCCTCGCGAAGCCGCTGCGATTCGGCTGGCGTGCGGCGCCAGTTTCGTCATGGTCACACCCGGCATTCGGCCCGCCCGTGCGGCCGTCGACGACCAGGCCCGCGCCGCCACACCGGAAGCCGCCATTTGCGCCGGAGCGGACTTCCTGGTGGTCGGCCGCCCCATCACTCAGGCGCCGGACCCGGCGGACGCGGCCGACGCCATCGTCGACGAAATCGCCCGCGCACTTTCACATCCAAATTCGGAGGCCGGCGCTCATGGACGAGCGTGAACTGCTCGATCTGTTTCGCGGTCATCACGCATTGCTCGAAGGCCATTTCGTACTGTCCTCGGGCCTGCACAGCGATCGCTACATCCAGTGCGCGCTCGTGCTCCAGCATCCTGCGGTGGCCGAGCAACTCGGCCGCGAGCTCGCCGCCCGCCTCGGCCGGACCGGCGCGACAGTCGTGGTGGCGCCTGCGCTCGGCGGAATCCTGGTGGCGCACGAAGTGGCGCGGGCTCTGGGCGTCCGCGCCCTCTTTACCGAGCGCGAGGACAGCCGCATGACATTGCGCCGCGGCTTCAGCCTGGCGCCCGGAGAGCCTGCTCTTGTAGTCGAAGACGTTATCACCACGGGCGGCTCAACGCTTGAAACCATCCGCGCCGTGGAAGAGGCGGGCGGCAAAGTGGTGGCCGCCGGTTCGCTGGTGGATCGAAGCGGCGGCGCCGCAGACCTCGGCTTGCCGCGAGCCGCGCTGCTCACGCTGACGGTTCAAAACTATCAGCCCGCCGAATGCCCGCTGTGCAAGGCCGGAGTGCCCGCGATGAAACCCGGCAGTCGAAGCAAGCCTGCTGCGTCCTAGACCCGAGAGCGCGGCCGCCGTCAATTTGACCGGCGGTAAACCACCCGCCCGGCCACCACCGTGGCCGTCACTGCGCCCTTAAGCTTCCAACCGTCAAAAGGCGAATTGCGGCTCTTGGAGCGGCCGTCCTCGGCGCGGTAGGTCCATTCCAAATCGGGATTGAACACGGTCAGATCCGCCGCGGCGCCGACCGCCAGACGGCCGAGAGTCTGGTGGATCATCTGCGCCGGGTTCGCGCTTAGCAGGGTGACGAGCTGGGCCAGCGTGATGCGGCCGGTGTGAACCAGAAATGTCAGGGCGAGGCCCAAGGCGGTTTCGAGGCCAATTACGCCGAAAGGCGCTTCGGCGAGCGGCTTCGCCTTGAGCTCGGGAGCGTGAGGGGCATGATCGGTGGCAATGGCGTCGATCGCGCCGTCAGCAAGCCCTCCGAGCACCGCCTCGAGATCGCGCGCGCTGCGCAACGGCGGATTCATCTTGGCGGCGGTTCCGCAGCGTTGCACGGCTTCGTCGGTGAGGGTGAAGTGATGAGGGGTCGCCTCGGCGGTCACGCGAATCCCGCGCCGCCGGGCCGCCCGCACCAGCTCCACCGACCGCGCCGTGGAAATATGTGCCGCGTGCAGATGGCCCCCGGTGTCGGCCGCCAGCACCACGTCGCGCGCCAGGCAGACTTCTTCCGAGGCCCCGCAAGCGCCCTTCACGCCGAGCTTCTGCGCCACCGCGCCTTCGTTCACCACCGCGCCCGCGCTCAGGCTCGGGTCCTCGCAATGCTCGATGACGGCCACGCCCACATCGCGCGCCGCCTCCAGCGCGCGCCGCATCAGCGCCGCGGTCTTCACCGGCCGGCCGTCGTCCGAGAAGGCCACCGCGCCTGCGGCCACCAAGCCGCGGAAGTCGGTCAGCGTTTCGCCCTCGCTGCGCATCGAAACGGCCGCGATGGGGAAAACGCGCGCCAGGCCGAGCCGCTTCGCACGCTCGATCAGGGCGCGGGTGAAATCCACGTGGTCGTTCACCGGCGAGGTGTTGGGCATGGGGCAGACTGACGTGAAGCCGCCCGCCACGGCGGCCGCGAGGCCGGTCTCGAGGGTTTCGGACGCTTCACCGCCCGGCTCGCGCAGGTGAACGTGCAGATCGATCAAGCCCGGCGCCACCACCTGCCCGCCGGCGTCGATCACCTCGTCGGCGGGACCGCGCAGGCCGGGCGCGACCTGGCGGATCACACCGTCTTCCACCAGCACGTCGAGGCCGGCGTCGAACCCATCGAGCGGCGCAACCACCCGGCCGCCTTGAATCAATAGGGAAGACATGATCCGCTCCAGCGCTTCCGGCACCCGAAGAAAGGCGCCGCCGTCATTCGCGGCACTTGGCGCCGCCCGGCGCAGCGCGCAGCCCACGGAACAAGGGCAGATCATAACCCTTGACGGGCTGGAAGGTGCGCCGATGTTCCGGGCACGGTCCGTGCCGGGCCAAGCCCTCCAGGTGCTCCGGCGTGCCGTAGCCTTTGTTGCGGGCCAACTGGTACTGCGGGTAAACCCGGTCGAGTTCCACAAGCTGCGCGTCGCGGCCGGTCTTGGCCAGGATGGAGGCGGCGGCGATCGAGAACGAGCGCGCGTCGCCGTGCACCAGGGCCCGATAGGGCACGGAGAATTCGACGCGGTCGCCCCAACCGGCCAGGCGCATGGCGTCGGTGAGCACGAAATCGGGCGCCGGCGAAAGAGCGCGCAGGGCCTCGATCATGGCGCGGCGCGAGGCGTGGTACACGTTGAGGGCGTCCACTTCGGCCGCCGAGACCGCCACCACCGCGAAGGCCAGGGCGCGGGCGCGGATGGCCGCCGCCAGGATGTCGCGCTCGGCGGGGGTGAGTTTTTTGGAATCGTCGAGTCCGCGGACGGGGCGCGCCGGGTGGAGGATGACGGCGGCGGCGTAGAGCGGGCCCAGCAGCGCGCCGCGCCCGGCCTCGTCACAGCCTGCCACCGAAAGGTAGCCCAGGCGTCTAGCCTCGGCTTCGAAGCGCCCGGTGCACCGCAAGCGCCGCACGTCCTGCGCGACCGGCATGGCTGGGTCTGCCCTCCGCGTGAGGGCCGGGCGGCCGCGGGCCGCAACGGCGTCAAGCCGGCTTCGGCTCTCCCGGTTCGGTGCGCACTTCGCGCAAGCGGGCCGCCTTGCCCCGCAGCTTGCGCAGGTAGTAGAGCTTGGACCGCCGCACCCGCGAGGAGCGCGTGACCTCGATCTTTTCGATCACCGGCGAATGCACGGGGAAAATGCGCTCCACGCCCTGTCCAAACGAGACCTTGCGCACCGTAAAGGTGGAGTGGTTCCGGGCCCGGCGCTGGCCGAGCACGGTGCCCTCAAACACCTGGATGCGCTCCTTGTCGCCTTCCTTGATTTTCACGTGGACGCGCACGGTGTCGCCGGAGCGGAACTTGGGTACATCGGTCCGCATCTGTTCCTGCTCGAGTTTTTCCAACGCTGTCATGTTCGCACTCCCAAAGGCAAAATGTGCGGGACACCCTCGGCGCCCGTCTTGCGGCCAAGTCCATTCGGCTAGGCCTCTCAGAATGCCGCGAATCGCGGCTTTTAACCCCGCCCTACCGCTGCGGCTGCCTCGCGCTTGACCTCTCCCAGCAGCTCAAGGTCGTCTTCGCTGAGGGCGGCCTGCGGCAACAGGTCGGGCCGGCGGCGCCACGTTTTGGCCAGCGCCTGCCGCCGCCGCCAGCGCCGGATTTCCGCGTGATCGCCCGAAAGCAGAATCTCCGGCACCTTCAGCCCGCGAAACTCCGGAGGCCTGGTGTACTGCGGAAAATCGAGCACCCCGCCCGCCGATGCCCCGGGACCGCTGCCCTGCCCGGCGCCCAGCGCCTCAAGGGGTTGGCCCGGCCTAGAACCCGCCTCCGGGCACGCCGAAAACGACTCCTGCCAGGGCGACTCCTCATTGCCGAGGACTCCGGGCACCAGGCGCGTGACGGTTTCCATCACCACCGCCGCCGCCAGCTCACCGCCGGCCAGCACGTAGTCCCCGATGGAAATCTCATCGGTGGCGAGCCTGGTGGCTACGCGCTCGTCCACGCCCTCGTAGCGCCCGCAAATCAGGGCGGCCCGCTGCTGGCGGGCGAGCTCGGCGGCGGCCGCCTGGGAGAAAAGCCGGCCTTGAGGCGAGAGAAGGATCACCGGAAACCGCGCCTCGCCGCCGTCCGCCCGCAGAGCCTCGACGGCGCGAAAGAGCGGCTCCGGCTTCAACACCATACCGGGTCCGCCGCCGAACGGCCGGTCATCCACCGTGCGGTGGCGGTCGTCGGTGTAATCTCGCAAGTCGTGAATTCGAACGTCGAGCTGGCCGCCGGCGAGCGCGCGCTTGAACACGCCATGCTCCAGGACGCTTGCGAAGAAGCCCGGGAAGATCGTGATAACGTCAAACTTCACGCCTCAACTCTCCCCGCCCCGCTCGTCGTTCAACTCCAGCAAACCTTCGGGCGGCTCGATCACGATCCGCCGGGCGCGCACATCGACCTCGCGGCAGATTGCCCGCGCGAACGGGATGAGCGCTTCCCGGCCGCGCGCCCCGGCCCGCTTCACCTTCAGCAAATCCACGCCGCCGGTGGGCACGATCGCCGTGACGGTTCCCAACGGTTGACCGCCCGGGTGCTCGAACAGCTTGCAGCCCACGAGCTCCCACAGGTAATACCGGCCCTCGCCGAGCGCCACGCGCTTTTCGCGGGGCACCAGCACCGACGCCCCGCGCAAGCGCTCCGCCTGGCTGATCGAATCCACGCCGGTGAAGCGCAGGATCAGCTTGCCCTGATGCCACCAAGCCTCGGCAATCTCCGCCGGCTCGGGATCGCTCGCGGCCTGCTGAAGGAAAACGCGCCGCTGCGTTGCAAAACGCTCCGGGAAGTCGGTCAAGACCTCCGCCACCAGCTCGCCTTTGCGCCCGCGTGGCCGCACCAAGCGTGCGATGGCGAGCCATCGATCTTCTTCCGCCTCTACCTCCAACGCCGTCTCCTTCAAATCGTGCGCGGCGTGCGCGGGGCAACTACTCCAGGATCTCCAGCGTGATGCGCTTCCTCAGCTTCATGCCGGCCGCCCCCAGGATGGTGCGCATGGAACGTGCTGTGCGACCCTGCTTCCCGATCACCTTCCCGATGTCGGTGGGGTCCACCTTGAGCTCGAGCACGGTGACCTGCTGGCCTTCAACCGTTCGGACCTGAACCTCCTCGGGCTTATCCACTAGTGCTTTAGCGATGGCTTCAACCAGCTCCTTCATGTGGCCCTCCTGCCAAACCGAGCCGCCCCCATCCGTTCTACCGGCCGGCGAAACCCGGCGGGACTTGAGAGACCCCCCTCAGGCCGCGAGACTCTTAGCCGCCACTCAAGCCTGCACCGATGCCGCTTCCGCCTTGGGCGCCGGCTTCTTCTTGAGAAAACTCTGCACCGTCTCCGACGGCTGCGCACCCTGCGCCACCCAGTAAGATGCACGCTCGCGATTGAACACCAGCTCAGGAGGTTTGCTGCGGGGATTGTAATGCCCCAGAATCTCCACAAACCGGCCGTCGCGGGCTTTATCCTGCTCAATCACCACAATGCGGTAGCTGGGCTTCTTCTTGGCTCCAGTACGAGACATTCGTATTCTTAACAAGCAGCCTCCCTCATCAGTCCGACCGTCTTGAGGTGCACGGCCGCGATTCAAGCTCTAATGTAGCGCCCAGTGGCCCAGAATGGGGCGCTCTTGACGAAAAATCTTCGATTTTCCGGCTCAAGTTTCAAGTTATCCCGTTGCTTTTCAGCTAGATGACGGGGTAATCGGTCTATCTCTTTCATTTTCAGCGAGTTGACGGGATCCTTGGTCCGTCAAGAAACGCCATCTTTTATTTTCAATAACTTGACGGGTTCGTTCGTAATATTTTCATTTTTCAATGCCCAGACTTCTTGAACCCGCCATTCTTACTCACGGTTGGCACAAGCCTTTACTCATTCTAAAGCACATAGTGGCTTCGTTCCGCGTTTTCGCCATGTTTTTCGCGGCGCAGTCCCTGGACCCCTCGGCAGCCAATTCCCAGCAACCCGCTTCTAGCTCCTGCCTCCTGACTTCTGACTCCACGTCTCTGAATTCTGCCTTCTCGTTTCGAGCCCTTGCTGATTCTAAAGCACATAGTGGCTTCGTTCCGCGTTTTCGGCCCTTTTTTCTGCTCCTTCACCCCAAGGCCTACGCCTGGGGCGCCCCGGCTGGGAACTTCACCCGGCTGAGCTGTTTGCCGAAGATGCCCTTACTCATGGTCTTCATCATGCGGCTAGTCTGAACGAACTGCTTGAGCAACTGGTTCACCTGCTGGACGCTGGTGCCGCTGCCGCGCGCGATCCGCCGCCGCCGCTTGCCGTTGATGATCTCGTGATTCCGGCGCTCGCGCGGGGTCATGGAGTTGATGATGGCGTCCATGTAGACCAGTTCTTTTTCGTCCACCCGGGCCTTGGCGGCGTCCTTGAAGATGCCGACCTTGGGCAGCATCCCCAGCATCTCATCCATGGAGCCGAGCTTTTTCATCTCGCGGAGCTGGTCGCGGAAGTCCTCCAGGCTGAAGGAGTCCGCCTGCAGCTTGCGGTGCACCTCCAGGGCCTTGTCGCGGTCCAGGTTCTGCTCCGCCTTTTCGATGAGCGAGAGCACGTCGCCCATGCCCAGAATGCGCGAGACGATGCGGTCCGGATGAAACACCTCGAGGGCGTCGTACTTTTCGCCCACGCCGATGAACTTAATGGGCTGCCCGGTGACGGCGTGAATGGAAAGCGCCGCGCCGCCGCGGGCGTCGCCGTCGAGCTTGGTGAGGATCACGCCGCTGGTGCCCAGGCGCTCGTGGAACTCCTGGGCGCTGCGCACGGCGTCCTGCCCGATCATGGCGTCGGCCACCAGCAGCACTTCGCTCGGGCGGAGGCGGGTGCGCAGCTCGCTCACCTCGTGCATCAAGGCCTCGTCGATGTGCAGCCGCCCGGCCGTGTCCACAATCAGCACGTCGTGGCCGCGGTCGGCCGCGTCTTTGCGCGCCGCCAGGGCCAGCTCGATGGGCGAGTCGATGCCGGTGCCCGGAAAACAGGGGATGTCGATGGCCTTGGCGATAATCGCCAGTTGCTCGCGGGCCGCCGGACGGTAAACGTCCGTGGACACCAGCATGGGGCGCCGGCGGCGCTGGGCGAGCCAGCGGGCGAGCTTCCCCGACGTGGTGGTCTTGCCCGAGCCCTGCAGGCCGACCATCAGGAAGACGGTAGGGTAATCCCGCGAGAATACCAATCCCGCCTCTTTGCCGCCCAGCAGATCGACGAGTTCGTCGCGAACAATACGCACCACTTCTTGCGACGATGAAAGGCTCTGCTTCACCTCTTCGCCGAGCGCGCGGATGCGCACGCGGTCCAGCAGGTCCTTCACCACCTTGAAGTTAACGTCGGCCTCGAGCAGCGCCAGGCGCACCTCGCGGAGCGCCTCGTCCACCGCTGCCTCGTTGAGGACGCCCTGCACGCGCAGGGACTTGAAGGTCTTGGCGAATTTTTCCTGTAGGGCGTCAAACATAAAACAAACCTGCCCCTGAGCCCGGCGGCTCTGAGCATGCCGGCAGTTCGAGGCTGATTTACAAGTTTACAGGAGACGGCGGCGGGGGGGAAGGGGAGTTTCGAAAGCAGGAGACAGGAGTCAGGAGACAGAAGACAGGAGACAAAAGTCAGGAGCTAGAAGACTCGAGACGGGGCAAACGGTCGTGCACCTCTTCAAGCCTTGCCTGAGCGCTTCGGCCGGCCCACTTCTGACTCCTGACTCCTGACTCCTATGCCTTGGGATGCGCCTTATCGTACACCTCGATGAGCTGTTGGATTGAAACCTGAGTGTACTTCTGGGTGGTCGAGAGGCTGGCGTGGCCGAGCATCTCCTGAATGGCCCGCAGGTCGGCGCCCTCGGCCAGCAAATGCGAGGCGAAAGCGTGGCGCAGGCCGTGCGGGCTTACGCGAACGTTAGGGCCGAAGAGCCGCACGTACTTGCGGACCAGCCGGTCTACCGAGCGCACCGTGAGCCGGCGGCCGCGGGCGTTCAGGAACAAGGCCTGCCCGGAGGTGTGATTGTCTGCCAGGATGCGCTCCCGCACCGGCAGGTAGGCCTCCAGCGCGTCGCCCGCCTTGCGCCCAAAGGGTACCATGCGCTCCTTGCGGCCCTTGCCGCGGACGAGCACCAGCTTGTCGCCGAAGTTCACGCTGCGTAGATCGAGCCCGGCCAGCTCGCTCACGCGCAGGCCCGAAGCGTAGAGCATCTCCAGGATCGCGCGGTCGCGCTTCAGCATGGGCTCGCCTTCGGGCGCGGCTTCGGCCAGACGGTTGAGAAGGTTGTTGGTCTCCTCCTCGGTCATGATGCGCGGAAGTTTGCGGGCCAGCTTCGGAGTGCTGACGCCGAGGCAGGGATTCTTCGCCACAGCGCCTTCGCGCGCCAGGAAGCGGAAGAACGCGCGGACGGCGGAGAGCTTGCGGGCGATGGAGCTTTTCTGCTTCTGCGCCTGGAACATCGAGGCCAGATAGGAGCGCAGCTCGAGGGCGTCCACGGCGCCGAGATCCACCTCGGCCTCCGGACGGGCCCGAGCCTGCCGCAGAAAATCGCGGAACTGGCGCAGGTCGCTCGCATAATTCCGAAGGGTGTGCGGCGAGGCGTTACGCTCGTACTGGAGGTAGCGGAGGTAGCGGTCGATGAGTTCGTCCATGGCCAGCCGCCACCATTCCGTTGTAAGCGCCGGCCCCGTAACAGAGGTGCGAAGCTCGGCAGGCTTTACTGCGCCTTGTCTGCGGGGAGGTCAAGGAACCGCAAGTCCGGCATCGGGAAGTGCTTCCGATTGTCAGTTGCCAGGGTCAAGCCATACGTCAGCGCTGCCGCGGCGATAATCACGTCAGGAACAGAGAGCGTTTGCCCCCGCCGCTCCCACTCAAATTTCAAACGGCCGGCTCGCTCGGCCAAATCGCGCCCCACTTCAATGCATTCGAGCCCGTGAAAAACCCGCGAGGTTACTTCCTCTTCCTCTGGAAAAACATTCGCATAGACCTCCGTGACGTTGATTGCGCAACACGCCAGAGTGTCGCCGCGGATGGCTAGGTTTCTCACCCACAAGCGACGGCCCCGCCTCTCGTTGATCGCATCAATGATGACCGACGTGTCCAGCAGGACCATCATCGAGTTTCATCCCTCGGCGGCCTTGAATCGAATGCCTCCTGCGCCTCCTGTCGGAGTTGCCTCACCCACGCAGCGGCGCCGCCTTCGCGCTCCAATTCGGGATGCCGGGCCGGGTCCCAAAAGGGCCCAGGCCTGGACAGGACCTCGAGCAGTCGGCGGCGGTTGGCTCCTTGACGCACAGGGTCCGCCAAGCGCAGCCTCACTTCAACATCAGCGGGCGAATGCGCGCCGGAAGTAAACAAAACGTCACCCGCGATCCCTGCATCTTTGGCAGGATGTTCGGCAATGACCGCACCGGGGGGTTTCAGCCACCTTGCACAAACTGTTGTTTCTATTTGAACCAAGTCCGCCATCTGTTCCGCCTACTCCACGTAGAGTTGCGTCTGGGCAACCGGCATTGGGGCAGCACCATCCGAGCATAGCAGCTCCAGCAGGTATCGGCCTGGCTCGGGGAAAAGACCCGTCGTAAGAGCCCAGATTGACTGAAAAACGAACTCGCTCGCCGACCACATCTCAATGGGGTCAACCCAGTTGCCGGGAATTTCTACTCCCGACGGATTGACGACCCTGAGACTCATCGTGCAGGGAGTGCTAGTGACGATCTTATAGAACACGTAAAAAACCCGCTCGGAAGGACCCGTCCGAGGCGTGCCTGGGGGGGGCGGCGGACCGCTCGCTGGTCGATTAATGCGAAGCCCATCAAATAATTCGTGTAGCGATACCTTTTCACCCTTGCTGAAAGTCGCCCTCTCGCACAGAAGAAAGGCGAGTAGCTTCACCATAGAAGCACACTAACAGGCTCATCGGCCATGGTCAAACGGCACACAGTGCAGACCGGGACCACCAGGACCGGCAGACAACCTGCTGCGAACCATGTCCTACACTCTGATGGTCACCGACAATGAACCAGCCCCGACGGGCAGCGTGCTGCTCCCCCACCACCGGTCAACTTCCGCCAACGCCCTCTCGCATTGCCAGGCCCGGCGCTTCGCACGGTCGCGCATCACGCCGCGGGGCAGATTTTCAGGCGGGGCCAGCAGATCGAACGAGATATTCGCCGGCTGGTAGTTCGCCGGGTCGGCGTGGGTGATGTAGTGAACCAGCGATCCGAGCGCCGTCGTCCGCGGCGGCGGCGAAAACGGCTGGGCGAGCGCGCGCGCTGCCAGGGCCATGCCGGCGAGAAGGCCGGTGGCGATGCACTCCACATACCCTTCCACCCCCGAGAGCTGGCCGGCGATGAAAACGCCGGGCGCCGCGCGCAGGCTGAGGTCTGCGGCCAGCAGGCGGGGCGCGTTAAGGTAGGTGTTACGGTGAATCTGGCCGAAGCGGAGAAACTCCGCGTTTTCGAGGCCCGGGATGAGGCGCAGGATGCGCTTCTGCCCGGCAAACCGCAGGTGGTTCTGGAAGCCCACCAGGTTGTAGCTGGAGTGGCGCAGGTTTTCGGCGCGAAGCTGGACCACGGCGTAGGGCTGGCGGCCGGTCTTCGGATCGATAAGCCCCACCGGTTTCATGGGGCCGAAGCGCAACGTGTCGAAGCCGCGCCGCGCCAGCTCCTCGATGGGCAGGCAGGCCTCGAAATAATTCAGGTCTTCGAAGGCGTGCGCCTGGACGGCTTCGGCCGTCATCAGGGCCTCGTAAAAGGCGCGGTACTCGCCCTCATTGAACGGGCAGTTCAGGTAGTCTTCCCCGCCCTTGCCGTAGCGTGAAGCGCGGAAAGTGCGGCCTTCGTCGAGGGTCTCCCCGTCCACGATGGGGCTGATGGAGTCGTAAAAGGCCAGGTTCTCCGCCCCGGTCAACGCCTGAAGGGAGCGGGCGAGCGAGTCTGAGGTGAGGGGCCCGGTGGCGATGAGCGCAGCGCTTTCGCCGGGGATCCCGGCGAGTTCCGCGCGCTCGACCTGCACCAGCGGATGCGTGCTGAGCGCCGCGGTGACGGCCGCGCCGAAGCGCTCGCGGTCCACCGCCAGCGCCGACCCGCCGGGCACGGCGTTTTCGTCGGCCAGGCGAAGCAGCAGAGAGCCGGAGCGCCGCAGTTCCTCCTTCAGCAGCCAGCTTGCCGCGCCCGGCGCATTCGATTTGAGCGAATTGCTGCAGACCAGCTCGGCGAGCTGCGCCGTCTTGTGCGCGGGCGTGGTGCGCGCGGGCCGCATCTCGTAGAGCCGCACCGGCACCCCGCGCTCGGCCAGTTGCCAGGCCGCCTCGCTGCCCGCCAGCCCTCCGCCGGCCACGATCACAGGTTCCATGTCGATTCGTCTCTCACGGGATTATATCAGGCGGGGCGCTCCCCGCTTTATGCAGAGGCCGCAATCGGCAAGCGAACGCGAGGTCGCAGGAGGCCGGGAGATTGGTGTACCCTAGTCGACTCGGGCGCCGTGTGCCCGGCGCGCTCAACACCATGGGAGGGATTGGCGGCCATGAAAGCAAAATCGATTGGAGCGCTGGCCGGGGCGTTCGCGCTCGCTGTAGCACTTGGCGCACCGTCTCTGAGCGCCGCTGAGAACCCGGCCAATGCGCGGACGTTTGAGTTCATCTACGAGGTCACCCTCAAGCCTCCGGCCAGCGGCACCTTGAAGGTTTGGATTCCCGTCGCTACCTCCGACGCCCATCAGCAAGTGACGCTGCAGGACATCTCCAGCCCCGTCCCGGCCGAGCTCGGGCGGGGGGACACGTACGGAAACCACCTGCTGTATGCTGAAATCAAAGGCGGCACAGCGCCCGTCAAGATCTCCCTGAAATACCAGGTGACGCGCGATGAATATGCGCAGGGCGGCCTGAGCGATCTTCGGCGCCACGAAAGCCCGGGCGACCCCACTCCCGCCGAGGTATTGAGGTTCCTGGAGCCGGACCGCCTGGTGCCGCTCAACGACCGCTTTCAAAAAATGGCAGCAGACATCACCGAGGGCCAGAAGGACGAGGTTGGAAAGGCGTACGCGATCTACGACTACGTTTTCCACACCTTGCGCTACGACAAGACGGGCACGGGCTGGGGGCGCGGCGACGCCATGTGGGCGTGCGACTCGAAGCGCGGCAACTGCACAGACTTCCACTCGCTCTTCATCGCGTTGATGCGGGCGGAGAAGATCCCGGCGCGGTTCGAAATCGGCTTTCCGCTGCCGGCCACGCTGCAGGGCGATATTCCGGGTTACCACTGCTGGGCCGAGTTCTACTTGAACGGCGTGGGTTGGGTGCCGGTGGACATTTCCGAAGCCTGGCAAGATCCTGCGCGGCACGACTATCTCTTCGGGTCGCTCGACCCCAACCGAGTGCGGTTTTCGACGGGGCGCGACCTCACGCTCAGTCCGCCGCAAGCGGGGCCGCCGCTGAATTACTTCGTCTATCCCTATGTGGAGTTGAACGGCCAGCCCTACGACCAATTTGAAAAGAAATTCAGCTTCCGCGACCTGACGCCGCCCGCCGGCGCAGGCGCGCACTGAGGCCGTTTCAGGCCAACACGGCGTGCTCGAATTTGCACGCCTCGTTGGGGCAGACGCGGATGGAACCGGAGTTTTTGGAGATCTTCTCCAACAGGATCGGTGAGCCGCACTCCGGGCAGGCTTCAGCCACAGGCTTGTCCCAGGCCGTGAATTTGCACTCCGGATAGCGCGTGCAGCCGTAGAACGTCTTGCCGCGTTTCGTCTTCCGCACCACGATTTCGCCGCTGCAGCCCTTCTCCGGGCAGGCGATTCCCAGCGTTTCGCGCTTCACGTACTTGCACTCCGGGTAATTGCTGCAGGCCGTGAAAACGCCGAAGCGGCCGTGCTTCACCACCAGGTGATTGCCGCAGACGGGGCACTTTTCCTCCAGTTTTTCGTCGGCGACGGCGGTGGCCTGGCCTTCCTTCATCACGATCTTGCGCGTGCCTTTGCATTCCGGATACCCGGTGCATCCCAGGAAGTAGCCGAAGCGGCTGCGTTTGACGGTCATGGGACGGCCGCACTTGTCGCAGATCTGGTCCGGCACCTCCGGCGCCGCCGGGGCGCCGGTGGCGTACTGCGCCGCGAGCTCCGGCGTAAGGTCGCTCGTGCCGTCGCATTCGGGATAACCCGTACAGGCCAGGAACTGGCCGTTCCGCCCGAGGCGAATCACCATGGGGCGCCCGCACTTCTCGCACTTCACGCCGGTCGGGATGCCTTCGCCCTTGATGTCCACCATCTCGCGCCCGGCGCGGTCGAGATCGTGCTTGAACTTGACGTAAAACTCCTCGAGCGCCTGCGTCCAGGAAAGCTTCCCGCCCTCCACTTCGTCGAGTTCCTCCTCCATGCGCGCGGTGTAAGCCACGTCGAAGACATCGCTGAAATTCTTCACCAGGAGATCGTTTACCACCATGCCCAGCTCGGCGGGGAAGAACCGGCCCTGCACCTTCTCCACGTAGTCGCGATTCTGGATGACTGAAAGAATGCTGGCGTAGGTGGAGGGGCGGCCGATGCCTTTCTCTTCGAGCGCCTTCACCAGGGTGGCTTCGTTGAAGCGCGGCGGCGGCTCGGTGAAGTGCTGCTCGGGCAGGAGCTCCTGGAGAGCCAGGCGCTCGCCCTTTTCCACCAGCGGCAGGCGAAGCTTCAGCTCCTCGTCGTCCTCGTCGGCCTTGTCGTCCTTGCCTTCCTCGTAGACCGCCCGGAAGCCGTTGAATTTCTCCACGGACCCCGTGGCGCGCAGCAGGTAATCGCCGGCCGAAATCTCGATGGTGGTCTGGTCAAACACCGCCGGGTTCATCTGCGAGGCTACGAAGCGCTGCCAGATGAGCTTGTAGAGCTTGAACTCGTCAGGGCCCAGGAACTTTTTGACCGACTGCGGGGTGCGCTCCACCGAAGTGGGCCGGATGGCCTCGTGCGCGTCCTGCGCGTCCTTCTTGCTCTTGTAGTGCACCGCTTCGGCAGGCAGATAAGCGTCGCCAAAACTCTTGCGGATGTAGTCTCGCGCCGAGCTGAGAGCCGATTCGGACACGCGGGTGGAGTCGGTGCGCATGTAGGTGATCAGGCCCACCGCACCCTCGGGCCCCAGCTCAATGCCTTCGTACAGTTTCTGGGCCAGCATCATGGTCTTTTTGGCCCAGAACCGCAGTTTGCGCACGGCCTCCTGCTGCAATTTGCTGGTAATGAACGGGGGCACCGGGTACTTGCGCTTCTCGCGCGTTATCACCGAATCCACCGTGAACGCGCCGGCGCGCAAGGCCGCCACGTGGCGGTCCGCGGCGGCCTGGTCCGGGATCTCGAGGTCTTTGCCCTGGAACTTCACCAGGCGCGCCTCGAACGGCGGCGGGTTCTGCCCCAGGACGCGGGCGGCGATGGTCCAATACTCCTGCTTGTTGAACGCCTGGATCTCGCGCTCGCGCTCCACGATCAAGCGCAAGGCCACCGTCTGAACGCGGCCGGCGGAGATTCCGCGCCGGACCTTGTCCCACAGCAGCGGGCTGACCTGGTAACCCACCAGCCGGTCGAGGATGCGGCGGGCCTGCTGGGCTTCCACGAGATGCACGTCGATCTGGCCGGGGTGTTCGAATGCGGCGCGAACGGCGTCGCGAGTGATCTCGTTAAATACCACCCGGTAGAACTTCGTCTTTTTCGATTCGAGCAGATCCCGCAAGTGGGCGCAGATTGCCTCGCCTTCACGGTCAGGGTCCGCGGCCAGATAGATGTCGTCGGCCTTGGCGGCAGCGCTTTTCAGCTCCCGGATCACGTCCTTCTTGGAAGGGATTTCGCGGTAGACAGGCTTGAAGTCGTCCTCGATGGCCACGCCCAGGTCTTTTTTCGGCAAATCCATCACGTGGCCCATGGAGGCAATCACGCGGAAGCCGTCGCCCAGATATTTGTTGATGGTCTTCGCCTTGGTCGGCGATTCGACAATGACGAGTGACTTGCTCATAGCTCCACGACAGTTCCCGGTTTTCAGTTCTGAATTGTCAGCGCCGGTTCTCGCTCTCAGTTATGGGATAATTCTTCCCACCTTGTCAAATCCACAGCCCCAGGGAGCGCCGCGAGCCGGCGTCCGGCAACTCTCTTTTTCCTTACAACTTCCTCACAAAGTTCTTGCCCGGCAACTGCCGTATCCAGCCTCCCATTTCGAGTTCCAGGAGCGCGGCAAACACGCGAGGCTGAGGCAGCTCCACCGAGCCGAAGATTGAGTCGATAAACAGCGCTTGGTCCGGCCGCAGGACGCCGTAGACGGTCTTCTGGTCCCCGACAAGCGCCGACTCAAACAGCGTCGGCGTTTGGGCCGGGCCCTCGTTGTCGGATGCCTGCGCCGGCGGCATGAGTTGCGTGCGCACCGCGGCGGGGAATTCCTCGACGACGTCCATCCAGTTATCGACCAGCTTTGCGCCCTGCTTGATGAGCAGATTGGGCCCAAAACTCTGCGCCGACGTGATGTTGCCCGGCACGGCGTACACCTCGCGGTCCTGCTCGGAGGCCAGGCGCGCCGTGATCAGCGAGCCGCTGTATTCAGCCGCTTCCACAATCACCACGCCCAGCGCCAAGCCGCTGATGATGCGGTTGCGGATGGGAAAGTTCTCTGGCTGCGGCGAGGTGCCGAGCGGAAACTCCGAGATCAGCGCGCCGCTCTCCAGGATGCGATCCGCCAGGCGCTTGTTCTCCCGCGGATAGAGCACGTCCGCGCCGCAGCCGAGCACGGCCACGGTCTTGCCGTTCACCTCCAGGGCTCCTCGATGCGAGGCTGAGTCCACCCCGCGGGCCATGCCGCTCACAATCACGAGCTGGCGCTGGGCCAGGTCGCCCGCCAGCCGATGCGCCACCGCGCTTCCGTAGGCCGTCGGCCGCCGCGTGCCCACCACGGCCACCGCGTGCCGGGCCAGCAGGGCGGCATCGCCTCGCACGTAAAGCACAAGCGGCGGGTCGGCGATCTGCTTTAGCAGCGGCGGATACTCCACGCTATTGAAGGTTACGAGTACGCAGCCCAGCTTCTCGGCCGCCGCCATCTCGCGCTCAGCCTCGGCAAGACCCTCCTCTGCCCGCAGGCGCCGCGCTACAGGGCCGGCGAGTCCGCAGCCCTCGAGCGCCGAGAGCGACGCCCCATAAACAGCTTCGGGCGAGCCGAAGTGCTCCACCAGCTTATGGACGCTGCGGGTCCCGAGACCCTCCACTCGCCCGAGGGCAAGCCAGTGGTGAATGGCGGATTCAGTTGGCGCCGTGGCCATGGGTTGTTTCTGATGCGCCCAACGCGCCGAGCGATTCAAGATCGAGCCCGACACGCTTGCGCGACCGCACCGACGACAGTCCTCGGTCTACTCGCGGTTAATAACGTAGGACTTAGTCCGCGTTCTTGTCAAGGAAGAGGCGACGACTGGAGAAGCCTAAGAGCAACCCTAGTGGCTGCGCGGGCGCACCAGAGGATGCGATTGTTGGCGGGCCAGTGCCCACTCGCCGACCTCGGCCGAGGCTTCGGCGAGCATGTCGACGAACGGGCGAGCGAGGCGGACGACCATTCCGACCAGCACAACGCCCACCCACAGCAACGATTGCTGGGCCGTGCTGAGGCGGTCGCTGCGATCGATGACAGGGCGGTAGCGCCCCTCCGACTTGGCGTACGTCACCAGCACTTGACCGAGGTAGAAAACGCCCGCAGCCACGGCACCCATCCTAAGCAACCCCCACAGCACGTCCTTCCACGCGTTCATGGCTGCACCCACCTTCCGCCCCCTCGGTTCATACCTCACTTACTTAGATTCGGCCCCGCGGAAAAGCGATGCAAGCGCGCTACCATCGCGAACTCCCGCGCGCGCCTCTCCGGCCGGTGTGCCCTCCATCCGTCGCAACTCACAGTCCGACTTAGTGTTACCGAGTGATCGTAATCAGGCTGGCTGATGCGTGCCACACGCGATGAGGGGAGCGCGGGGTGGAATTATTGCACGCCCTATCCAAAAAGTTGTAGTGAGAAGCCTGATTTTCGCAGTGTCGGACGGTGGGAATTGACCGAATCATCAGCATTAGTGGCCCTGGACTTCGGCGCAGGCGGCTGCAAACTCCGCCTTGGTGCCCTCGCGCAGCGTCAACGGCACGCCGTGCTCGCCTGGAATCCACACGCCGGAGTTGCTCGAGCGGAGCGTGCCGTCGGGATTGAAGGCGCGATCAAGGCTCCCGCGGTCCTCGAGCACCAGGTCGGGGTTCTTCCAGGCGCCCCAAAACTCAACCTGGGGACGTTCGTCCCACTTCCCGACAAAGCCGTAGTACCAGGGCCGCCGATAGACATGCAGGTCCACGCGCTTGCCGTCCGTGCTGGCCCCCATGTTTCTCGGCATGTAGCCTGTCACTCGCACGTCATACGTCTCGCCGTGAGGCGAGCAGAGTGTGCCCCAACCCACCACCTCCGCCGAGACGGCGTTCATCGCTACGCCACCGCGACCTGAGGAATGGTACGGCTCAAACCAAACGTAAAGCGCGTAGTCGCGGCCCGCCGCCGAACGGACCTTGCCCCATCCCCGCCACATGGGGATCGGATGGAAGCGTCCACCCATATAGAAGCTCCAGGGCATGAACACGGCGTCAATCGCGAGGATGAGGAGCGATCCAAAGACCAGCGCGCCCAACAAGGATGCCACCAGCTTGCCGAGGCATCCCAGGCAGCCGAGGCGGCCCCGCCGCGCTCCGATCCGTCTCGGGTCAACACGACCTCTGGCCATCGGGACTCCCCCGTGGTGCCATCGAGCATCGGGTAGTCTACCTCAGACGCGGGGCCGCCTGACATCCGCAAGCATCTTCTCGCGGACGGCTCGATGCAGCGCGCAGTGTCCCGCCAATCGCGGCGGGCAGGATGACGCTGAATCCGTTACCGGTTAGACAGCGCGTCCTTGAGCTGGCTCTTGATGAGTTGAATCTGTGAGGGCGCGATCACCACCGCTCCGCCCAGCACCAGCCCCAGCCGGCCGGCGCCTTCGTCGCGGAACCCAGCCTTGTCAAGGGTGGCAATCCCCTGCACCGCGGGCGGAAGGGTGAGGCTGCGGTCGGTCCCTTTCTGCAGGGCGGAAAGCAGCGCTTTAGTGACTTTCTCCCGCACCATGGCGCCGAGGGGCCCGGAGCGAAGCAACTCCCCCAGCGACCCGTCCGCCTGGATTGACTCCACGGCGGGCACCAGCCCCACCGCCTTCTTGTCCTCGATGGCTGGAGTGAGCTTGATTTGGACCACTCCGTCGCCTCCCACGAGCCTGTGCGGTGTCTTCTTGCCAAATGCTTTCACGCAGACAAAGCGCTCGTAATGGAGATGCACCACCGCTCGGCCAGACGGGTCCACCGGCGCCAGGGTGGCGTTTTGAATCGCGATCTGGTCTCCGCAGCGGTCGTCTCTGTCGAGTTGCCTGCTCAGCAGAGCGGTCATATTCCGCTGGAGGTCGGAAAGATCCGCCTCCAACTCCACCTTCAGGACGTACTCGTCATGGCCTTGCGGAGCCACCGAAATCACTCCCGAAACGGTCACCGTGACGGGCTGATCCTCAATATTCAACGAAGTCCGCTGAGGTGGAATGCGGAAGGTGAAACCTTCCACCTTGGCGGGCGCTGGCCAGGAAGGGACGGCAAGAAGTGATGCCCCAATGACAGCGAGTAGGAAATGACGCATGTTCGACCTCTGCCCCCGCCCCGGATGGACGTGACGGGTTGCTGAAAAACCTCCCGGCCTGCTCCGCGGCCAATTCGCTCCTGAAGTGAGATGCACCGAATCGGAGGGCCGTTCGAGCGAATTGAGAGACGGGAGCCAGAAGTGGTCGGGTGAGGCGATGGGCGGGCCATCGATTCATTGACTCAGTGATTCGGCGAATCC
>DATJAQ010000106.1:0-4639 GCA_035516075.1 Terriglobia bacterium | reverse complement strand
CACGAGAGGTGCGCCATGTCCGAACGCGGCCTGGGCTGGGAGGATCTCCGATGAGAGCGAGCGCCAAGGCGGCCGGAGCAAGAGGCGAGGAGGGGCAGACTCTTCTCCTCGTGGCGTTTTCGATGATCGTGCTGCTTGGGTTTATGGGCCTGGCAGTGGACGTGGGCTACCTCCGGTACGTTGACCGGCACATGCGCTCGGCGGCCGATGCTGCCGCCCTCAGTGGCGCCAACGAGCTCCTCTACTCTAACAATACGGGCGGAGTGGCTGGCGCGGCCAAGGCCGATGCCGCCAAAGACGGCTTCACGGACGGAGTGAACGGGACGACGGTTACCATCTCCAGCCCGCCGGCCGACGGCCTGCATAGTTGCGCGAACGACGCCGCCAACTGCAATCAGTACGTGGAAGCGATCCTCTCCCAGACCCAGCCCACGTTCTTCATGAAGGTCTTCAACGTCACTACGGCCACGGTCAGCGCCCGGGCGGTGGCCTGGGGAGCGGCGGCCAACCCGAAGGGCTGCGTCTATGCGCTGGACGACAGCGCGGCCAATTCGCTGGTGGTGAAGGGCAATTCGACGGAACTGACGGTCCCCACCGGCAACATCATGGTGAACTCGAGTTCCAGCACGGGCTACACCAACAGCAACAGCGCGTGCGTCACCGCCAACAGTATTGGCGTGGTGGGGTCGGCGAGCACTTGGAATGGCGACTGCACCGCCCCGAAGTATGGCCTCGTGGCGGTAAGCGACCCACTCGCCTACCTTCAGCCGCCCAGTGTGGGAAGCTGCCCTGCGAACCCGCCCTCGGTCCCATCAGGATGTAATCCCTATCAGCCCAAAAACGGGCTGGTATGCACTGCAACACCGCCCACGGCTCTCCTGCCGGGCACCTACTGCGGCGGAATCACCGTGAACAGCCCCGCGAAGGTGACGTTGGCTGCCGGCACGTACGTCCTGAACGGAGGAGGCCTCACGGTGAAGAGCGGGGCTAACATCGTCGGGAATGGCGTGACCTTTTACAATACCGGCGTCTCCACCGGCGACATGCAGTACGCAGTCATTTCGGTCACCGGTGGAAGCACCACCTCGCTGACGGCGCCCACGTCAGGGAGTTTGGCTGGAGTTCTGTTCTTTCAAGACCCCAACATCCCTTCGAACTTTACGGGGGCCTCGACCACTCATAAGAACACAATTGCCGGTGTCGCCGGCACCGTCTTCACCGGGGCTCTCTACTTCCCGAATACGCCGCTCACGCTCTCCGGCGGCACCAGCTCAAACCCGTTCACGCTGACCGCGGCCGTGGTGGCGGATACGGTTACGGTCGCGAACGGATCGCATGTGACGGTTCAAAGTCTCCCGCCCGCACAATCGCCGATTCACGCGGTGGGGTTGGTGGAATAAGGGGGCTCCATGAAGCTGCAATACAAAGCACGCGGCGTCATTAAGCGTTGCCGGAAGGCGCTGAACAGAGGCTCGAACCTTTCCCGGACTGAAGGCGGGTCAAGCCTGGTGGAATTCGCCGTGGTGCTCCCGCTCCTCCTGTTGATGGTGCTGGGGAGCTCAGACTTTGGCCGGCTGGCTTACATGTACATCGAGGTGTACAGCGCCGCCCGAGCCGGCGCCGCCTACGGGTCCCAAAACCACATCACCGCTGCCGACAATGCCGGGATGCAGACAGCCGCTTACAACGATGCGGCCGATCTCGCCACCGGCGTCCCGACAAGCTTCACGGCCACGGCGAGCCATTTCTGTGTCTGTTCGAATGGCAATTCCCAGGCGGGTTCGCCTCAAGTGGCGTGCGCCACAACCTCCTGCTCGGGCTCCCAACTGATCGAATATGTGGAAGTGGATACCTCGGCGAACTACCAACCCTGGATTCCGTGGACCGGGGGCCCCAGCTCGGCCACGGTGGCCGCAAAGGTTCAGCTCCAGGCCGGCCAGTAGCGGCGGGATGGCGGAACGGGTGAAGGCTTCAACCCAGGCGGATCAGGTGAGGCGGATGAGAACAAACAGTTTCAGATTTCCGGCGCTGCGATCCCACTGGCGGGAATTATCCCGGAGCTTCAGGCGCCGGCAGGGTGAAGCGGGCGCCGAGCTTCTCGAGTTCGCCCTGGTGATGTTGACACTTTTCACCCTGGTGTTCGGCGTTATGGGCTTTGGCCAGGCCCTCTACGCTTATCACTTCGTCGCCCATGCGGCGCGCGAGGGCGCCCGATATGCTATCGTGCGCGGCTCAGCCTGCAACACCTTTGCCACAGCCTGCCCCGCCAGCAGCACCGACGTGCAGAATTACGTGAAGGGTATCGCGCCGGCGGGAATCGACACCACCCCGGCGAATTTCATCGTCACCACCACCTGGCCAGGGAGCGGCGACTGCGCGGGCAGCAACAATCCCGGATGCCCGGTCAACGTTCAACTTCAATACAAGTTTCAATTCGCCGTTCCGCTTCTGTCGTCTTCCAAACTCACCATGACGAGCGCGTCCCAGATGGTGATTTCGCAGTGACTTCCCTCCCGATGAATCCGCGGGTGCGGGGTGCGCGCCCTCGCCGGCGGCTCTCCCTGCCCGAATTCGAGCATCCCGCCCGCTGAGCGTCCGGGCGCAGGCTACCGGGCGCCACTCGCCGAATCCCCTGCGTTTCCAGTACCCAGAAGTCCGAACACCGCCACCCCGGCGGTGGTGCCCACGTACACCTTACCGTTGACGATGGTGGGCGTTCCGAAATGGCTGGCCTGCCCGAACTGATCGCGCCCGCCGGATGCCTGGTTGCTATTGTAGAGTTCCCTCGCCAGATTGGCGGCGCTGTAGGCGTGGAGCACGGAGGTGTTGCTGTGCTCGACCGCCCATACGATGGCGTTCTTCAGGCCGTTGGAGGAAACGCTGGGCGTGGAGCCGGGATATTCGAAAATGGCGGCACTTTTCGAGGTGGGCGAGGATGAGAGCCTGGCGTTCGAAAACTTGAATTGCAGCAGGTTGCTCCCTTGGGGGCCGAAGTAGACGGCGCCTCCGAATGAGGCCGGCATGGACCAGAGGCCGCCGGGCAGAGCGTTGTCGATCTCCTGGTAGATCGCGCTGTCGTTGCTGGGGTTGAACTTCCCCATGTTGTTGCGGTTCACGATGTAGATGGCCCCGTCTTTACCGCCTCCGAGGGCCAAATACCAGGTGGCGCCGCCCGCGTCCTTCATTGGGGGAAGCAGCAGGGCGCCGCCGGAGCCGAGGTCCTCATCGGCATCCGATTCCTCAACCGTGTTGTACATGGTGAAATAGTCCGCCACCGCGAGCTTGTGGCCGGCCGTCGAAACCCGCACGAAAGCGTTTCCGTAATCGCCCAGGTTGGGAAAGCCCTGAGAGTTGAGCGTGGTGTCGAAAGTGCCGTTGGCGTCGAGAAAGTAGAGGCTCGAGCCGTCCGAGGCCAGGCCCGCGCCGGCCTGCCAGATGGCGCCCTCATTGCCGTTGGGCGTAACGTCCAGGACGCTGACTTGTGCGAGCGTGCTCTCGTTGTAGCCGATCAGCCAGCCGGTGTACGGCCGGAAGTCGCAGTGCGAGGTCCAGGCGGTATAAATCACGTGGTTGAGCAGCAGCAGGCCGGCGCGCTCCGCGTATTGCTTGGGATCGAAGATCACGTTGCCGCCCTGGCTGCCGTCGCCGTTGCCGGGGTACTGAGCCTGCACCGCCACGGGCCCGCCGAACTCCTCCTGCCCGGTGGTCAGGTCGAGGGCGTGAACGCGCTGAGTGTAGTTCTGGGAGGAGTCTTTGCTCATGGCGACCACGTAGAGGGTGCCATGCGCGCCGCTCGTGCGATCGATGACCGGCGTGGAGGTGATGCCGATCTCGGGGGTGATCTGGCTGCAGCCGCGGGTGTCGGAGGGCGTCTCGCCGGTTTGCAGCGCCGAAACGTGCCACAAGGTGGCGCCGGTATCCGCGTCGAAGGCGTACACGGTGTCGTTTTCGGTGACCGCGTAGAGGACGTTGTGCGTGCCCTGGCCGGGAATCGAGACGGAGGACAGGTAAAGAGGCTGGGCGTCGATCACACCGTCCGCCGCAATCGTGAAGAGTTTGCCGAAGGTGGACGCATTGACGTTGGCAGGGGTCAGGACGGTTTCCTGCGGGTTCAATCCCTGCCGCGCGTTGTTGTTGTGATAGGTCGTAACATCGGCGCCCAGGGCGGCGGAGCCTGCCCAGAACATGAGCAGAGGGATGGAGAGAAACGCCGACGCTAAATGCGTTCCCAGACCGCGGGAAGCGCGGCGAGAAGATGGATGAGTGCCGGCGCGCCGGCTGACATCGCCACGGCCGGGACGGTGCAGAAATGAAAACGTCATCGAATTCCTCCTGACGCGTCAGGGACCGTTGCCCGGACGCCTGCGGGCCCGCGAACCCCTCCCACCGTGCCTACGGCTCGGACCGCATGATCATAACATGGGCATCAGGTGGCCCACGACCGGCCCGTGATGCAGGCTGCCGGGCCTCGAGATGACGGCTGGGAGGTGGGGGTGCCAGTGGATCAGCGGATTTCTAAAGCGTTTTTGATTTAAGTGCTTACATATCCGCACGAGGCGAAGAAGTTCGTACACTCGCTTGGAGTGACCCCGTCGAGCAGTTTCCCGATTTCCTTCCACAGGGCTTCAAGATCGCGTTG
>DATJAQ010000105.1:0-4626 GCA_035516075.1 Terriglobia bacterium | reverse complement strand
TCACCAGCGCGCACAGGGTGAGGCCGGAGACGGGCTGATTCGACGAACCGACCAGGCCCACCAGGTAGCCACCCACCGCGCAGAGGAAGAAACCGGCGATGGTCATCACTACGGCGGCCATAATGGCGGCCGTCCAGCTCTGGGCGAAATGGTCGTAAATGAGGGTGATCGGGATGATGAGCGCGGCGGTGGCCACGATGATCCACTTGATGGAGATGTCGATGTCGAGCCGCGTCTTCTGGATGATTTCGGCGCCGTGGGTTTCGGCGGTCTCAAAGGCGCCGCGCACGGAGCGGATGATGGAGTCGCGCATGCTCCACAGCGTGTAAACCGTGCCCACCAGCATGGCGCCCACCGCGATGGGGCGCACCACGTTATACCACACGGTATAGCTCACTAGGTCCCAAGGCGCGCTGCCGCCGGTGGTGGCGCCCAGACGCGCGGGGAGGTCGGGATCGATGAAAATGATCAGGGGAATCAGCAGCAGCCAGGCAAAAACGCCGCCCGAAAAGTTGATGGCCGCCAGGCGCGGCCCGATGATGTAGCCGATGCCGATAAGCGCCGGGGAAGCCGACGGCGTGGTGTAAGCGATTCCACCGGCGTAGGTGACCTGCCCCAGAAGCTCCTTCTGGTACCCGAAGTAGCTGATGACGGATTTGGGAAAGCGCGCGAAAAAAGAGACGGAGTCCTGGAAGAGCTGGAATCCCTTTTCGTCCTTCAGGATTTGGAGCAACGCTCCCAGACCGAGAGCCCCGAAGATGTACTTGGGCGCGTCGGCGGCGCCCTGCTGACCGGCCTTGACGATTTCGGCGGCGGCGGTGCTCTCCGGAAAGGGCAGGTCGTGCGATTCCACGCAGAGCGGGCGGCGCAAAATGATGATGAAAAACACGCCGAGCAGCCCGCCCGCCAGCAGGATGAACGTGCCCACCCAATAGTGGGTACGCAGGTCGGTCCAGAGGCGATGGCCTCCGACGTTCACCATCATGAAGGCTGGAATGGTGAAGATGGCTCCGGCCACCAGCGCCTCGCCTACCGAGGCCGCGGTGCGCGTAAGGTTCTGCTCCAGCACGCCGCCCCGGAAGAAGGGGAGGCGGAACAGCGCGATGGCGATGACCGCGGCTGGGATGGTAGCCGCCACCGTCTGGCCTGCCTTCATGCCGAGATAAGCGTTGGCAGAGCCAAAAACCGCCGCCAGGATGATGCCCGTAAGCACCGCCTTGAGCGTGAACTCGGCTTCGGTCGAATCGGCGGGCACATAAGGCTTGAACTCGGGCACGAAGACCTCCAACCGGCGCTCGCCGGTGCGCTGCGAGAGCTTACGAACCCGGCACTATAGCACGCGGCGTCCGGGACTGACGATTTTCGAATTCTGATTGCCGATTGCTACGTCCAGAGCCCCGTCGGTCCAAACCCGTCGGCGTCGGACGGGCTTGCTCCGGGCTTGGCATCTCGGGCGATTCCCTTCAGCCAACTCATTCCATACAACTTCATCGATTTCCACTTTTGCCGCTTTTGGCTTTATGTAACTTTTACAACTCGTTGATCTTAAAGGACATTCCGGCTTTGCAGCGCCCCTCTGGATTTCGTATGTCATTCATTCTGCTTGACATTCCAGCTTTGCAAGATTTCTCTTTTTTTGCCATTTTCCTAGCATCTTACTCATTCCGGCCTCGCCGGAGGCTGCGCTGACTTCTGACTCCTTTCTCCCCACCTTCCCTCAGATTTCGACCCTCCCGGATCAGCTATCTCATTTACTTTCAGCTAGATGGTTGGATAAGAGATCTATCTTCAATGTTTTCAATAAGTTGGTTGGTTCGTTCGTAACATTTTGGATTTTCGTGAGCGCCGCCCTCTCCTGCGCGCCTGCCCGGCAAAACGCTCAGGCCGCTGCCCACGGACAACGAACAAAGGACTACTGCCCCGTAACTTCCGCCAACCTGCTGATTCCAAAGGTGCGGTGAAATTGAGAGTCACATCTTACTCGATCCGGCCTCGCCGCAGGCTGCGCTGACCACGGACAACGGACGACTGACCC
Organism: Terriglobia bacterium; assembly: GCA_035516075.1. Taxonomy (GTDB): domain Bacteria; phylum Acidobacteriota; class Terriglobia; order UBA7540; family UBA7540; genus Gp13-AA77. The sequence goes on along the minus strand of DATJAQ010000105.1, from coordinate 2,591 downwards.
CGGACAAAAGAGCTCCGAAACCGCAGTTACCCTAGCACGGCTTTGGGCCGCCGTGGGGACAAATGGGAATCCTGCGACTGTTTATTTTGCTGCGCAGTTTCAATCGCTTAGGTTGTGGAAAATGGGTGCGGCGCGGACCTGTCGTGCCAAGTCCGCAGCCTGCCCCTGCGACAGGTTGACTGGGCAGGCTCGCCGGTATGAAGCGGCAAAATGCGCGGAAGGAAGTCGCGTTACGTCCAGGGCTCGTCGGCCGACGGCCCGTAAATCGCAGGCACGGGAACGCCGTTAAGCCGCAGGTAGACTCCAAGCTGGGCGCGATGATGGACGATATGGTTAAGGAACATTTCGCGGTAGGCAAGAAAGCGGGACCCGTCAAAGATGATCCTGCTGCCGGCGGCAAGCTGCCAGTTCTCATTCCAGGCTCCGTCCGGGGTCTCGACCAGCGCCTGCCGCACCTTGGCTGCGCCTTCATTGAGAACGCTGACGAGTTGGGCCGCGGATTCAAAGGGCAGAGGTTTGTAGGTGCCCGCGGCAAAGTCCACCCGCGGAGTGGTCAGGATGCTGAGGCCGAAGCCGGTAAGTTGAGCCAAGTGGGGTGCGAGCTTACCGAGCGGCATGGAATTGGGATGGGGCGCGTACTCAGCCTTGCCGGCCGGCACCCGCTCCAGAGTCCTGCGCGTATTCGCGATCTCCTTATCGAGCTCAGGGAGAAGCGCTTCACTGATCGTCATAAGGTCCTCCGTCCAGTAGGTTAACCACACAGCATGATAGGCGAAGAAAAAGCGAATTGTCAACACAAAAACCACGCTTAGCTCTCACCGGGGCCGGCCGGCGCAGATCGTGAAAGGTCCCGCGCGAGCCCGCCCGCAAGTGACTAACGTAAGCCCGGCCGGACCGCGGGGCCCGGCCGGTTTTGGGTTAGGATTGCGGCAGCCGCTCCAGCTCGCGGATGTAGTCCACCACCGACTCGCTCCAGCCGTCGATGTGCGTCCACTCGCCATAGCCGACGCCGTTTTTGTAGCTGGCCACGTTCACCATGCTGCCGCGCCCGCGGGGCTCGGCTACGTCGTCGTGCGCCTGCTCGTCCGTGATCACAATCAAGCGGTCGTAAGGCTCCTCGATCTGCTTGATCGCCGCTCCGAGGTACGTCGCGTTGTGGGGCTGGCTCGCCTCGAGCGCGTCGCGCAGCGCGAAGCCACGGCGCGCCGGAACGCGCACCAGCCGGTCGGAGAAGCTGTACACGTTCGCCTCCGCGGCGATCTCGCGCAGCAGAATGGCGAGACCGTAGGCGGCGTCGGTGCGCAGCATTTCGGAACGGCGCGAAAGGGGCGCCGTCATGGAGCCGGAGACGTCCACCAGCACCGCGGTTCGGCCCGGGAGCTTCTCCTGGGCTGCCACCGACGCCAGCATGGCGCGCTCCAGCGCCTCCTCCCACTGGGGGGCCTGGCGCGCCGCCGCGATGAAGCGGAAGGGCAGCACGCGCGAGGTCCTTATACGGGCGAGCGCGTCGAGCACCAACTCGTCCGCCACGCCCGCCTGCTTCAAGTTGCGCAGGTTGCGCAGCAGGGCGAGTGCGCCCAAGCGCCGCTCCAGAAGAAGGCGTTCCCACGCCTCGCGCTTGTTTTCGCCGCGGGTGGCCGAGAGCGCCACCTCCCAGGTGTCAGGAGTGGCCAGCTCGCCGGCCACGAGCCGCTTCCAAAGCGCCGCCTGGGCCGCGTCGCGAGGCTTGGCGTGGCAGAGGAAGAGCACGTCGCGCAGGCGAACGGGCTGCGCACGGTCGTACTTGGCAAGCTGGTATTCGTCGAACTTGCCGAACGCCGCCGCCAGCCCCTTCTTAACCTGCGCCGAAAGGGGCGTCTTGCCGTGCTGCCAGTAGATGGCGATGAACTCCGCCAACTCGTCGGCACGCTGGATGACGCGCTCGAGCGTTTCCGCCACCAGGGCGCGATGCGTCTTGTGACGCGCCATCTCGCGCACCAGCAGCAGCGGCGCGTGACGCAGCTTCATGCGCTCGCGCGCCTCCACGGCCAGGCCGGCTACCTGCGCGGCCTCCACCCGGGGCACCAGCTCCTGGATGCGCCCGCCGATCTCGACGCCGTCCTCGTAGAACTGGCTCTCCCACAGCAGGCAGGCGAGCACCGAGCGGCGCAGCGCGAGCTCCGGGGTGAGGGCGCGCGCCGCTCCACCTTCGTGCGTCTTAGGCGCGGGCCCGAAGGCGCCGCGCAAATTGAGTATGTTGAGTCGAGCCATGGCTGTGCACCTCCTGGCAACTTCTGGCGGTGGATGTTAAGCAGCAAGCAGCCGCCGCAAGACACTGGCGCTGGATCGGGGGCGAAAAGTCAGAACGCTGACCGACCTTCGCCTGCCGTCCGCTGCCGTTTGTCTTCTGCCAACTGTCCGTTCAGGGCGGGGAACAAGCGATAAGGGACTGTCCGGCGCGCTACCGATTGCGCTACGCGAACTCGCGCCCGCGGCAGGATTCGAACCTGCACCCTCCGGATCCGAAGTAACCCTCGTCTCCACCACCGCCCGAAGCGGTTGCCGCAAACCCGTAGTTCGAGTCCGCGGCTTATCTCGGGCGATGGCGGATG
>DATJAQ010000104.1:0-14629 GCA_035516075.1 Terriglobia bacterium | reverse complement strand
GCTCCGAACCACCACGGGATGGCACGCACGAGAGGTTGCGGAAACTCCGGCGCCGCCTACCGGTCCCTGGCGGCCGATTCTCAAATTTCTCACTTTTTCGGGACAAATTTGTAAGCCGCTTCATTTCAACAACATTCCGGCTTCGCTCGTTGCTTCAGCCGGCCGTTCACCCAGGGGTGCCCGGTGCATGTGACGCACACCAAGGTGTGTAACCGGGGGCTCCAGCCGAACCAGGGGCCACCCTCACCGCCTGCAGTCGCAGGTTGCCTGAGCAACATCTCGGTGGGGCAACGTCCCCAGCGCATCGAGACTGATATCGTCACCTTCCAAGCCGGCACCGAAACGTCGGGCCGCTTGAGCCGCAGGCGCCAGAAGGACGGCAGGGGCTGGGCACCGGCCGCCAACTCGGCATAGTCTCGCAGGGTGAGCGAAGCGATCCAGCGGTCGTAAACGCATTTGATTTTCCACACACCGGCCACCGTGTAGTTGAGTAAGTCCTCCCCGCGCTCGGTTTCGGCCGGCAGGATGGCGTCGCGCAGAGCTTCCTCAAGCGCCGTATAGGCCTCGGACTCAGCCTGCCCGAACGGGAGGCAGCAGACCGACACCTGCGTGCGCCAGCCGTTGGAAATGGAGTTCCAGGCGCTGCGGCGTTTTCCGTCGAGGGTGCGGGGACCGGTGGACTTCAGGGCGTTGGCACGCTGGGCGGCAAGCGCAGCGGGAGTGAGCCGAGGTGAACGGCGCAGCGCCATGGGAACCTCTAGACCTGAACCCCTTGGGGCCCGGGCCTTATAACTCGATTCTTATGTACTGTGGAATTTATACACGCGATGATGCTCTCGTGTCAAGTCAAAAGTGTGAGCGCCGGCTTGGTGATCCTCGCACCCTCCAGGTACGCGGCGACAGGCGTAAAAGGGGCTTGACATCCCTTCTCGACATATGTAGACTTTTGGCATGAAGACTCCCCGGATCACTCCTGAAACTTGCCGCGTGCTGGAACGGTTCGTGGAACGCCCCACGGAGTGGCAATACGGGTACGCGTTGAGCCGTGAAACCGGGCTGAACTCTGGGACGCTCTATCCCATTCTCATGCGCCTCGAAAAGCACAAGATGCTGGAGGCTCGCTGGGTGGCGACGGAAGACGGTGTACCGCCGCGGCATACGTACCGGCTAACGCCGGATGGGTTGGAACTGGCGCGCAACTTAATGGCTATCTCTGCGCTGCCGGGCCGGGAAGGAGTATTGCCGCAACCCGCGTTGGAAAGAGGGTGAGTGTGATGCTGGAACAACGTGTGCGCCGCGCTGCCGCCGCTCTGCTGGAAGGCGCCATTCGCATCGCGCCGCGAGAGGTGCGCGTTTGGGGCCGGGCGATGCTCGCCGAGATGGCCAGCGTCGAAAACCCGTGGGGCGCGCTGATGTGGGCGCTCGGCGGCGCGAGCGTTCTGGTTCGGCGGGCTCTTGGTTCCCTGCTCCGGGGAGGCCGTGGGCGGCGCGCGCCGCTTTTTGTCAGGCCTGTTTCTGTGGGTAAAGCGATGCTCGCCGCGGCCGGAACGTGCATCGTGGCGGCACTCGTCTTTCTTGCCGCGCCGCCCTTCCGGCAGGCACTCCGCGTCGCGGCCTCGCCGTGGACGAGGGTCTTCCGGTCGAACTCAACTGAACAGCAGCCCGGCTTGCAGGCTCTCGCCCGGAAGGCCGAACAACGGCGGGACGCTGAGGGGCTTGCCTACTGCGCCATCCACCTGCAGGACGGCGTGGCCGCCGCCCGGCTGGCGGAGCGGGCTGTGGCCATCGATCCGGGACTGCTCTGGGTATACGTCGCCGTGGCCGCGCAACATCCCGGCCTGCCTGAGATTACTCGCTGGGTGCCTGCGCTCGAGCGCACTGATTCGCAGAACGCGTATCCGTTCCTGATCGCTGCGGCAGACATCGATGTGAGGCACTTCCGTCTGGGAGACGCCGTGCTCCGTGGCCACGAGAAAGACGCGCAATGGCACAACGCCATGGCGGCGGCGTTTCGCGCGGCCAAATTCGACGACTACCTGGGCCGCGTTGACGCCCTGGGCCGGGAAGTCGCCGCCCGCTACCGCCTGAATAGCCCGGAAGACGTTGTGATCGGGGCGCGTGACGGATTGCCGGCCGTCGCCTTGGAAGATGCTCGCCGGTTCGCCAGCTCACTGATTCAACGTGGAAATGTTCTTGAGGCCCAAGGGAAACGAAGGCGCGCTTGGCAGGAATACTTCGTGGTGGCACAGTTCGGCCAGTTGCTGGACAGCCAGGGACATTCCGCCGTCGAACATCAGGTTGCCCTGAGCCTCCAGGCCGCCGCATACCGGCAACTCGAGACGCTTTCGGCCCGCCAAGGAAAGCAGACCGAGGCGGCGATGTTCGGTTACCTGACGGCCAAGTTCGCGGCGGGCCCGGCGGAGCAGGCGCGCTCCGCGGAATGGCTCTTCGGACAGTATGTTTGCGAACGGAATGCCAGAGTTCTGGTGGTTTCGGGACTGGCGATGCTGCTGTTCTCCGGGCTGCTGGTGGCCTCGGGATCGATCATCTTGGTGCGGCGATGCCGGCGATCCGCTTCAGAGGCCAAGACCACGGGGCCCATGGCGACGATCATGGCGGCGAGCAGTGCGCTAGGCCTGTTCGTCTCTTCCGCCGCACTTTACCTGACCTACCGTCCCTACTGGTACATCCTTCAGCAGTCCGTTCTGCACGGTGAGAGAAGCAAAGTGCGGGATCTCAGCGCCTTTCTCGCTTCTACCCGGACAGCCTTTGACACTCTGCCCGGCGCATCTCCGAATCTCCAAACGTATTTTTGGGCGGCGGTAACGCTGCTCGGTGTTTTCGGACTAACGGTCATCTTTCTTCGACATCTGCGCTTCGGCACAGGAGCCGCCGGGCTGCAAAGCCCAAGGCCGTCCTGAGCCTTTGTCGGCAGCGTAAGAGCGGGCTGCGCCGACCGAGGAGAAGTGTGCACAATCGGCGACGGCAGCCACCGCGAAACACCGCGAGCGGGGGTGAAATATGAAGAGACAGAGCGCGATTGCAGCATACGTTCTGCTGCTTATCGCTCCGGCCTTAGCCGCAGCTCAAGGCAGTGAGCACCCTTACCGGGGTCAGGGATACCTGTTCCTTGGCCTCGGCTTCGCTACGCCCCATGGCCCCTTCCAAGTCGGTTCCGGCGCTCCTTTGCTCACGTCTGTGGGCGTCGGAGGCGAGGGGTTCCCTTACAAGGGGCTGGGCTTCGGCGCTGAGGTGAATTACGCCAGCGCGGGACCGTACGGGTTAAACGACGCGTGGATCGGTTCGGCGGATTTTTCCTATCACTTCGGCCGCCACTCTAAGCGAGGCCACATCGATCCTTTCTTGCTCAGCGGCTTCTCGGTGGTTGGCCCGGCCGAGAACGGAAGTAGAGGCTTGCCGGCGGGCAACTTCGGAGGCGGCGCCAACTGGTGGCTCGGGGAACACACGGCCCTACGCTTGGAGTTTCGTGATCACATCGTTGCCCACGATCCGTTCTGCCACAACATCGCCTCGTTTCGAGTGGGCGTGACGTTCAGGTAGCGCGGAAGGGAAGGTCTCAGTTCGTTCGCGCCATCAGGACGCGGGAGGGCATCGAGGAGAGGAAGAAATGACAAAACCGATCGCGATAGCGGCCTGCGCTCTGCTACTCGTTGTCCCGGCCGGAGGGCGCGCACAAACAACGGAGAAGTATTATGCCGAGCCTTACGCCTTCTTCGGGCGGCGGACTTCGACGCCGGGCACGAACGTTGGCGGCGGCGGTCTAGAGGTATTCGTATACCGAGGGCTCGCCGCGGGAGCCGAAGGAAGCACCACGGTCGGCAACCCGGACAACAGAATCACGGTATGGTCGGCCGGTTCGTCGTATCACTTCCTCTGCTGCCGGTACGATCGGAAGATTGAACCCTTCGCCGGCGCCGGATTCAGCGACGTGGACGGCGACGTCAACACTCACGGCTATGTCTATCCCAACGACCCAGGGCAGAAGCGAACCGGCCCCTACTTCAACCAGGGATTGATAGCCTGGCCCTCAAAGCACCTCGGCGCGCGCTTCGAAGTTCGGGAATACAGGACGTTCGTCAGTTACGGCGCACTTGAGAACGTGATCCCCGGCGGCAAATTCGCCGAGTTCCGCATTGCTTTCACGCTGAGGTAGAACGCGGTGGGGATTCCATGGGAGGCAGCGAGTTTCCCCGCTCGCCGAACTTCGGCTCAGAGCTGGCGATACAGGAAGAGGTTGGAAGCCAGCGCTTCGTCAATCATGACGGAACCGGCAGCCTCCCCGCTTTGCTCGACCTTCGTGATCCAAGACTGAGCCTCCGAAGCTGAGAAGCCAAAGGTTGCGATAAGGTCGGACTCGGCTTGGCCCAGATCTTTCGGTAGCAAAGGACGGGAGACACCTTGACCCTGAATGGGCGCGAAAGTCACTAATACGTTCCCGCTGGTTAGCCTGGTGATGGTCAGTGTCCCCTCCACCTTTTTCCCAGACCTGCCGGCCTGCTTAATGACGTTACCGGGGACCGTCACACCCCCGACCTTCTTCAGGAATTCGACTACCTTCATGATTATGATTCTCCGCGCAGGCCACCGTCAGCGTCATTTTCCGCTCCGGGCCGCTGGGCCCTGACGGACCGAAACGTCAAACTCATCTCGCGCCTTATAGGTCGCAGCTCTTTTCCGGCGGCCACACCTCCGGCAATCGCCTGCCGCGCCAGGCCCCCTGTAAAGGCCTCTTTCGGCGAGCCGGGCACCACGAGAAAGGTAGTCACCAACCCTCCACAGCGCAAGTATATCACCAGGTCGAAAAGGAGCTATTCCCAGTGCTGGCTTGGCGTTTTCACGAACTCGGCGATCCGGGTTTCGCGGTACAGGATGAAACAGCCCAGCAGGGCGCCGAGGATGCCGATCCAAAAAGCGTCCAAGGGGATGAGGCTCTGTGTGGCGGGCGCCGTGCCTGCGTCCAAGTTGAGGCCTCCGAGTCTGCCGCCAATCGTGCTACGGCTTCTCACCGGATTGAAAATCCGTCCAGGGGCCGGCTTTCATGTCCTGAAGGATGGGGGCCATCCAAGAGTATTCGGGGTGGGCTTTAAGGAAGGGCGCGGCCAGGAAGTCCGCGCCGCAAGGGTGGCCGCGGCGGGCGATCAGGCTCATGGAGGCGGCCATCTTGCTGTCGGTCACCTTGCCCTGCACGGCTCCGCCGGGATAGTAGGGGTCCCAGCCCCAGATTGAAACGCCGGTGGGCGAGTCCTCGGCGTGGCCGCAGATGGTGCGGGCATCGGCGTGTTCGCGCTTCTCGTAGGAATCGTAATGGTCAGACTCGAATTGCTCGGCGAGGGCCGCGTCAATCCGGCCCTTGTTCTGCTTCATCAGCTCATCCCAACGGATGTGCCGCGCGTTCGGTGAAGTCTCGGGATTGTTCGGGTCGAAGGTGGTCTCCTCGCGGGTCAGCTTGGGGTCGCTCGAAAAGTTCGAGCCCACAAAGTAGCCGTCCTTGGAGCGCCACACGCGATAGTCCTTCAGACCGAGCTCAAACTGGGCGATTTCGCCCGTCTTGCGGTCTCCCAGCAGCCAGTCGTTGGCGTAGCCGCCGTTGTTGCCGTCGAGCATGATCTTCACGTACCCGTCGATGGAGTCCGCGTACTGCATCGCCTGGCGCGAGCGCACGAACTCCGGAATGCCGTTCGGGTCCCAGCCGTGAAACTGAGTGATGGTGGTCTCGGTCACCATCAAGCCGCCGGAGTTGATGCCAAAATCGTCGTCGCTGGTGATCACGCCGGGAAAGCCGTCCATCAGGATGCGATAGCCGTGCTCGGGCACGATATCGAACATGATGCGCCAGCGTCCTCCGTCTGCGAAGTTGGTCCAGTCGTTGTGAGCGATCACAATGCCGTGATCCTTGGTCCAGCTTCCGGTCGCCACAAACGCGCTACAGTTCCCTTCCGGCTTGATGTGCGGGGCGCCCGCCACCTTGTGCTGCTCGTTATACCAGGGTACGTAATAATCCGGCAGCTCCTCAAACGCGTTCAGCGCCACAACATCCCACAGGTCCATCTTCACGCCGCGAGCCTCGAGGCCCTCCTGAATACCCTTCAGCTCCGCCTGGTACTCGGCGTTGATATGCGGCCAGAGCATGTCGCGGGCGGCGTCGCGGAAGAATCCCCAGGGCTTCTCGCTGCCATGAGTATCGATCAAGTGAACGGTGCTGAAGGCGTCGGCAATCTCGGGCGCCAGCAGATAGCCGTGCTGATAACCGATGGTTTCGGGCGGGCCTTCGAGGTGTACGTACACCCAAAGCCCGCGCTCGAAGCGATAAGCCTTGGTGAGTCGCGGGTCCTGGGTCCCGGCCTGCGCGGGCACCGTCACGGCAGCCGCCGGGCGTGCCAGGGCCTTCTGCCAGCAGCTTAGCGCCGGCACGCGCGCGCACGACGCACCCTCCGCCACGCGTCCTGACCGGAAGGCCATGAGCGTGGACGCCAGAACCACAAAGCTTAAAACCACCGCCAGCCTGGATGCTCTGTTTTTCACCGGACCCCTCCAGCCGCCGAGCGGCTGCGTTGAAAGCCGAAACTTCATGCTAGTCGGTTTTCGGGTGGGGCTCAAGGGCTGCTTGCGCCGCGCGGTGTAAACCTGCCGGCATTCTCAAGCTTCAAAAGGCCTCGGCCCGCTTGACTCCGCGGCTGACGAACTGTACAGTTTACTGAGTTGAACTGATGAATTGACAGGAGACGCTCATGCCGCTTCGAAAGAAAGCCGGCTCGTTGGCGATCGTGGTGTCCGCCCTTAGAGCCCGCAGCCAATTCGGACGTATCCTGGATCGGGTCGAACGGGAGCGCCGTTCCTTTGTCGTTGAAAAACGCGGCTCACCGAAGGCAATAATCCTCAGCGTGGCGGACTACGTCCGCCTGGCAGCCCCCGAGCCCGAGATTCTGCGCGTCCTGGGCGAGGAATCCAGGCGCCATGGCACGGACCGCCTGACGGCCCGGCAGATCGATGCTTTAATTCGAAAGACCCGCCGGGAGAAACGGGCGAAGCATGCTGGCGCTGAAGCTGGTTCTTGACACCAACGTGGTGGTGTCGGCGGTGCTGAAACCCGAGGGTCTGGAACGCGTGGCGCTTGTGTTCGCACTGTCCCATCCGGCACGTCTCTACGTGTCACCCGCAATCGTGGAGGAATACATCGCGGTTCTCAGCCGGCCCCAGCTCAAAATCTCCGCCTTGCGCGCCGCCGAAATTCTCGACCTTATGACGAGCCGCGCCGTGATCACGACGCCGTCGCGCCGGCTTGAGGTGACCCTCGACCCCGACGACAACGTCTTTCTGGAGTGTGCGGAGGAGGGCCGCGCGGATTACCTGGTGACAGGAAACAAGCGCCACTTTCCCCGATTCTGGAAATCCACCAAGATTATTAATGCACGAGAACTGCTGGAGCTGATTGCTCCTCACTTGACACCTTGAAAGCCTCACGCGTAATTTCGCTGAGCCTGCGGAGTTGCAACGTTGATCTTGCCCGGAAAAATCGCGCCCCTATCCCTCCTCGCGGTTGTCGCGCTCTTGATGCCAACACTACAACCTGCCCGTCAATCCGCGGCGCCCCAACCACATCCTGCGTTCGCACAGACCCCGCCTGGCAACACGGGGGCTAACGCCGGCGCGGGTTCCGGCGTTCCATTCGGCTTCAGCCCTGCGACCTTCCGCAACGAGCATCGCTGGGAGCAGCGCTACCTAAAATTGCCGAAGCCCGCCCAGTGCGCCCGCTACCTGCGCCGCCTCACCTCCGAGCCCCACGTGGCCGGGACGCCCGGAGACCACCGCGTAAGCCAATTCATTGCCGGCGAGTTCCGCCGCGATGGACTCGAGACGGAGATCGTCGAGTACAAAGTGCTCCTCTCCTATCCGAAAAAGATCGGCGTAGAAGTCACGGCGCCCGCGCGCGTCACGCTGGCGAATCCCGAACCGCCCATTCGCGGCGACAGGGCCAGCGCGGTCCGCGATCCGCTGGCGCACGTCCCGTGGAACGGCTACTCGCCCTCGGCGGACCTCACGGGGCCGGTGATTTACGCGAACTACGGCACCGCGGAGGACTATGAGACGCTCGCCGGGCTCGGCGTCAGCGTGCGAGGCCGCGTGGTGTTGGTGCGCTATTTTCACGGCTACCGCGGCGGCAAAAGCCTGGAAGCGGAGAAGCGCGGCGCCGCCGGAGTGCTGGTGTATTCCGATCCGGCCGACGACGGCGCCCGGCAAGGCGCCGTGTACCCGGAGGGCCCGTGGGGGCCGCTCGCCCACGTCCAGCGCGGCGCGGTAGTGTACGACTTCCTCGTGCCCGGCGATCCCCTCACGCCCGGCTGGGCTTCCACCCCCGGCGCGCGGCGCATCCCCGAGGCCGAGTCCAGAATCCTGCCGAAAATTCCCATGGCTCCGCTTTCAGCGCTGGACGCTCGCGAGATCCTGAGCCGCCTGGCCGGGCCTCCGGCTCCCGCCCAGTGGCAAGGCGGGTTGGCCCTCCCGTATCACATCGGCGACGGCGCCGCCGAGGTTCACCTGGACCTCGAGATGGAAAACCGGGTGACTCCCATCTGGGACGTGATCGGGAAGATCCCGGGCAGCACGGAGCCGGACAAGCAGGTGATTCTCTCCAACCACCACGACGCCTGGGTGTACGGCGCCGTGGACCCGGCGAGTGGGACGGCGGCCATGCTCGAGACGGCGCGCGCGTTCGGCAGGCTCGTACGCGGGGGATTCCGGCCGCGGCGCACGCTGGTGTTCGGGAGCTGGGACGCCGAGGAATACACCCTGACGGGCTCCACCGAGTGGGGCGAGCAGTTCGAACCCGAGCTGACTAAGAACGGCGTGGTGTGCCTGAATGTGGATTCGGCCACCAGCGGGCGCGTGCTCTCCATGAGTCTCGTGCCCGCGCTCGTGCGCGCGGCGTCGGAAGCGGCCGCGGCCGTTCGCGATCCCGCCACCGGCCAGACGCTCTACGAGCGCTGGGCGAACGAGCGGGAAGCGCTCAATATCCGAAGTTACTCCGTGCCCGGAGCGGGCGGAGGCGGACTGCCGTACGGCATTCTGGGCGGCGGGTCGGACTTCATGGTGTTTCTCCAGCACGACGGCGTGCCTTCGGCCGACATGGCCTTCGACGGGCCCTACGGCGTATACCACTCGCTTTACGACGACTTCGACTGGATGAAGAAGTTCGGCGACCCGGGCTTCCGGTATCACGCCGCCATGAGCCGCCTTTGGGGGTTGCTGGCGCTGCGCTTTGCGGACGCCGATTTCGTGCCTCTCGACTACCCGGCCTACGCTACGGAAATTGCCGCCTACTTGAAGGGCCTGCGCGCCATCGCGCCGCCGGAGTTCACGGGGGACGAGATCGCGCCGCTCCTCCAACGCTGTCAACGCTGGCACGATGCCGCCGCGGCCCTCAGCGCCCGCATCGAGGCACGTCGAACAATTCAAGAAAATGCAGGAGAGAATGCGTCGAGGCTAGCCGACGCGGCGCTCAACAACGGATTGATGTCGGAGGAGCGGGCGCTGCTCAATCCGGAAGGGATTCCGGGCCGCCCCTGGTTTCGCCACCTGATTTATGCGCCGCTCCCGAGCTACGACGCCGAAACGCTTCCCGGAATACGTGAGGCGCTCGTCGAGCACAACCTCAAGCGCGCCCGCCAACAGGCCGCGAAGCTGGGTGAGGCGCTCGACCGTGCCACCGAGGCTTGCCGGGTGAACTGACACCCCCCCGCCCGGCGAGGTGCGGCCCTAATGCGGTTCGGCCACCTCGCGGGCCGGGTGCTTCTCGGCGTACAACTGCGCGTCCACCTCGGCGATGTCCTTCTCCGCCGACTGGCCCGGCTGATGGACGTAGAGGCCGAGGCTGAGCGAGATGCCCAGCTCGCGCCGCCGGTCCCACTCTGCGATCTTCTCGCGAACCCTGGCCAGCACCGCCCGGCCACCCGCTTCGTCGGTTTCCGAGAGCACCAGCAAGAACTCGTCGCCGCCGTAGCGCACCACGTAATCCGAGCCGCGCACGCACGATTTCAGGATGTTGGCCGTCTCGGCCAGGACTTCGTCGCCCACCAGATGCCCGTAGCGGTCGTTCACTTCCTTGAAGTGGTCGAGATCGCACATGGCGAGGGTCAGCGGGCGCCGGTTGCGTTCGGCGCGCGCAATTTCGCCCTGCACCAGGCCGTGCAGAAAGCGGCGGTTGAAGACGTGGGTGACCGCATCGATCATGCCCGCCGAGCGTTCGGACTCCGCCGTCATTCTGGCGTCTAAAGCCACCAGAGTCAGCTTGCGAATCTCAAGCTCGCGGCGGACGAAATAGAGCACGGCGAGCACCACCAGACTTAGGGTGACGAACAGGACCGAGGGGGGCACTTGGAATCGCAGCGCATCCTGCCTCCAGAACTGCGGGTGGAGCAGCAGGCTGGCAGCGCCGGCCAGCAGAAACGCCGCGGCCAGCCCGCTCACCCAGCCGGACAACCGGGTGCGTGATTCGAGCCGCAGCAGCTCCGCCTGCAAGCGCCCGTGCCAGCTTCGCAGCCTCTCCTCGTTTTTGGTGTGCTTCATCTCTTCCCTTCAGGGCGCCCGCCGGCCCCAGCTCAGGCCCCGATCTTTTCCGACACCGTCTTGGCCTGCGTGAACAGCAGCAGGTAGTCGGGCCCGCCGGCTTTGGAGTCCGTTCCCGACATATTGAAGCCGCCGAACGGATGCACGCCCACCAGCGCCCCCGTACACTTCCGGTTCAGGTAGAGGTTGCCCACGTGAAACGACTCGGCGCACCGATCGAGCTTCCGGCGGTCGCGGGTGTAGACGGCGCCCGTCAGACCGTACTCCGTATTGTTGGCAATGTCGAGGGCCTCATCGAAGTCTCTCGCCTTGATCACCGCCAGCACCGGGCCGAAGATCTCTTCCTGGGCGATTTTCCCCTCCGGAGGTATATCGGCAATAACGGTGGGCTCGATGAAGTGCCCCGCGCTCGAAGTCACCCCGCCACCCGTTATCAGGCGCCCTTCCCGCTTGCCCGCTTCGATGTATTCCAGAATCGATTTCTGGGCGCTGGCGTTGATCACGGGCCCCATCGTGGTGTCGGGCTCCGCCGGCGGTCCCACCTTGATCCTCTCCACCCGCTCCTTGAGCTTTTCCAGGAAGGAGTCGTAAACCTTCTCCACCACGATGGCGCGCGAGCAAGCCGAGCACTTCTGCCCCTGAAACCCGAAAGCCGCAGCCGTCACGCCGTCCGCCGCGGCCTCGAGGTCGGTTTCGCTATCGACCACTATCGAATCCTTGCCGCCCATTTCCGCCACCACCCGCTTCACCCAGATCTGGCCCGGCTGATGTTTCGCGGCCAGCTCGTTGATGTGCAGTCCGACGTCTTTTGAGCCGGTGAATGCCACGTAACGGGTCCGAGGGTGCGCCACCAGGAAGTCCCCAATGGTCCCTCCCGAGCCGGGCAGAAAGTTCACGACGCCAGGCGGCATCCCGGCCTGCTCGAGCAGCTCGAAGAATTTGTAGGCAATGGCGGGGGAATCGCTGGAAGGCTTCAGCACCACGGTGTTGCCCGCCACGATCGAGGCGGTGGTCATGCCCACCAGAATGGCCATGGGGAAATTCCAGGGCGGAATCACAATCCCGACGCCCAGCGGAATGTAGCGCAGGTAGTTTTTTTCGCCCGGCACGGACGCGAGGGGAGGCGGCTGGTCGAGGCGCAGCATTTCGCGGCTGTAGTATTCGCAAAAATCGATCGACTCCGCCACATCCGCGTCCGCTTCCGCCCACGATTTGCCCACTTCGAACACCATCCAGGCGGCGTAGTAGTACTTGCGCCCGCGCAGCCTGCGGGCGGCCTCGAGCAGCAGTTGAATGCGGTCCTGCGCCGCGGTGCGGCTCCAGCTCCTGAACGCCTGGTCGGCGGCGCGCACCGCGCGCTCCGCCAGGTCGAGGCTTGCCTTGGAAAAGCTGCCCACCACCTGTTCCTTCTGCGCAGGATTATAGGACACCAGCTTGTCCGCCGTCGCAATGCGCTCGCCGCCAATCACCAGGTCGTACCGCAGCCCGAGCTCCTTGCGGACTTCCTCAACGGCCTCTTGCATCTTCCGGAAGTGCCCGGAATTGCTCTTGAAATCGCTTAAGGGCTCGTTCCTGAACTGAGAGAGATTCATCGATCCGGCCTCCGCAGGCCATCATAGCATCTTGCTTTCGCCAACGTCCGGCCCGGCACCGCCGCCGGACGCGTGAGGGTCAGCGGTTGACGGAGTTGCACAGGTTGGTATACCCTCGGCGCTGGTGGGCTGGCAGAAGGCCTCACGTTAGGTGCCGGGTTCGGCGCGGACGGCTGGCGCGCTAACCATTCGCCCGCTCGGCTTCGATTTTACGGGAACTACAACGGCCTGGGCGGGGGAGCCCCGGCTGGTTTCGCATACGTGGGGAGGGATCCGTGCGACACTCCGAAGGTTTGTTTGTCGTCACAGCGTTTACGTACTTACTTTTGGCTGGCTCGCCGATAGATCTCCAGGCCGAACCCGGCGGCACTGTTCCAGTAATTGGGGCTGAAGCCTCAGCCTTTCCATTCGGCTCGTTCAACCCGGATGCTATTCCAACCACCTCCCGTCCTGAAGCCCGTGCGAGCGTTTTCGAATTCGCGAACCCAGCGATTTCCGCCGGTTTGGGCGATCCGTGCGGAGGGCCGGAACCGACGGGCAACCCCGTGGGCAGTACCGCCTCCAAGAAGCGGCTTCCGCCGCCCCTGCCGCTTCAGGTGGGCTGCGGCGCCTCGGCGCGTGCGACTGATTCCAATTTTGACGTTTCGCCGGTGGTTGCGGATCTCACCGGCGCGACGTCTGTCGCGCCGCCGGGAACTGGAGGAATCGACCCGATGGGCCACCCGGTGGGCGACACCGGCGGGAAAAAGCGCCACCCGAGCCCGCTCCTTGCGGATTCCGAAAGCCCTGCCCCGTCAACCCCCGAGCCAGGAGCCTGGGTCCTGCTCGGCACGGGATTGCTCGGGCTCATCGCCGCGCGCCGGCGCCTCGCCGCGGCTGAGCGCCGCCAGGCTCTCTGACCCCGAAGCGTGGAGCGCGAGGCGTGTCGACGCAGTCCGGGCGAAGCGGCCGGCGGGCGCCGTGCTGCGGAGGCCTGCGCCTAAACCCCTGCCAGGCTTTGCCAGTGCGCGCGCTCGCCGCCTGTTTACCGCCGCTTTTCAATCTTGATTCTTCAATCTTCGATCTGCCATCAGACGATGACCGGGCGCTTTTCGATCTTGAATCTTCAAGCTTCGATCCGTAATCAGGCGGGTGGCCGCGCCCGAGCTGACGCTTCCACAATCCGGGTGACGGCGGGTGGCGGGGCGCTACACGCCCGGCCCCTGCTGCATCAAAGGAGGCTGGTGGCGTGATGATAAGGCTCTGGGGTTCGGTGGCGCTGGCGGCTGCGGCGGCCTTGTGTGGGACGGCCCTCGCTCGAGGCCAATCCACAAACACCGGGGACCTGGGCGTCGGCAAATTGCTGGTCTCGTCCCGCGGCCTGGGCGACCCGACTTTTGCGGAGTCGGTCGTGCTGCTGATTCAGTACGACCGGCACGGCACCGTCGGTCTGACGATCAACCGGCCTACTCAAGCGTCTATTTCCCGCGTCCTCAAGGATGTGAACACGGCGAAGCGCGGGGCCGATCCAATCTACATCGGCGGGCCGGTCGAGCTCGATGGTGTGCTGGCGTTGCTCAGATCGCCGAAGAAACCCGATGAGGCCACCTCCGTCGTCGGTGACGTTTATCTGGTTTCGTCCAAACCGTCGCTCGAAAAAGCTCTGGCCGCCAGCTCAGGCACCGGCGACTTGCGGGTCTATGTGGGTTACTGCGGCTGGGACGCCGGCCAACTGGAGAACGAAGTGAGGCTGGGTGGCTGGTGGATTTTCGAGGCTAACGCCAACCTGGTTTTCGATCCCCACCCCGACTCCGTGTGGTCCCGGCTCGTCGCCCGGACCGAGCAACAGATCGCCCAAACCAAGCCGCCGGGCGCCGGTTCGCCGCCAAGGTTCAGGTCCATCATTCCAGGCGGGAGCCGCCTACGAGATGATGCGCCGGCCAACCCCTGGCTGGCGCCTGGGCTCTGACGACGTCAGGGCGCCAAGCCGCTATTAGCAGCGCTCTTTAAGCTTCAACACCTGTTGCGCGCCCGCGCGTCGATTGCCGCTACCGCAAGGCGCGGCGACCTGAAGCGCAGTCTTGTCGCCACCCGCGTCCAACATCCCGTGAAGTTCACGGCGGCGGCTCAAAAGATCAACTTAAGCGCCAATTGCACGTTAACGGGCTCGCCGGAGCCGATCCCCGGCGCGCCGTTGTAAGTGGCCAGGGTGCTGCTGCTGAGGCCGAAGGCGGAGCCGTCACTGGCACCCGCATCAGGCGGGGCCAGGTTCAGGATGTTGAAGATGTTGAAGATCTCAACCCGAAACTGCGCCTTCAACTTTTCGGTAATCGGGATGTTCTTGATCACCGAAAAGTCGAGCGCTTTGAAGGACGGCCCGTAAAACTGGTTGCGTTTGACGTTTCCGAAGGTGCCCGGCGTGTTCACAGAAAAGGCGGCCGGGTTGAAGATCTCGACGCCTCCCACCTGGAGAA
>DATJAQ010000103.1:0-9175 GCA_035516075.1 Terriglobia bacterium | reverse complement strand
TTGACCTTTCCGAATCATGTGTACCGCTTCATAGCCTGGGATGGTTCGTCGGGCTCCCTCCAACGATCGGAAGCCTTGCTTGGCGTTGATCCGTCGTTTGAGGGCTCGATGGTCTTGCTCGATGATGTTATTCAGGTAGGGGGCGGTCCGGCACCGGCAGCGCCGGCCCAGCCTCCCCTCCTGCTTTAGTCTGCTCACCGCGTGGGGATATGAGGGATTACCGTCCACGTTGATGACGCGCGGGCGAGGATGATTCGCCGCTGCCAAGATCTTAGCGAAAAATCGCTTGGCAGCCGCCGCATCCCGGCTCTTTGAGAGATAGAAGGCGAGCGGTGGTGCGCCGCTCGTAAGCGGGGGATAGACGGTAAGGCATATCCGGCACCGCGAGGGGCCAGCCCGTGGATAGCCGTAGGTGTAAACCTACGGACAACTACGTGCTTTACAGCCTTCTCCGCCGGGTTGTGGGCGCAGTCTCGCCGGATAGCTTCCCTCCGTTTGCCGCCACTCGCCACTCCGCCGCCACCCGGTCCGCCAGAAACACCTTCAGGAGCGACTGGTAAGGCACGTCGCGCTTGTTGGCCAGCGCTTTAAGGTCCGCCAGCAGCGGCGCCGGAAGCCGCAGCGAGATCGTCTCGGTGGAAAGCTTCAGGTTGGGAAACTTGACGAAGCGCGCCTTAGACCAGTCCACGTACGCGGTGGAATCGTGCGTTTCCCAGAAGCGCCGCTCCTCGGCTTCCGATCGAAATTCAGGAATCGTCTTCAAGCTCGGTTTGCGCCTTGGCATACACTCGCCGCTCCCTTCCGCTCATCGGCCTCGCCGAGATCACGCGAACGCGCCGGGCACGAACCGTGAAAACCACGGCCAGGCGGCGCCCCGAGTCGGTGTGCCCCAGGGTAAAAAACCGGGGCTCCTGCCGGGAGTGCTTCACGTCCGCCGCCAACAGAAGAGGCCGGTTTAACAAGACTTGCTCGGCCTCACTCTGCCGCACCGTGTGCTTGGACCAGTTCTTGTCGGAATTCCCGGCATCCCAGTCGAAGCCTTCGACTCCGGCGACATATTCGTCCAGAAGGCCCATACCCGCCGTATATGATGATACCATACGGCCGGTTGGCGCAAACATCCTGGAAGATCTATCCGCCACCCGCAACGAGTTAGAATGTCCGCGTGCCCCGGCTGCGCCACGATTACGGCCAGAACCACCTTCATTACCTGACGGCCGGCGTCTACCGGCGCGCCCGTGCTCTTGACTCCGACCGCTTCAAGCTGAAAACCTGTCCTGAGCGCAGCGGACGGATTCACCCGGACGCCCGGCACCCTGCGAGCCGAGCTGGGCTTCAGCATCATCGGTTACGTACTGATGCCGGAGCCGGTAGCGCGAAGCCTGGTCTTCCAGAGACTCGAAGGCTCTTGGGCCGCGAGGTCGTGGGTGTCCCAAGACCTAACCAGCTCTTCAGTGGAGTTTGTGCCGGGCAGGCTTCGGCTCTATGCAGTTTCGTTCACCGCCCCGCAACCGCAAGAACTGTCTCCGATTGGCCGATTTATCGTCGCCCCGCCGTGGATCTCATACGGGCGGGTTGGCTCTCAATGGGGATGTCCGGAGCCCGCAAGACAAGCTTCAGAAGATGAACTTCATCCCCAATTGCATGATGCGGGGCGACCGCGCGTAACCGATTTCGCCGTTGCCGATGTTGTTCGGACCCGTGCAGGGGGCGCCGGCCGGGGTGAGGCCGCTGCACCCGATGTTAACGCCGCCGTATTGGGTGTGATTGAACGTGTTGAAGGTCTCCCATCGGAACTGAAGGCGGGAGTGCTCGCCCTTGAACCAGGGCGCCTCGAAGTCCTTGAGCAGCGCCAGATCCCAATTGTTCACGCCCGGGCCGGTCAGCGGGTTGCGTCCCATATAGCCGAACATGCCGGGCTCGCCGTCGGCGCGCAATTGCGCCAGGGTCACCTGGCCCACCACCGAAGGATCAATCCAAGTGGGCGTGGGACCGTAGGTGGGATCGTCGTAGACCCCTTTCTTGATATTCACCGGGCCGAGAGAATTGCAGCGCACGCCGCCGCCGATGCCGGTGGCGTAGCCGAGGCCGCTATCCGGATCGGTCAGCCCGCAGCCAAAGTCCACGGGCTCGCCGGTGTAGAAGCTGGCGATACCGCTGAACGTCCAACCGCCCAGCGCCTGCCGCGTCACGGCGCGGCTGGAATGCTTGAAGAAGGGCAGCTCGTACACATAGCTCATTTCCACCACTTGCGCGCGGTTCAGGTCTGAAGTCGCCTTCCAGCGCGACAGGTCGAAATTGTCATCGACGCCCGTCGAGAAATAAGTGGAGGTCGAATCGTCGATGGCGTGCGACCACGTATAGGCGGCCTCGAAAGTGAGGCCGTGTCCCACGTCGTGACGCCAGGAGAACTGCAAGGAGTTGTAGCTCGAGACCGCCGTGTTTTGCTTGCCGGTGATCCCGGTGAAACTGCGATAGGGAGCGAAGAACACCGCCGGGTTGCCGCCCGGGCCGATCAGCGAAGCCTCAACATCGCAGTTACCCTGGGCGTCGCAGCCCACCGTATTGGCGAGCGAGGGGACGTTCACGGTCCCGCCGCCCAGCGGGACCTGGTCGAGGTTGCGCGACGTCGCCAGGTGGCGCCCGAGGCTGCCGACATAACTCAAACTCACAATGTTGCTGCCCGGAAACTCGTGCTGGATTCCGAGGCTGAACTGTTGCACGCTGGGCCACTTCTGGTGCAGGGGAATGGCCGTGAATCCGCCGGGACTGATGGGCTCCTGGGAGGGCGAGTCGATGGGCTGGATGGAGCTGTAACCCACCAGATTGAAGGCGGTCGGCCCCAGGGAGACGGGCGGATTGCCCTCGCCGCCCTCGGCGTTGGTCTCGTTGCCGTTGCCCATTTCATAGTAAATGCCATACCCGCCCCGGATGGAGGTCTTGCCGGTGCCGAACGGGTCGTAAGCAAAACCGAAGCGCGGGGCGAAATTGTTCTTGGAACCGAAGTAGCAGCCCTTGGGCACGCCGTGCGTGCCGCAAGCGTAGAGGCCGTTGCCGTACACGGTGTAGTTGTATCCGGTGCCCGGCACCAGCACCGGACCCAGCACGGGATCGTTCACCAATTGCGCCTGCGCGGCCGGATTGTAGTCGCTGGGAACGAAGGCGGAGTCGATATTGGTGGCGGACACGTCGTGAAAGGGCTGGAAGTAGTAGTAGCGCAGTCCCAGGTTCAGGGTCAGCTTGTTCGTCACCTTCCAATCGTCTTGAAGGTAAGGCTCCGCCTCGTGCCCGGCCCAATGCCCCTTCGGATAGCCGCCGATCGCGGCGCCGTTCATACTAATAGTGCCTTCCTGATAGGAGGCGATGCGGCCGAGATACATATCGGCCAGCGCGTTGCCGGTGGAAATCGGGCTGCCGTCGCTAAAGGAGAAAAAACCCTGGGTATTGGCGCCGAACTGCTCGTTCTTGTGATAGTCCTGGAAGAAGACGCCGAATTTCAGCGCGTGACTGCCCAGCATCCAGGCGACGTTTTCCTTGAAGTCGACGATCGGATTGGAGTTGAACCAGGGATGGTTTCCGGCGTCGGCCGTGTATCCGAAGGGTGTGCCGCCACCGATGGAGATGGAAGGCAGCAGCGGGTTCGAGGCGTTGGCCGAAAACAGGTTCTTCACCGTCCAGCTCGAAGGCTTATCGATGGATTGGGCGGGTGAAGACGAGCCCGCCTCGTTGTAGAGCAATATGTGGTCCACCGAGTAGCTCACCACAAACTCGTTCATCAGGCTGGGCTTGAAGGTGTGGGTGAAATGAATCACGCTGCTCTTGCCCGGTCCGAGGAAGGGCGTCTTGATGGTGTCGGAATTTGAAGACGTCCACAGGGCCGGAATCGCGATGGTGTCCCAGGCATCCTGGGTCCAGCGCACGAAGAGCTGCGTCTTGTCGCCGACGTTTTGGTCAACCCGAATCTGCTCTTGCCGCCAGTTGGTGGCGGAGGCGGACGACACGACGTAGCCGATGGGGCCGCTGTTCGGCAAGGGCACCAGGCCATTGAGCAGCGCACCGGCGTTCGGATCGATGGGCACCGTGTCGCCGGGATAAGGATTACCGGTGTCCGGGTTTGTGGGGATGGTGCAGCCGGAGGCCACCACCAGGTTGTAGTTGGAGGACGAGGGGTCACATTCGCTGAAGTTACCCTGTCTCATCAGGGTCGAGGGCACACCCGCACCCACGGTCTGACCTTCGCGATACCGCCGCCAGTCTTCCGACCAGAAGAAGAAGGTCTTCGACTTGTCCGAATTGTAATGGCCGGGAATGTAGAATGGGCCTCCCAGGGTGTAGCCGAAATCGTTCCACTTCAGATCGCTCTTGGGCGCCACGCTGCCGATTGAGGCTCGATTGATGTCCCACGGGTTGGCGTCGAACTTGTCGTTGCGCACATACTCGAAGGCGTCGCCGTGGAAGTCCTTGGTGCCCGATTTGGTGGCCACCTCGATGGTGGCTCCCGCGTGTTTGCCCATTTCCGCGCCGTAGTTGGAGGTGGAAATGCGGAATTCGGCGATGGTGTCGAGATTCGGGTAAGTATTGAAGGTGCCGGAGGACCCCTCATCGGTGTTGTTGCCGCCATCGATCTCCCAATTGTTGTACTCCATGCGGCCGCCGTTAAACGAAATATTGTTGTTGCCGAGCACGCCCACATGCGACGTGTCGAGGCCGTCGTCAGGCACGGCGCCGGGAACCAGCAGCGCCAGGGTGACGAAGTTGCGCCCGTTGAGGTCGAGATTGGCGATTTGTGTTCCCGTGATGACTCCCGAGATGGCGGCGGTTTCCGTTTCAACCTTGGCCGCGGAGCCGCTCACGGTCACCTCCTGGGTGGCTTGGCCCACCGCCATCGTCAGGTCAACGCGCAGCACCTGTCCCACCCCGACCGTAATGCCCGAGCGCACCAGGGTGTGGAATCCCGGCACCTGGGCGGTGACGACGTAGTTTCCGATGGGAATGATCTGAGCGGAATATTCTCCCACACTGTTGCTCACGAGCTCGCGGGTGAAACCCTTTTCGGGATTCGACACCGTCACTCGGGCGGCCGCAATAACGCCACCGGACGAGTCCTTCACCGTGCCGACGATGCTCGCGGTATCTTGGGCCCAACTGCCGAGGCAAACTCCGAGGAAAACGACGAATGATAGCAGCGCACTTCTCATCATACGCACGCTCCGCCGGTGAGATTTCCCCAAACCCCGGTCAGCGGGCGCCGGTCGAGGCTTCGGAAAAGGTAGGGAAGGCCTCCCCTGCCGTTCGGGTAATATACGCTTGTCGGCATCGGCGCGCAACGACTTACCCGAAAGTTACATTCTTAAATGGCTTGACGCTCGAGGCCTGTTCGGAGGAAGGCGGTTTGCGGCTCCGCCCGCGCTGACCTTTCCGTCGGACGCCTTCAGAGACATGCCACTAGCGCCCGACGTGGCGGGCCCACTGCTCGCGCAGGTAGTTGTCCGTCATGCCGGCGATGTAGTCGCAGACGATCCGGTGAGGCGGCTCCTCGCGGGTCTGGGCGAAGTAGAAGGGCGGCAGCCGCCGGGGATGGCCGCAATAGAAATCAAAGAGCCCTTCAATCAGGCGGTCGATGCCCCGGCGCTCGCGGCCTACGCTCGGGTGCTGATAGAGCTCGCGGTGCAGGAATTCCTTCACGCGCTCGTTTTGCTCAGCCGTGGCCGCGCTGAAGCCCGCCAGGCGCGCGCCCGCCGCCCTCACCTCCGCCACCGAGCGTACGCCGTGTCGGCCGAGGCGCGCCCGGGTGGCCTCGATGAGGCCGGTGGCGAGGGCGTCGAGGAGGCTCTTCAAGGCCTCGTTGAAGCGCAGCTTCTCGGGAGCGCCGGGGTGGCGGCGCCCGACGGGGCGATAGAAGCGCTCGAACAGCGGCACCCCCTCGCGGATCAAATCGAGCGGCAGCAGCTTGGCCTCGTAGCCGTCGTCGAGGTCGGCGGTGTTGTAGGCGATCTCGTCGGCAAGGTCGATGAGCTGCGCTTCAAGGGGCGGAAGCTCCGCCAGGCGGTATTCGGCGAGCTCGGGATGGAGGACGGGGTCGTAGTCGCGCGAGTGCTTGATGATGCCCTCGCGCACCTCGAAGGTGAGATTGAGCCCCGGAAAGGCCACGTACTTCTGCTCGAAGCGCTCCACGATGCGCAGCGCGTGCAGGTTGTGGTCGAAGCGCTCGCCGTAGCGCTGCATGAGGCGGTCGAGCGCGGCCTCGCCGGTGTGGCCGAAGGGCGGATGGCCCACGTCGTGGACCAGGGCCAGCGCTTCCACCAGGTCCAGGTTCAAGCCCAGGGCCGCGGCCACGGTGCGGCTGATCTGGGTGACCTCGAGGGTGTGCGTCAGGCGGGTGCGGAAATGGTCCGAATAACGGCGCGAGAAAACCTGCGTCTTGTCTTCCAGGCGGCGGAAGGCGCGCGAGTGAATGATGCGGTCGCGGTCGCGCACGAACTCGTTGCGATAGGGATGCGCGGCTTCCCGGTAGCGCCGCCCCTGCGTCTGCTCCACGCGCATCGCGTAAGGGGCGAGGCCGGACACATTCGAAAATGCGCTGGGGCGCTTCGCAGCAGAACGGCGCGGCATGACTCCATCTTATAGCCGGCCTGCGAGCCTGACGAGGGAGAACCGCCGGGGTTCGTATACAAGCGGTCCCATTGCACGCGGGCGCGCGGAGGTGTATGGTACGGCTCTGCCGGGAAATTCGGTTCCGGCGGCGGGCGGCGAGCGGTTTCGCGCCCATTGAGCAATCGCGGAGCAACGAATCGCGCCGCGGACGCTTCAATGGGCTTGGAGGATGACGGATGGCCAATCCGGCGAAAGAGCGCCTCACCACACCGCTGGTGCGCGAAAAGGGCGAGCTCCGTCCCGCCACCTGGGACGAAGCTTTGGACCGCGCCGCCGGCGGGTTTCGCCGCGTCCAGGAGAATTTCGGGCCGCAGGCGTTCGGCATGTTCAGTTGCTCGAAGACCACCAACGAACTGAACTTTCTGGCCCAGAAGTTCGCCCGCGCGGTGCTGGGGAGCAACAACATCGACAGTTGCAACCGCACTTGACACGCCCCCAGCGTCGCCGGTCTGGCGGCGGTATTCGGGGCGGGCGGCGGCACCAGCTCGTACCGCGAGATTGAGGAGACCGACCTCATTATTCTCTGGGGGTCGAACGCGCGCGAGACTCACCCCATCTATTTTCACCATTTGCTGAAGGGGGTGCACCGCGGCGCCAAGCTCTACGTGGTCGATCCGCGGCGCACCAGCTCGGCGCGCTGGGCGGACGTGTGGCTGGGCCTCGACGTGGGGTCCGACATTGCGCTGGCCAATGCCGTGGGGCGGGAGATTATCGCCGCCGGCCTCGAGAACCGGCGCTTCATCGAGAACGCCACCTCGGCCTTTGAGGTTTACCGCGAGTCGGTTGAGCCCTATACCCTGGAGCACGCGGAGAAGATCACCGGCGTGCCGGCCGGGGTGATCAAGGAATTCGCCCACGCTTACGCGCGCGCCGATCGCGCCCAGCTCTGCTGGACCCTGGGCATCACCGAGCACCATAACGCGGTGGACAACGTGCTCGCCCTGATCAACCTGGCGCTCCTCACGGGGCAGGTGGGCCGTTACGGCTCCGGGGTGAATCCGCTGCGCGGCCAGAACAACGTGCAGGGCGGCGGCGACATGGGCGCGCTGCCCGACCGCCTGCCCGGCTTTCAGCACGTGGAGAACGACGAGCTGCGCGCCAAGTTCGAGCGCGCCTGGGGGGCGAAGATCCCGCCGAAGCGCGGCTGGCACCTGAGCGGCATGTTCCGCGCCATGGAGGAGGGGAAGCTGCGGGCGCTTTACGTGATCGGCGAAAATCCGCTGCATTCGGAGGCGGACCAGAACCGCAGCGAGCGCCTGCTGAAGGGGCTCGAATGCCTGGTGGTGCAGGACATTCTGCTCACGCCCACGGCCCAGCTCGCGGACGTGGTGCTGCCCGCCGCGGCCGGATGGTGTGAAACCGAAGGGACGGTGACCAGCAGCGAACGCCGCGTGCAACGGGTGCGCAAGGCCCTGGACCCCCCGGCCGGGGCGCGGGACGATATGGAGATTGTGTGTGAACTGGCGAGGCGGTTGGGGCACGATTGGGGCCAGCCGGGCGCGGAAGAGGTCTGGAACGAAGTGAGGCGGTTGAGCCCCATGCACGCCGGCATGAGCTACGCCCGCCTGGAGGCTCTGGGCGGCATTCAGTGGCCCTGCTACGACGAATCGCATCCGGGCGAGATCTTTCTCCACGGCCGCCTTTGGCAGGAGCCCATCGTCGGGCCGCGGGCGCAGTTCAGCGTGGTGGAGTTCGATCCGCCCGTCGATGCGCTGGACGAAGAGTTCCCGCTGCGGCTCACCACCGGGCGGCACCTGGAGTCGTTCAACACCGGAGTGCAGACGTCGCGCTACACGTCGCCCTTGCGCGCGCCGGAAATGCTGGGCCTTTCGCCCGAGGACGGCGAGCGTTACGGCGTAAGCGACGGAGAGCGCGTGCGCGTGAGCTCGCGCCGCGGCTCGGCGGAGGCGCCGGTTCACCTGGACGACTCGCTGCGGCCGGGCCTGGCGTTTTTGAGCATTCATTTCCCGGACCAGGTGGCCACGAACCTGCTCACCATCGACGCCACGGACCCGAAGTCCGGCACGGCGGAGTTCAAAGCCACCGCCATTCGCATTGAGAGATTGCGCGTGCCCAATGCGGTGGCCGGCCGGGTGTAGCAGGCGCAGCCGTCCCGCCCGGCGCGCTCGCGGTAGTCTCGGGGCGTTGAGGCTGACGAGGAACGCGGTGGACCTCCACTTGAATCACGGCGAGCCGGCTCCCGAGGAGAGGCAAGCGGTCGATTCCGTCCTCGGCGAGCCGGAATCGGGCTGGCGAGGCGGCCCGCGGAGCGCCGACCGCGACGGTCACGCTGCGCTCGGCAACCACGGGGCGGGGGCGCAGCGCCATCTGCTGCTGCCCGTGCTGCACGCCATTCAGGCGCGTATGGGGTGGATAACACCCGCCGCGCTCGCCGGGGCAAACACCCTTTCGCCGCGCCGCTCACCGGCGATCGACATCAAAGCGGCCGGCGCGCGCTCGCACATTCCAAGGCAGGAACTGCGGTACCAGATCGCTTTGCCGCCGGGCGAGGCCGACCCGG
>DATJAQ010000102.1:0-7667 GCA_035516075.1 Terriglobia bacterium | reverse complement strand
GCTCGATTATCCCGAAGAACCCATGGACATGCAGTGGGCCAAGAGGCAGTGAAACTGTGGACATTTTAGGGATTTCCTGTTACTACCACGACGCCGCAGCCGTGCTCCTGCGCGACGGCCAGCTGATCGCCGCCGCCGAAGAGGAGCGGTTTTCCCGCATCAAGCACGACTACGAGTTCCCCAAAAACGCCATCAACTACTGCCTCGAAGAGGGCGGCATCAAGGGCCAGGACCTCGATTACGTGGTTTATTTCGAGAAGCCCTTCCGCAAGCTCGACCGCATCCTGGCCAGCTCGCTGCAGGCCTACCCCAAGGCCTGGAAGGTCTTTCGCGAGTCGATGATCACCTGGCTGACGGACAAACTCTGGGTGGGGAGCACCATCGAGAGCGAGATCGGCGTCTCGCAGGACAAGATTTTATTCTCAGACCATCACCTTTCGCATGCCGCCAGCGCGTATCTGTGCTCGCCTTTCGACGAATCGGCCATCCTCACCGTGGACGGGGTGGGCGAGTGGATTACGGCCACCTACGGCGTCGGCAAGGGCACCGAGATCAAGCTGCTCAAACAGATGGATTTCCCGCACTCGGTCGGTCTGCTCTACAGCGCCTTCACGGCCTTCCTGGGGTTCCAGGTCAATGAGGGAGAGTACAAGGTGATGGGCATGGCGCCCTACGGGCAGCCCCGCTACCTGGACAAAGTGTGGAAGGTTGTGCGCCAGAACAGCGACGGGTCTTTTGCGTTGGATATGGATTACTTCTGCTTTCACCACTCCACCGACAAGACCTTCAGCGGCCGGTTCGTGGAGCTGTTCGGGGAGCCGCGCCTGCCGGAAGTCCATTTTTTCACGGCCGACACCGGATACCCCAGGTACTTTGGCGACAAGCCTTCCAATTACAACGAGTTGTGCCGGATCAATCAGCACTACGCCGATATCGCGGCCAGCATCCAGAAGGTCACCGAGGAACTGGTGGTGGGGATGGCCAAAAATCTCCAGCGCCTGACCGGGCTCAAGAGGCTCTGCATCGCGGGCGGAGTGGGCTTGAACAGCGTGGCCAACACCCGGGTTCTGCGCGAGACGGGCTTCGAGCAAATCTTCGTGCAGCCGGCAGCCGGGGATGGCGGCGGCGCCCTGGGCGCGGCGCTTTGGGCCTACAACACGCTGCTCGGCAAGCCGCGCACCTTCCGCATGGACCACGCTTACTGGGGGCGGCATTATTCCTGCGGCGAGATCAAGGCGTTTCTCGACGAGAGCCGCATTCCCTACGAGGTGTTCGAGAACGAGGACCGGCTGCTGGACCGCGTGGTGGATCGACTGAGCGGCGGGAAGGTGGTGGGCTGGTACCACGGCCGTTTCGAGTGGGGACCGCGTGCGCTCGGCCACCGCAGCATTCTGGCCGATCCCGGAAACCCGGAGATGAAAGACATCGTCAACGCCAAGATCAAATTCCGGGAGCCCTATCGTCCCTTCGCGCCCTCGGTGCTGGCGGAGCGGGCGGAAGATTATTTCGATCTGCCCAACGCCGCCCAACACTATCCGGCACGATACATGCTCTACGTGGTTCCGGTGAAGCCGGATCAGCAGCAGAAGCTGCCCGCCATCACCCACGTGGACGGGACGGGACGCCTCCAAACGGTCTTCCGCGATCAAAGCCCGCGGTATTACGACCTGATCCAGCGCTTCGGCCAAGCCACGGGCCTGCCGGTGGTGCTCAACACGTCCTTCAACCTCAAAGGCGAGCCCATCGTCACGACTCCCGCCAACGCCTTCAACACGTTCTCGAAGAGCGAGATGGACGCGCTGGTGCTCGAAAATTTCATCGTCGAAAAGTCCGCCCTGTAGGCGCTGCCGGGCCCGTCCGCCGGGCGGCCTGACTCTTGGTGTTTCCGGGCGGCGGCCAGGCTGCGCCCCAATTCGACGCCGCAGGCTGCCCTTCCGCGACTCCTTGAGTTAGAGTATTCTGAGGTATAAGTCGGGGCGTTGGACGCCAATCTGACCGCCGCTGCCGCGTGGGTTCTGCCCAATGAACACTGGAGTCTCATCAGCCTCGGGTGCGCCGGATATTGTCTATCTCGGAGCGGAGCACCTCGAGAAGGGCGTGTTTTCCCGGTCCCAAGCCATAGCCTGGCAGCTGGCGCGCTGGTCACGGGTGCTCTACGCGAACGTCGACTTTTGCAGCGTTTTTCATTACTCTTTTGACCGACTGTTTCGCAGAGATATCGAGCATGCCGTCGGCCTGCACGCGGTCGATCAGAATTTGTGGGCCCTGGACTGCCTAACCCCCGTACCGTATGCGCTGATGAGGAAATTCAACCGGTTGAATCTGTGGGCCGCCACCCCGCAACTGCGGCGTGCGATTCCCCGGCTCAAATTCAAAGACTACGTGCTTTGGCTCGGCAGCCCTTTGATGACCCCGATGGTCGATCACTTCCCGGCTTCCACCGTTTGTTATGACTATATGGATGATTTCCCCGGTTTTTTTCAGGGCAGAGCGCGGCGGATCGCCTCAGAACTGGAGAAGCGATTGCTCGAAAGGTGCGATTTCGTGATTGCCACTTCGGAAGCGCTCTCTCAGAAGGCCCGGCGCTTGAACCCCAACGTTCATCTGGTACGCAACGGAGTGGCGCCCGGTCATTACGACGGGAAGCCGCTGCTGGACCCGCCTGAGCTGCGCTCACTTCCGCGGCCGGTTCTCGGGTACATTGGATCTGTGGGGCCATGGTTTGACTTGAATCTGTTCGCGGAGTTGGCGGGCCGTTACGCGCACGGATCGCTGGTGGTGGTGGGCGGGCTTTCGCAGATCGCTGCGCCGGAACTGTCGAAACTGCCGAATGTTCATTTCCTGGGCTGGAAGCCTCACCGGGAGTTGCCTCAGTACCTCGGAGCTTTCGACGTTTGCCTGATCCCGTTTCTAATCAACGATCTCACGTTCGCGGTCAACCCCATCAAGTTCTACGAACATTGCGCGGCCGGGAAGCCTACGGTGTCGATGAGACTCCCCGAGCTCGAGCCCTACCGCGACATTTGTTACCTGGCAGACTCCCCGGAGGAGTTCATCAGCGCAGCGGATCGGGCTCTTCGAGAGTCCGACCAGCCCGAGCGTGCAGCCGAGCTGGGCCGCCGCCGCCGCCGGGTTGCCGAGGAGAATTCCTGGGAGGCGCGCGGCCGCCAGCTTCAGGCGATCCTTTCGTCCAGAAACGACTCCGCGGATGCCCGATTGCACGCAGGCACCGCGTTAGCGCTAGACTAGGTCGAGGAGTTCAACCCATGAAGGGCGTGATACTCGCCGGCGGCATCGGGTCCCGCCTGTCTCCGCTCACCCGGGTGACGAACAAGCACCTGCTGCCGATCTATGACCGTCCGATGGTGTTTTACCCCATTCAGACCCTGGTGAACGCCGGCATCACCGACATTCTGCTCGTGACGGGCGGGCAGAATGCGGGCGACTTTCTTCGGCTGCTGGGCAACGGCAAGGACTTCGGGCTGAAGCACATCAATTACACCTATCAGGAAGGGGAGGGCGGAATCGCCGACGCCCTGCGCCTCTCCGAGCATTTCGCGGATCGGCAGCCGGTCTGCGTGATCCTCGGCGACAACATCATTGAAACCAACATCATCGCAGCCCGGAAGAAATTCGAAGAGTCGGGCTGCGCCGGGGGGCATATCATCCTCAAGGAAGTTTCGGACCCGCAGCGTTTTGGCGTTCCGGTGTTCGAGGGCGAGCGCATCGTGCGGATCGAGGAAAAACCGAAGGATCCCAAGTCGTCCTACGCGGTGGTGGGCATCTACATGTACGACGCCAGGGTGTTCGAGTACATCCGCCGGCTCAAGCCGTCCGCCCGGGGCGAGCTTGAAATCACCGACGTGAATAACCACTATCTCGCGGACGGCCGGCTCAACTACAGTATGCTGGGCGGGTGGTGGACCGACGCTGGCACCTTCGACTCGCTGCTGCGTGCGAATACGCTGGTGGCAGAAACCGGCGCCAATAAGTTGTAGGTCGAGGGCCGGCAAAGCAGGTGCGATCGCCTGCGTTCCACAGAGCCGGTGGCGGCGGACCGCGAACGCCGCCGCATGGGTGTATTCGATTCCAGGAGCGGACGACAGTGAGACTCTTCGTCACGGGTGGTGCGGGCTTCATTGGATCAAACTTCATCCGCTACTATTTGCAGGCGCATCCTTACAGCTTCATCCTGAATCTGGATAAGCTCACTTACGCCGGAAACCTCGAAAATCTGGCCGACGTCGACTCCGCGCCGAACTACCGCTTCGTGCGCGGCGACGTGACGGATTCTGACCTGTTAGATCGCCTCCTTCAGGAATCCTTCGATGCCGTCGTCCACTTCGCAGCTGAGACTCACGTGGACCGGAGCATTGCCGACGCCCGCGATTTCGTGCAAACCAATGTCTTCGGCACCTACGCGCTGCTCGAAGCCGCGCGCCGGCGCCGCGTCGGGCGGTTCCTCTACGTCGGGACCGACGAAGTCTATGGCAGCATGGCGCCCCGCGAGTACGCGCACGAGGGGTCTGTGCTGAAACCCAACAGCCCTTACGCGGCCAGCAAGGCGGGGGCTGACCTGCTGGCCCGCAGCTTCTGGCAAACGTACGGCTTCCCAGTCATCACTACGCGCTGCTCGAACAATTACGGTCCCTATCAATTTCCCGAGAAGCTGATGCCGCTGATGATCGGCAACGCCCTCGAGGGCCAGAGGCTACCCGTCTACGGCGACGGCCTCAATGAGAGGGACTGGATCTTCGTGGAGGACCACTGCCGCGCCCTCGATCGAGTGCTGGAGCGCGGACAACCGGGCGAGGTGTACAACATCGGATTTGGCCAGCCGCTCACGAATGTGGACATCATCCGGAGTCTGCTGCGGCTGTTGGCGCAGCCCGAGTCGCTCATTGACTTCGTCAAGGACCGCCCGGGACACGACCGGCGCTACGCACTCGAGACCGGGAAGATCCAACGCGAATTGGGTTGGGCGCCCGCGATCGGAATTGAAGAAGGGCTGAAGTTGACCGTAGAGTGGTACCGCGCGCACCGGGGCTGGATGGACAACACGCGGAGTGGGGAGTACCGGACCTACTACGACACGTTCTACACGCATCGCAACGATTCTCTGGCGCGTCTGTAGGTGCCGACGGCGGGCGCGAGTGGCAGACGATTCGAGTAAAGGGGAGCAGGGTGGCGTTTAGGATCGAATCAAGACACCTGGGCGGGGTGGTCGTGCTGGTTCCGGAAGTGTTCAGAGACGACCGCGGGTTTTTCATGGAGACTTTTCGCGCCGACCAGTTTCAGGCTCTCGGCCTGCCCCACGATTTCGTCCAAGACAACCAGTCCCGGTCACGCCGCGGCGTGATCCGCGGCCTGCACTTCCAGTGGGATCCCCCGATGGGCAAGCTGATGCGCGTCACTTCGGGCAGCGCATTTCTGGTGGCCGTGGACGTCCGCAAAGGCTCGGTGACGTTGGGGAAATGGTTCGGCCTCGAGGTCTCGGAGGAAAACAAGAAGCAGGTGTGGGCGCCGGCGGGCTTCGCGCGCGGCTTCTGCACGCTCTCCGAGTACGCCGACGTCCAATACAAGTGCACCAGCAATTACAACCCCAAGACCGAGTCGGGTATTCGATGGAATGACCCTCGTTTGGGGGTGGAGTGGCCCGTCTTAAACCCCGTGATTTCGGAAAAAGACCGGAATGCCCGGACCTTGGCGGAGTGGCTGGCCTCGCCAGAATCCGACAACTTCACCGACGCGGGCCAGCGCAGATGAAACGATGAAAGTCCTGTTGATCGGGGCCCTCGGGCAGCTCGGAAGCGATCTGCCGAGGGTGCTGCGGGCCGACACGCTCGTCCCCCTCTCCCACTCCGATATCGAGATCACGGATCCCACGTCCGTTCGCCGTGCATTCGAACAGCACCGGCCGGAGGTGGTGATCAACACGGCCGCGTTCCACCGCGTGGACGATTGCGAGACCGAGATCGAGCGGGCGTTTCAGGTGAACGCCTTCGCCGTTCGCACGCTGGCACAAGCGTGCCGGCAGTGCAGCGCCGTGCTAGTGCACTTCAGCACGGACTACGTGTTTGACGGTGAGAAAACCGAGCCGTACGCCGAGACCGACTCGCCTCGACCCCTGAGTGTTTATGGTGCCTCGAAGCTCGCCGGAGAATATCTGCTGGAAGCCACGCTCGACAGGCACTTTCTGGTTCGCACCTGTGGGCTCTACGGGGCGGGCGGCAGCCGGTCAAAAGGCGGCAATTTCGTCGAGACCATGCTGAGGCTGGCCGCCCACGGCAAACCGATTCGCGTAGTGAGCGATCAGGTGGTGACTCCCACCTATACCGCCGACCTCGCCCGGAAGGTCGGCCAACTCATCACCTCCGAGGCCTATGGGCTTTACCACATCACGAACGGCGGGGCGTGTTCCTGGTTCGAATTCGCCGGGGCCATTTTCGAGCTGGCTGGAGTCGAGGCGGATCTGCACCCCATCTCCTCCGCGGCCTTCGGAGCCGCGGCGCGGCGGCCGGCGTATTCGGTGATGCGGCATCGGCGGTTGGAGTCTCTCGGCCTCGATGATCTTCCGGCCTGGCAAGACGGCTTGCGCCGCTATTTTGCCCAGCGCCATGAAGTCTCCGAGCGCAACACGGCCGGGCGGCACGCCGGCACTGAACTCCGGCCGTAGTTGCCGCTGCGCCGGCCCCTCTGCATTGACTGTGAGCGGAGAGCACCGACCCGAATGACGGCGGGAGCCACATCGCGCCTTCACCCTGACCTGGGTGCTGCCGAGAACTCCGAAGTCTGTGCCGCGATTGTTACCTACCGCATTGGACCGAGGATCGCCGATTGCGTGAACTCCGTCGCAGGCCAGGTGGGTGGAGTCGTGATCGTCGACAATGGGTCGGACGGCCCCACCCTGGAGGCCCTGCATGATTTGGAGTCAAGGTCGGGAATCCGGGTGATTTATAACTCCCGCAATCTGGGCATCGCGCACGCGCTGAACCAGGCCGTCCGGTGGGCGCGCCGACAGGGATTTCAGTGGGTCCTGACGCTCGATCACGACAGCGAAGCCAGCGCCGGCATGGTCGGGAAGTTGCTCCGGGTTTACAAGGAACTGGGCGGGCAGGCGGGCATCGTAGCCGCCAATCCGTTCGACCGCAACGCGCGGGTGCTCCAGCGGCCCGGCGCCGACTCGAGCCCCGGGTATTTTCTGGCGAGCGATCCGGTTATTTCATCGGGCAGCTTGATCGTCTTATCGGTATTCGACCGGGCCGGCCTGTTTGCCGAGCCCCTGTTCCTTTACTACGTTGATCACGAATTCTGCCTGCGCCTCCGGCGCTGCCGCTTTCAAATCGCGGTCTGCCGCGACGCGATCCTGCTGCACAGCGAAGGCAACAAGGTGAGCAGGAGGTTCCTCTGGCGGCGTGTGTTCTACGATCAGTACGGCAGGGAGGCAAGATACTACGTCGCCCGCAATTCGATTTTCATGCTGAAGAATTACCCGCGTGAGATGCGCTATGGTTATTTGGTGGCGCGCCGGACGTGTACGGATCTGCTGAAGGTGATCCTGTATGACGAGCACCCGTGGCCCAAGGTACGCTATATGCTGAAAGGGTTCCGGGACGGCATTGCCGGCAGGTACGGGAGTCTTGAATCACCGCAACACGTCCGCTGAG
>DATJAQ010000101.1:0-7780 GCA_035516075.1 Terriglobia bacterium | reverse complement strand
TCATCGTCTCTTGCGCCGGCTCGAGCAGCAGGTTTCCCGCTCCCGCCACGCCGCCGCCGATCACGATCATCTGCGGGTTCAAAATGTCCACCAGATTGGCGAGGCCAAGTCCCAGGAAATGGCCCGCCTGCGCGATCACTTTAACCGCCGCCGCGTCTCCCGCCCGTGCCCGCGTCACCACCTCGCGTGCCTCAAGCGGTTGGTGGAACACCCGCCGGGCCTCGCGGGCGATGCCCGGCCCCGCCGCGTGAAACTCCAGGCAGCCCACCGCGCGATACTCCGGAAGAAAGCGGTCGTGCACCGCCATCCAGCCGAGGCATCCGGCCAATTCGCCAAATCCGCGAATCAGCCGTCCCCCGCTGATAATACCCGCGCCGATGCCGGTGCCGATCGCGACGAACACCACGTCGCGGCATCTCTTCGCCGAGCCCTGCCAGGCCTCGCCGGTCACGAAGGCGTTGCGATCGCTATCCACCACAACCGGTAAATGAAACCGCCGGCCCAGCAGCTCGCCGAGCGGCATGCGCTCCCAGCCGCGAAGGTTCGGCGCCCAGACCACCCCGTCCGGATAGGCCAGGCCCGGGACCCCGATGCCGATGGCTACGGCTCCCTTCGCCGGCAAGCGGCGCAGCAATTCGACGATGGATTCAACCACCGCCATGCCGCCGGCGGGCGGCGTCGGAGCCTGTCGCTGGTGCGTGACCCGGCCCGTGTCCTCGACGCGAGCCACTGCGATCTTCGTCCCGCCGAGATCAACCACCAGCGCACAACGACCCATAAGCTGTCCGGCGATGACGGTCTTCTGGAAGTTGCGGTGCCCGCTCACTCGCGATCCACGCTGACCACCCACACCGCGTCCGCCGCGAGGTTTTTGCGCAGCGCGACCTCGTCGCCGTTCACCTGCACCGCCACCGCCTGGCCGGCCACCACATCGCGCGCTTTGTTCACCCGCCAGGGCAGGCGCGCAGAGATGGTCGCGTCGGCGGCAGCGCTCGCGTGATTGAAGACGAAGAGGAACTCCCGGTTCGCGCTCGCGAGGCGCCGCACTTCCACCTCCGCCGTCCCCTCACCCGTGACTTTCACTTCCGGCGTCACTCCGGCTGCCTGGGCCAGCGCCCAAAGCAGCTCCCGGGTGGAAGGGTCGTGGTTGCGCTGATAGGCGAGCCCCGCGAAGGAACCGATCAGGACGGCTCTTCCCTTCCCGTAAGTCTTCTCCACGATGGCCGGTTCGCCCCCGGCGAAGCGCGCCAGCACTCGGCCGCCCTCGAGCGGCAGCAGGTCCTCTTCAAAAGCCGCCGCCGCGACGGAATCGCCCGCCTTCAGGCCGGGCAGATTTGCGGACGCCTCGATGACGAGGTGAGGCTCCGCTTCGGGGCGGATGCGCTCTTCGCGCGCGCCAAAAACCTGCTCCAAACCGAAGCCCGGAATCACCGGGCTCGCGAAGCCGCGCTCGTCGTTCCACGCCAGACGCGCCTCAGCCACCGCGGTTCCGCCCCCGGCGATGTAGTTTTTCACCTCGGCGGCGACGCTTTGCGAGAGCATCACCGGGTAAGGCAGAAAAAGAATCTTGTAGTGATCGAGGCGCTCGCCGTTCTGCGCCGCCGGATCGACGAAATCCACCGGAATCTGTTTCTCGAAGAAGGCCCGGTAGGCGCCGAGCAGCGAATCCCGCTCGGCGTTGCCGAGATTCGAAAGCGACGGCTGGCTGCCCCCCACCAGGTACGAAAGCCGGTCGTAGAGGATCGCCACCTGGGCACGGGCGGGCTCAGCCGCCCCCAGACTCGCGGCCTCGCTCTCGATCGTTCGCGCCGTCGCGCCCGCCGCCCGCGCGCGGTCCGTCAAAGTTCCGTCCAGGTTGATCAGCCCGTAGCCGTTCGACTCGAACCCCGAGCTCATCGGATACCAGGCGTAGAGGGCGATCTCCCGCGCGCCGTGCGCGATCGCCTGCCACATCCAATACTCTTCGTCGTGGGCGCTCACCGGGCCTGCGATGCGCATCCCGGTCGAGCCCTGGCCGGCCTGCAGCTCGCCGATCCAGAAGCCCTTGCCCAGGCTGTGCCCGGCGGAACGCGTGAAATCGAGGCCGGCGGCCAGCATCCAGTAAGGCCAGGGGTGCGTGGATTCGGAGTGCTTGGGATAAATCGAGGTGCCGAAGAAGTCGGCGTTGGCCGACATCTTCCAATCGTCGGGCTCGCCGAAGCCGTCCGTCGGCGAGGTGAAGAGCCCCGGCACCGCGGCGTGACTCGTGATGGCGTGGGCGCGATCGGCGGTGCGGATGGCGTCCACCCGCGTCTTCAAATCGCCCGCCAGCTTGTCGTCGATGAAGGCGCGCCAGTCAAGGTAGTCGGTGTACGACAGGATGGTGGAGAAGCGCGGCGGCTGCACCTCGTCCCAGCTTGCGAACTTGCGATACCAGGCCGCGTTCAGCGCGTCCAGCGTTTGGTATTTCGCTTCCAGCCAGCGGCGGAATCGCGCCTGGCTGCTCGCGCAGAAACAGAACTCCGGGTTCGAAAGGTAGGGGAAATCCGCCCAGTTGATCACGTGCGGCTCACTCCACACATCCCAACCGTAGAGGGCGGGAGAGCGGTTGGCGTCGCGCGAGAGGGCTTCGAGGAATTTCACAATTTCCGCCCGCACGCCCGCGTGGTCGATGCAATATCCCGGCGCCGATTGCGACGCGATCACCGCGCCGCTGCGGTCCACGAAGCGGCCGTCCGGGTACCGAACACCCACCCAGTCGGGCGCCGAATCCGTGTAAATCTGCACGATCACCCGCAGGCCGCGCTGCTCCGCCAGCTTCAGCAGCAGATTCAAATTGGCGAAGTCGAACTCGCCGGGCTTCGGCTCGGAGCTGGCCCAGTCCACCCAGCATTTCACGGTGTTGAAGCCCGCCGCCTTGATCTGGTCGAGGTCCTGCCCCCACTGCGCGGCGCTCTGCGCCTCGAGCGGGCTCATCATGGGCGCGCGCGCCTTGCCGCCGCCATACCACACCGCCACCGGAAAGAAGGCGCCCGCCGGCGACGCGGCCGGCTGAGCGGCGAAGCTCGATCTGAGGAGCGCCACCGTCACCGGCAGGCCCGCGGCGAGAACTGCGGCCAGGAGGGCGCCGCGGCGTCGATTCTTCTCCGCGCACGACGGCAGATTCATCGCAGCATCATCCCCTTCCCTACCCTTCCCTCCGGCGGCTCTCGATGAAGCGCTCGTACTCGTGAAACACCTGCCGATTGTGGTCTGCGGGCAGGCCCACGTTGGGCGAAACGAAGGTCGGCGGCCGCGCGCCGCTCTTCACCAGCCGCACGCCGGTCTCCGCCACCAGCGCCATCGCGATTGACACTGCCGCCACCGTCGATCCCGCCGCAAACTTTTCCCGCACGCCTTCCGCGCCCACCAGCGCGTCCTCGGGCGGCACGCAATTGTCGATGGCGATGTCGGAAGCGTCCGCCAGCTTCTTGCCGCTCGAATGGGTGGCCTGGGATTCGCGGTGATTCTGATGGGACGATACCGAGACCACGGTGAGGCCCTTCTTCCCAGCTTCAATCGCCATTTCCACCGGCGCGGCGTTCAAGCCGCCGTGCGAAAAGATCACGATGGAGTCGCGCGGCTCGAGCGCGTAGCTCTCGAGCACCACCGCCACGTAGCCCTCGCGCCGCTCCAGCCACAGCAGCTCCCGCGCGCCGCCCGGCCCAACCACGTTGAACCACATCAGGCGCGGGTCGTAAATCGGATAAAACCCTACAAAACTCCCGTAGCGCGGGAAGACGTCGAGCACCGGAATCACGGAGTGGCCGCTTCCGAAAAGATAGACCCGCCCGCCCGCTTCGATGGAGCGGACGAAGGCGCCGGCGGCCTCTTCGATCTTTCCCTTCTGCGTCTGCCGGATGGTGGCGATAATTTCGCCCACCCGGCTCAGATAATCTTCAGCGGACATTCACCCTCTCCCCTCCGTCGCGTCGCTCGTTGTCGTGGCGCCGGGCTTCAGCCCGCCACCGATTCCTTCAACCTGGCGCCCAAGACAGCGAGTATACTCTCCCGCGCGGATTCCCAAACGCTTAAGTCCGCGATCCTCCCGGCCATGGCCGGCCCCAATCCACGACGGAGGGAATCGCTGGAGGATCCGCTTGACCGTGCGTACAAATGTGCTTACACTAACGCTATGTCGGTGGTTTGGGATCCGGAGAAGGCGAAGCAAAACCTCCGGAAACACGGGGTCCGCTTTGCGGAAGCCGTCTTGGTTCTCGACGATCCGTACGCCGTCACCATTCGCGAAGAGCAGTCGGCGGCAACAAATGTACGAGGCACAGGAATGAGAAACTACGACTTCAGCAAAGGCAAACGCGGCCCGGTGTTACCCGTTCCGCCCGGCAAAGAGCGCATTACGATTCGCCTCGACCGCGACATTCTTGAGTACTTTCGCGGCCTGGTGGAGCGCGCTGGCGGCGGCAACTACCAGACCCTGATCAACAACGTGCTCCGCGCGCACCTCGAAGGCGCGCAAAAGTCCCCGCTCGAAGAAACGCTTCGGCGGGTGATTCGCGAGGAACTGCGCCGGGCTTCCTGAATGCGGCCGGCCGGGTCGCCTCGCGCTCCCTCTGTACTCTCCGGAGAGGTAGCGAGGAATTGAGATTATGGATCACCGCAGCCGCCGCCACTTTCTGAAGGACCTCGGCCTCGGCACGGCCGCCATTTCGGTGACCGCCGAAGGCCCCCGCGCCAGCCAGATGCCGGGGCGGCCCGCCTCCGGCCAAGCCGCGTCGCACCCTTCCGGGCCCGCCAGCCTCATGGCGATTGCCGCCCACCCGGGCGACGCCTTTTTCGCCATGGGCGCCGCCGTGGCGCTGCAAGTCCACCTGGGCGGCGCAGGCGTCTTCCTCAGCCTCTCGCTCGGCGAAAAGGGCTCGCCCACTATCGCGCCCGCCGAGTACGGCACGATGCAGCGCGACGCCGCGGTGCGGGCCGCCCGCGTGCTCGGCGCGCGCTCCGAGTTCCTGACCTACCCCGACGGCGCCATTCCCGCGAGCGACGAGGCCAAGTTTGCGGTGTGCGACATGATTCGCCGTTTCAAGCCCGCGCTCATCGTCACCCACTGGCGCGGGAGCTGGCACAAGGACCACCAGGCGTGCTACGAAATTGTGAACGACGCGGTGTTCTACGCCGGGCTCCCCGCCCTCGAACGGCCTGAGCCGGCGCACGCGGTGCGGGGAATCTACTTCGCCGACAACTGGGAGGACGCCGCCGGCTTCACCGCCGACACTTATCTCGACGTCACTCCGGTGTTCGAAAACTGGACTGCGGCCTGCGCCGCCTTCCCCATGTGGCGCGGCGAAACCGGCTTCCGCTACAACGACTATTACACGAGCCTCGCGGTGGCGCGAGGGTGCCTGAGCGGCTTTCAGAAAGCCGTCGCCCTGATGTCGCCTCCCGAACAGCTCACGCGCCACCTGCGCGCGCTGTAAAGCAGCGCCGGCCTGACCGCCACCTCGGCATGGCAGGGCCTCAGCGATCATGGTAAAGTTCACCGTGCGATCGACGTTGCTGGTCTTCAGTCTCTTGATCGTGATCCCCGCCATGGCCCAGACGCCCCGTCAACCGAGTCTCGAGGCCCAACGCAGCGCCATGCATAGGATCGGATTCCTGGTTGGACGATGGGCGGGGGAAGCCCGCCTTTTCCCCGCACAGGGCGAACCCGTGGCCCTGGCCCAGACCGAGGACGCGCAATACAGACTGGATGGATTGATCCTGTCGATTGAAGGCGTGGGTCGCTCTGAGGTTGACGGCAAACCCACCCTCCAGGCGTTCGCGATCATCTCCTACGACGATGAGAGTGGCACCTACCGTATGCGCGCCTTCAACGATGGCCGGTTCCTCGAGTGCGAGGTAACACTCGCCGGCGACGGCAAAGGCCTCACGTGGGGTTTCACGCTCGGCCAGGTCAGTACCCATTCCAGATTGCGCGTGACCGATAAGGGTGACTGGACCGAACTCACCGAGATTTCCATCGGTTCGAGCCCTCCGAGGAAGTTCATGGAACTGACCGTCAGCCCCAAGAAGTAGCTGCCACCGCGAGTTCCTGCTGTTTCCTTGCCTTCCGCGGCGTACCCGGAACCTGACTTGGCGTTTTCGGTCCGACTTTGTGGAGGCGGCACCGCCGCCGGTGTTAAGATGCGATAGACGCGGCTGGGGCATCGCGCGCCGCATGAGGTGACGAGCCTTGATCGAACTCACGATTCCCATTCCCGAGGCCCAGCAGGCCGTGCGTTTGCCCGCCGGCGTTATGAACTGGACCGAAGACGAGTTCTTTCAGTTCTGCCAGGCGAACCGCGAGTTACGCATCGAGAGGTCCGCCCAAGGCGAGATTATCGTGATGTCGCCTGCGGGAGGCTATTCCGGCTACCAAAGTGGCGTAGCCTTTCGGCAGCTCGCCCTCTGGGCAGAGCGAGACGGCACCGGTGTGGCCTTCGACTCCAGCACCGGCTTTCTCCTTCCGAACGGCGCCATGCGCGCGCCCGACGCGGCCTGGGTGGAACTCTCGCGTCTCAAGAGGCTGAGCCACCGGGAAAAAGAGCAATTCATCCCCCTCTGTCCCGATTTCGTCATCGAGGCCGCGTCTCCAACCGATCAAGTCGCTCATTTGCGGGCGAAGATGGAGGAGTATCAGGCGTGCGGCTCGCGCCTCGGATGGCTGATCCTGCCGGCCTCAAACGAAGTCGAGATTTACACGGGCACGGAGGTGCAAGTTCTGAGCGCCCCGCAAACGGTGACCGCCGACCCGATTCTGCCCGCCTTCACGCTGCAACTCGGTCCCATCTGGAACCCCCCGTTCTGAACGCGGTCATCAGCAGTTGCTATTTCTGCGGCTCCGCCGCCCTGCTGCCATCGACCCGGATGGCAGTCATGAGGAGTGGCCATTTAGGCGGCTCTGCCGCCCTGCTGCCATCGACCCGGATGGCAGTCATGAGGAGTGGCCATTTATGCGGCTCCGCCGCCCTGCTGCCATCGACCCGGATGACAGTAATGAGGAGTGGCCATTTATGCGGCTCTGCCGCCCTGCTGCCATCGACCCGGATGGCAGTCATGAGGAGTGGCCATTTATGCGGCTCTGCCGCCTTGCTGTGCGGGAAGCCTAGGGCTTCCCGGGCCTCGCCCCAGACTTTTCTCCTCCTTCTGGCCGCCTCGAAAGCTGAGCCTTCGAGGCGGCCAGAAGGAAATCGTGGGGGGCGCACTCGTCCCGGAAAGGCAGAGCCTTTCCGCACAGCAGGGCGGCGGAGCCGCACCTACCGAAAGCAAATAGAAGAAGAACTCCCCTTCCGGAAAGGCGGAGCCTTTCCGCACGGCAGAACGGCGAAGCCGCGGCGATTCACCGGCCAGACGCCTTGCCTCGCCCTGCTATGCACAGGCTAAGTCCTTGTAAACACGGCGCAAAATAAACCGTCCCGCTTTTCCCAAAAATCCCCACCGTCCCATTTAGGTGTGCCAGCATTCAGGGGTGTTTGTGGTCCGTTGTCCGTGGTCCGTGGTCCGTGTTCCGGGGTGTTAGCTCGCCGCGCGTCGTCCGTGGTCCGGCGTTTGTAGTTCGGGGTCGCGGTTCGCCCTTCGACTTTGAACTTTCGACTCTCGACTTCCGGGCAACTGACCACGGACCACGGACGCACCACTTATGCCGCTTGCCGTCCACACCGAAACTCCCGAGATGCGCCAGGCGCGGATCGACGCCGCCCGCCATCGCGGCCTGCAGCACGGGGTGGCGGCGCGCAAGGCCGACCGCTCCGAGTTCTACGCCCCC
>DATJAQ010000100.1:0-14067 GCA_035516075.1 Terriglobia bacterium | reverse complement strand
CTAAAGCACATAGTGGCTTCGTTCCGCGATTTCGCCCTTTTTTTCGCCGGTGTCCCCTCGCCGGCCCGCGGCGGTGCCTTTAGGCGGCTCGAATCTGGCTTCTGCCTTCTGATTTCTGCGTTCCGATTTGAACGGCTTACTCATTCTAAAGCACATAGTGGCTTCGTTCCGCGATTCAGGCTGTTTTCTGGCATCTCGAACCTAACACCTGACACCTACCTGCTCGCCAGCCCTCCTGCCGTCTCGGCCCCGTCGATAGTGTAAACGTGACCGGTTATGAATCGGGCGTCGTCCGAGGCCAGAAAGGCGAAGAGGGCCGCGACCTCGGCGGGACTTGCGTGCCGGCCGAGAGGAATCTTCCGGTTTACTTCCTCCAACATCTCGTCGGTATACTCCGCGCGCTGCATGGGCGTGAGCACGTAGCCGGGGGCGACGGCATTCACGCGCACCTTGGGAGCCAGCTCGAGCGCCATGGAGCGCGTCAGCTCGATCACGCCCGCCTTGGTGGCGTTGTAGTCGGCGTAGTACGGATACCCCACGATGCCGTTGGTGGAGGCCGTGTTGAGGATCGCGCCCTCGCCGGCACCCATCATGTGCCGGGCGGCCATTTGGGCAACGTAGAAGACGCCGGTGAGGTTCACGGCTAGCACGCGGTCCCATTCCCCGGGCGTGATATCGAGGAAGTTGTGGCGGATGCTGATGCCCGCGTTGTTGATGAGCACGTCCACGCCGCCGAGCAGCCGCACAGCCTCCGTGAAGGCGGATTGGACTTCGTCGAGGCGCGAAACATCGGCTGCCACCGCGCCCGCAAGCGTGGGGAGCTCCTCTACGATGCGGCGGCGGCCCTCGGCGTCGCGGTCAAGCACTGCCACCCGCGCGCCTTCTTCGAGGAATCGCGCCGCCGTGGCGGCCCCAATGCCGCTCGCGCCGCCGGTGATCAAAACTCGCTTTCCTCTAAGTCCACGCATTCGGTAGGTGGCTCAGCCACGCCTTTCGCCAATTCGGTGGAGGTCAAGTTCGATGTTCATCCCCCAGTCGCGAGTCACAGATCGAAAGCTGAGAGACTCGAAGGTTGCCGACCGAAGCCCGATTCCGGCTTTGTGTAAATTCCACATCCGATTGATTCTAAAAGACATTTCGAATTTTATACATTTGGGGCGGGGGATACCCCTCCGGTCGGCTTCGGCCACGAGTCCGTGGTCTGTAGCCGGTTGGGCGTTACCCCGCGCGCTTGGTGCTGCTTCGCGGCCCGCCGGCCAACCGGCAGGACCCCACTCACTGCGGGCAATTGACAACGGACGACTGCCCTGTGACTGCCGCCAACCTGCTGGCTCCAAAGGTGCGGTGCAATTGGGAGCCACAGGTTATTCAATCCGGCTCCGCCGGAGGCTGCGCTGACCACGGACTACGGACCCGAGCAAACTGACAACTGGGCAATGTTCCGCTCCCTTCTTTCATATTCGCAGTCAGCCTAGCACGGTTGCGGTGCGCCGTGGGGACGAATGGGAAGTTTGAGACTGTTTATTTCTCCTTGAAGTTTCAAGCATTTACCCGGTGGATAAAGTTGCGGCGGGCGGATATTTCGCGCCCCGATCCGACTTGTACCTTATTTGGGGGCTTGACTCGGAGCGATGCGGTGTTGTAAATAATTTAGGCGTCGAGTGTAATTCAATTAGGCGTGGGGTTCCGAGATGAGTAAGCCGTCCGATCTGATCCAGGGCACGCTCGATTTGCTCATTCTTAAGACGATTTCGCTGGAGCCCAGGCATGGCTGGGCCATCGCCAAACGAATCGAGCAAGTCAGCAACGACGTGTTCCAAATCACCCAGGGGGCGCTCTACCCGGCTCTGCACCGCCTCGAACAGCAAGGCTGGATCCGGGGCGAGTGGCGGACCTCCGAAACGGGACGCGAGGCGAAGCTTTACGCACTCACCAAGGCGGGCCGCACGCAGCTAGAAAAAGAGCTGGCGCAGTGGGAGCGCCTCTCGAGTGCGGTGGCGCTGGTGATCGGCATGGCGTAGGAGGGCCGGCATGAATCCACGGCGCTGGTACAGCGTGATCGGAATGAGGCTACGCGCTGTCCTGCAGCGGGACCGCGTGGAGCGGGATCTCGATAAGGAGCTGCGCTTCCATCTTCAGCAACAGATCGAGGAAAAC
Source organism: Terriglobia bacterium (assembly GCA_035516075.1). Taxonomy (GTDB): domain Bacteria; phylum Acidobacteriota; class Terriglobia; order UBA7540; family UBA7540; genus Gp13-AA77. Next base: position 11,910 of record DATJAQ010000100.1, on the reverse strand, counting down.
GTCGCGGCCGGCATGTCGCCCGACGAAGCGCGGTACGCCGCGATGCGCAGGCTAGGCGGCGCCGAGCAGATCAAAGAGGAGTGCCGCGATATGCGACGAACAGCTTACCTTGAAGACCTCGGGAAGGATCTGCGATATACGCTGAGGGCGCTCAGGAAGAGTCCCGGGTTCGCAGTCGCCATTGTACTGAGCCTCGGCCTCAGTATCGGCGCCAACAGCGCCATCTTCAGCGCGATCGACGGCGTGTTGCTGAAGCCTCTGCCGTACCCGCGGGCGGACCGAATCGCCCGCCTCTTCTTCAGCAGCAATGAATATCCGGAGTTTTCCCTGAACCCGTTCGACTTCCGCGACCTTCGGGTGCGCGCCCACTCGTTCGAGGCCCTGGCCGCCTTTACACGCGGGGACGTTCAGCTCTCGGGCTCAGGGGAACCCGTGCGCCTCGCTGCCTTTCGCGTGACGGCGGGATATTTTCAGGTGCTCGGTCTCGTACCTGCTCTTGGGCGCGCGTTCGAGGAGAAGGAGGAGTTGCCGGGAAACGGCCGGGTGGTGGTTCTCAGTAACCGAATTTGGCGGACGCAGTTTGGGGCGGCACCGGACATCGTGGGACGCAAGATCACTCTCGACTTGCAGCCGTTCACCGTGGTCGGCGTTATGCCCCCGGGCGCCGAACATCCGGGAAACGAGTATCACGCGCTGCCCTATGGCGACAGTGTTGACGCCTGGTGGCCCTTCACTTTCGAAGGGGACCCGAGCCAGCGCGGCTCTCACTACGTGGAAGGCATCGGACGGTTAAAGCCCGGCGTGACCCCGGCACAGGCGCAAGCCGAACTTAACACACTGCTCGGTGAGATCGGGCATGAGCATGGCGGCTACGGAGGGTGGCACATGCTGGTGATCCCGCTCTACCGCGAGATCGTGGGACCAGACGAGCGCATGCTGCTGGTGCTGCTGGGCGCCGTGGGCCTGGTGTTGCTGATCGCCTGCGCCAACGCCGCCAACCTGCTGCTGGCGCGCGCCACGGCGCGGCAGCGCGAGATCGCCGTGCGAATGGCCCTGGGCGCCGCCCGAGCCCGGTTGCTGCGCCAGATGCTCACCGAGAGCCTGCTGCTGGCGCTCGTGGGAGGCGGCTTCGGAGCGCTGCTCGCGCCGGGCGGCGTGCGGGCGCTGGTGGCGCTGCTGCCTGCCGGGTTCCCGCGGGCCGACTCGATTCAGGTGAACGCGTCCGTGTTCGGATTCACCCTGCTGGTGGCGCTCGCCGCCGGCGTGCTGTTCGGGCTCGCGCCGGCCATGCAGTCTTCACGCGTCGATCTGCAACAGGCGCTGCGCGAGGGCGCCCGCGGCGCAACCGGCAGCAGGCACCATCAGCGCTTGCGCGATGCCTTGGTGGTAGCAGAGGTGGGGCTCGCCAGCGTCCTGCTCGTCGGCGCCGGGCTCATGCTGCGCAGTTTCGTGAACTTGGTGCGCATGGATCCCGGCTTCCGGCCCGAGCACGTCCTGACGGCGAGCCTCTCGCTGCCGGACACGGATTATAAGACGTCTGCCGGCGTCGCTCACTTCTATGATCAACTGGTCGCCAATCTCGCCGCGGCTCCAGGCGTGAAGGCCGCCGGCGCCGGCAGCGACCTGCCTTGGACGGGTTATGACGAGAACGACGGCGGTTTCACGATTGAGGGGGAGAAGCCGGCGCCGGGAGAAGAATTTCACGCCCGATATCACGTCGCCACCCCGGATTATTTTCGCGCGCTAGGCATTCCCCTGGTCCGCGGGCGTTTCTTCACCGAAGGTGACCGTACGGATGCGCCCAACGCTTTGATCGTCAATGAAACCATGGCACGGGTCTACTGGCGGAAACGGGATGCCGTGGGCGGGCGAGTTGCATTCAGCGACAATCCCAAAGAAAAAGACTGGATGACGGTGGTGGGCGTCGTGGGCGACGTGAAAGACAGACCCGACGCCGCCGGAGCCGAGCCCGCCTTTTGGTGGCCGATGCTGCAGGTACCGTTCGCCCAGATGTCCGTTGCTGTACGTGCGGATTCCGGCGCCGCGCAGCTCGCCAACGAACTTCGACGCGAAGTACATCGCCTCGATCCCACCCTCGCCGTAGCCGATGTGCGATTGATGGACCAGATTGCGGACGCGGGCGTCTCCACGGCGCGCTTCGCGTTCTTCCTGGTGGGCCTGTTTGCGGGGCTCGCGATCACGCTGGCTGCCATCGGGACCTACGGGGTGATCTCGTATTCGGTCAACCAGCGCACGCATGAATTTGGAATGCGCATGGCGCTGGGCGCTGGGCGCAGGGACGTGCTGCGCCTGGTGCTCTCGCAAGGCGTGCGGCTTGCCATGGCCGGCGTCGTGCTGGGCGCGGCCGGCGCTGCGATACTGGCTCGCGTCCTGCGGAGCCTTATATTCGAAGTCAGCCCCGCTGATCCCCTGACCTTTGCCGCCGTCGTAGCGCTGGTGCTCGCCGTGGCCGTGGTGGCCTGCTACATTCCGGCGCGCCGAGCCACGGACGCCGATCCGATGGTGGCCCTGCGGTCGGAGTAAGCCGGCGGAATTGAGGCGAAGCGTCGCGGGCGCGAGCGTGGTGTCGCGCAGCCGGCGCCGGCTCGATCAGCCGGAGAGTCTCGCCGCGCGCCAGGCTCGGTCGAGGTCAATGCCGCACCGCTGCCCCAGCTCCCGCAGCTTCGCCATCAACTCGCGGGCTCGATCGTCGGCCTCCTCCGGCTTCAGGCTTGTCACGCGGTATTCAAGCACCTCACGAAGCACCGCGGCATCTTCCGCGCAAAAGAAAACCGTGCCGTCCGGCTCGATGCGCTCGATGCCGTCGAACTTGTGCGACGCTTCGTTCAGGGCGATGGCTTCTTCGCGCGTGAGGCCGGGAATGGGCGCCAGGCGAATCTGGTTGCGGCGGACCATGACAGGGTAACCGCCAGGCAGGCCTTCAGGCCCGGGCGCGTGAATCCACGTTTCCTCATCCGACGCCAGGGCCCGCAGCAAACTCACGATGGTGGCCGCCGTCAGGGTGCAGGTGGCCGGGCCGGAGGGAATGCGGTAGGGGGCGCGGAGCAACTGCTCGCCGCCCGCGGCCTCGGTGACGTCTTCGCCGCCCAGATCGACGCGGAGAAAGTGCGGCGGCAGCGGCCCCGGCGTGCCTGTGAACGCCCAAGACTCGAGCGCGTGGTGGGCCACCAACATCACGCGGAACTGCTCTGGTGGCCGGCGAAGGTTTTGTGCCGCCAACAGACGCACCTTGGCGGCCACTTCGGCCACGTTTCCCACGCCGCACGCCGGGGCGAGACCGAGCCTGGCGAGCACGGGGTTCACCACGTCCGGAAATGGGGCGACGAGCGTCAGTCCGTGGTAGTCCGCTGCGTGCAGGGCGCGCATCAGTTTCAGGGTCAAGGTGAGGTGCAGAGGCAGCCACACGCCGAAGCGGGCCTTGCGCAAGCGTGAGGCCTGGGGCGGTGGCAAGAGGTCTGCTACCCACCACGTCTGCCGGGTCGCCGTGGTGAGGATAATGTCGGGCGCTTCCTGGTGAACCGCTTCCGCCACTTCATCGGGACGATCGAGGTCGAGGGCCAGGAAGCGAACCCGGTGGGCGTCGCCGCTCACTCCCCGCGCCACGGCCGAGAGGCGCGCCAGGTTCACTCGCGCCTCGGCGCGGGCCGCGTCCCGGCTGGCCACCACGATCGGCCCGAAGCCCGGCTCGCACGCCAGGAGTTCAAGCACGGCGGTGCCGAGATCCCCGAGCCCGACGAGCATGATTGTCGGCGCAGTGTTGCTCATAGCAGCAGTTTTCAACACAAAGTCACAAAGGCACCAAGATAATTACAATGCCGTGCGCCGCACTGCCGCCGCGCATGCGGAGTTCAGTTTCTGGATCTGCCGGGCATCTGGGTGGTTCATTTCGCTGGTGGCCGGCACAACGAGAGAGCCGGAGGCGAGCGCGGCTATTAAGACGCGCTCGGCAGAGCGGGTGCAGCGGGCTCTGGCACGGCCGTAATCTCGCTTAGCCGGGAGAGATCGAGCACCATCTGGCCTTGCGAGTCCACTTCAAAGGTCGGCGCGAAGCGCGCCCCCCACACCAACTCTTCGTGGCGGTAGGAGTACCGCACATGCACCGTTTGAAAGAACGTGTCGTCGAAGGCCTTGATGAGAATCAGGAATTCGGTTTCAAGCGCGGCCAGGTCCCGGGCGGTTTTCCCCCAGAGCGGGCTGGTTTCAGAGATGGGGTGCACGACGGTCCACGACAGAGGCAGAAACTGGACGCTGGAGCGTTCCAGTTCCAGAGGCGCGTACTTGCGGTGCGGCGCGCCGTTCGTGGTCTCGACCGTCATCATCAGCACGCGCGCCTCGAGCTCCATCAGGTTATTGGTGCGCCGGTTGGCGACGCGAAATTGCAGGCCGGCGCCGCCCTGGTAGGGCGCCACCACCATCCGTTGGCTGAAGGCGATGCGCGCCACGGGCCGCGAAAAGCGCCCAAACAGCAGGCCGGTGGCGAGAGCGAAGGCCATGAGCCCGAGGAGCGCCTCGAGGGCCGCCACGGTGCTCACCAGGGGGCTGCCGGGCGCAATGTCGCCGTAGCCCACCGTGGTGAACGTCTGAGTGCTGAAGAAAAAGGCGTTAAGGAAGCGTGCGAAGCCGGTGGCAGCCTCGGCGCCGCGCAAATTTCCGGGACCGATCGCGTAGTAGACGAAGGCGAAAAGCAGATTGGCGCCGAGGTAACCGGCCACGATCAGCGACCAGAACTTCCGCCAGGAACAATTGATCATGTAAAGGTAGGGATGAATGTCCCGCCAGCTCGTGCCGCGGCGGTGGACGTTGAACTGTCCGTCCGGATTGATCACCCGCCGCAAACCGCTGCGATATTGCTCCGTGAAGCCCGGGTCGAAGGCTGGCTTGCTCATAGCTGCCGATCATAGTGGGAGCCGAAAAGGGTTGTCCAGCCGTTGAAGGTGGGACGGGAGTATAATTGGGCCAGCCGATGCGCAAGGGTTTCAGCTTCCGCGATCTCGACTGGTTACTGCTGGGTGTGGCGCTGGCACTGGCCATGGTAGGCGTTGTGGAAATCTACTCCACCACGGCGCATTCCACCCTGGCCGGTGAGTACCGCAAGCAGTTCGAATGGGTGGTGGTGGGCGTGCTGGCGGCCTTGCTGGTAAGCCAGGTGGACTACCACCGTGTGATTGAGCACGCGCCCGTGCTGTATGCGGCGGGGTTGGCGGCACTCGGAGCCGTGCTGCTCCTCGGACACGCCGTGGCCCGAACGCATCGCTGGCTCACCATCGGCGGCCAGACTTTACAAGTGTCTGAGCTGGTGAAGTTGGTTATAATAGCGGCGGCTGCCTTCGTGCTGGGCCGGCGACCGGCCAAGCCCGTTGGATGGAAGGACTTGGCCATTCTGGGTCTGCTGGGCGGGCTGCCGGCGATCTTGGTGGCCTTAGAGCCGGATCTCGGCACGGCGCTGACTTATCTGGCCATCGTGGCCGCCGGGTTGCTGTTGAGCGGACTTCGGGCGCGGCACGTGGTTGGAGTCGCGCTCGCAGGTGCTTTGCTGTTGCCCGTCAGCTGGCACGTCTTGCGTCCCTACCAGCGGGACCGCTTGATGAGTTTTGTTCATCCCGCCCAGGACACCCAGGGCTCCGGGTACCAAGTGACGCAATCGAAGATTGCGGTGGGGTCGGGCGGGCTTTGGGGCAAGGGTCTGGGGAACGGCACGCAAAGCCAGTTGGGTTTTGTGCCGGTTTCTCACGCCGACTTCATCTTCGCTGCTTTCGCCGAAGAGCAGGGCTTTATGGGCACGATGATTGTGCTGCTGCTCTACCTCATCCTGTTGCTTCGGCTGCTGGATGGGGCGCAGTGGGCTCCCGACCGGGCGGGAGCATTCTTGGTGGCAGGATTGGGCGCACTACTTTTCTTTCAAGTGGCGGTGAATGTGGGCATGATGATCGGGTGGCTTCCGATCACCGGAATTCCGCTTCCCCTGTTGAGCCAGGGCGGCTCGTCCCTATTTGCCACTTTTGTCGGTCTGGGCTTGGCGTTGAGCGTTAAAAGGCGTCGCTTTGTGAACTAGAAGCGGAGTCACACGGGGACCGCGGTTTTCGTTGGGCGGCGGCGCGGAGTTTCAAAAGGGTCGATACTGAAATACTTCCGGCGCCGGGCGCCGAGTGATGCGATGAAAGCGGGCAAGGTCAGTCCGGACGGTCGCCAGGTGATCGTCGCGATGACCCAGGATCATATTCAGCGGGCCGTCGGTCGAGGGCGCTGCGGCGCCGGGCGACGGCTCGCCAGAGGACGCGAACGCGTGGGTTTCCCCCATGCTCGAAGAGGCTGGACGGGGCTCACCGGCCGGGCAGTTGAGGCCGGGCCGGCCGCACGTTCCGAGCGCACCGAGCGGGGTTGACCGGTTCGTGGGTCCTCAAAAAGGAGTTTCCCATGTCCAAGGAGTTGTTTATCTCCTCGTTCCCCCACGAGACGAAGGTGGCCGTCTTGGAGGACGACAACCTGGTGGAAGTGTTTTACCAGCGCGACACGGACGTCGGCCTGGTGGGCGGGATCTATAAAGGCCGGGTGAGCCGCGTGCTGCCCGGCATGCAGTCGGCGTTCGTGGACATCGGCCTCGAGCGGGACGCCTTCCTCTACGTCTCCGACTTCTTTGAAGACTCCGACGAGTATGACCGGGTGGTGACCGAGGCCGAAGCCCGCGTGGTGAAACAGACGGCGGCTGAGGGGCGCCCGGGTCCGCGCGCCGGGTCTGCTCCATCCCCAACGGCTGCAGACGAAGACACTTCGTCCAGTCCCACGCCAACTCCGGAAGGGGTTCGCCTGGCAGAGCCGGGTGCGGCGGCAATCGCAGCCGAGCAGCCTGCCGTCGAGGCGACGGCGCCTGCCGGAGCGAGCGCTGTTCCGCCGGCTTCGCTCCCAGAGCCTGCGAGCGCACCCGCCGCCGAGGGACAGAGTCCGCCGGCGCCGCGCCGCTGGCACCAAGAGTCGCGCGGACGAGGCCGGCGCCGGCGCCGCGGCCGCGGGTTCGGCGGAAAAGACGACGCTCGCGAATATCGCCCGGCGGAGCCTGCTGCGGCCCCAGCATCCGCCTTCCAGATTCTGCCTGGCGAATCGCTGGCCAAATACGGCCAGGCCACGAGCGACGAAACGCCGGCTGCCCCGGCTGAGGCTGTGCCGGCCGCCGACGAAGACGTTCGTGCGGAAGGAGCGCCGGGCGGAGAAGCGGCTGCCGCAGCCGTGCCGGCTGCCGGTGGCGTCGCTGTGCCGCCCGAGTCATCTGCGGCGGCCGCAGGCGAGGGCGCCGAGCAGCACCCCGGTGAATTCAGCCGAACCACAGAGGCGCCGCCGTACGGGGTGGCGGCGGAGTCGCCCGCGGGCTTTGCAGGGCCTGCCGGAACCGCCAGTCCGTCCCCCGAGGAGCCCTCCGACGAAAGCCTGGAGGCCGAGTTGCTGGCGGGCGATCTGCGCATGGCTCCGGTCCGTTTTGAGCCGGATGCCCCAACCCATCGTCTGGGTTCAACGGCTCAAGCCGGAGGGGAGGAAGGGGCTCCCGGCGTCCCGACGGCCGAAGCGGATCAAGCGTCCGCCCCTATCGATACGGCCGAGTCCGTTGACGTGGAGGAGACGGAGGGGGCCGCAGCCGCGGCCACCGGCGAGCCGGATGAGGAAAGCGTCGAAACGGCGGAGATTGCCGGAGAAGCGGGTGAGTGGCCCGGAACTGAGGCCGAAGGCTCGGGCGCGACGGAAGATGCCGCCTCGACGGACGAGGGTGCAACTCCAGGGGCTGCCACGGACCAGTCTCCCCGCGAGACCGGTGATCGAGCTTACACGCTGCGCGACGCTCAGCAGCGGCCGCGCTTCGCGCCGCGCCGCGGGCGGCGGGGCCGCGGGCGTTTCGGGCCCCGCGACTCGCGTCCCCAGGGCGGCCCGCGCCGTAACGACCGCCCGCGCGGCGGGAACGAGCAGGCTGTGCAGATCAATGAGGTCCTCAAGGAAGGGCAGGAAATTCTGGTCCAGATTGCCAAGGAGCCCCTCGGGACCAAGGGCGCGCGGATCACTTCGCACATCGCTCTTCCGGGGCGGTACCTGGTCTACATGCCGACCATCCGGCACATCGGGGTGTCTCGCAAGATTGCGTCGGAGGAAGAGCGCCTGCGCCTGCGCAACGTCATCCTCGAACACCGCGGCGTCCTCCCGGGCGGCATCATTGTGCGCACGGCGGCGGCGGGGAGGTCCGACGAAGAGTTGAAAGCCGACGTGGAGTTCCTCGCCAAGCTCTGGAGCCAGATCCGGGGCCGCAGCGAGCAGTCCAAGGCGCCGGCGTTGATCCACCGTGACCTGACGCTGGTGGAGCGGATCCTGCGCGACATTCTCTCGCCGGACTTCAAGAGCGTGCGGACGGACAACGACGTGGAGTACCAGAACATTCTGGACTTCGTGCATCGCTTCCAGCCCTCGCTGGTGGGGCACGTCAAGCTTTACACCAAAGACACCCCGATGTTCGAAGAGTTCGGCGTACAGGCCGAGATCGACAAGGCGCTCAAGCCCAAGGTGTGGCTGAAGTCGGGAGGCTACATCGTCATCAATCAGACCGAGGCGCTGGTGGCCATCGACGTGAACACCGGCAAGTACGTGGGCAAGACCAATCGGCTGGAAGACACCATCGTCAAAACGAACATCGATGCGGTCAAGGAGATCGTGCGCCAGGTACGCTTGCGCGACCTGGGCGGGATCATTGTGATCGACTTCATCGACATGGACGACCGGCGCAATCGGGCCAAGGTGGTGCAGGCGCTCGAGGAAGCGCTGCGGGCCGATCGGGCGCCCACCAAGATCCTGTCCTTCAACGAATTCGGCCTGGTCGCGCTCACCCGCAAGCGCGTGAAGCAGTCGCTCGAGCGCACCCTGTCGGAATCGTGCCCTTACTGCACGGGCTCCGGTTGGATCAAGTCCGTCACCACGGTCTGCTACGAAATTATGGAGGAGGCCCGGAAGATGGCGGGCGAGATCGAGGGAAATGCCCTGACGCTGCGGGTGAGCCCGGAGGTCGCGAAGGCGATGAAGTCCCGCGACGGGGCTTTGACGTCGGAGGTTGAATCGATGACGGGGAAGGACGTCATCATCAAGAGCGATCCCGCCGTGCACCAGGAACGCTTCGAGATCTTCTGATCCGCGGGAGCCGCGCTGGCGGCAGCCGGACGCTACCGGCCGCCGTTCGGGGCCGCTGGGGCGCTTTCGTTGGGATTGCCCTTCACGACGAGCGTGCCTTTCATTTCGCGCCGAAGGAATTTACGCCCCAGATCGGGACTGCGGAAAATGAACTTCCCCGGCGCTGCGGCCGTCAGATCGATGGGGGTGGGTACGCCCTGCTTGAGCTTCTTGTGAATGTGAAAAGCCGGCAGGTCGAAGCCGTAATCGCGATCAACCGCGGTGATCACCAACTGCACGCGGTCTCCCGGTTTCACGATGACGACGAAGGGACTGAACTGGTTCCGGCGGGCTGTGAGGTGGAAAACGCGGACCTCGCCCGGCACCACCTCCTGCATCATCTGCGCCCACAAACCGGGGACGAGGCCTAACATCAAGACCGCGATCGCCACGCACCTCTTCAGTTGCCGCATGGTTTCTCCTGTATTTTGAAGCAGAGCTCGACACAACCGGCCCTGCCGGCGGCCCGGCCGCTCCGCGTTGACGGCGCCGCAAAGTTCTGTGGGAGTCTCCGAGGACAATCCGACGTTCTTTGGCGCGTGCCGATTTCTTATTGTACGGCTTTTCACGTCCAGCCGCCAGAGGCCTGGGATTTGCCCGCGCCGATCATGGCCCCGCCGTTACGGCCGTTGGGAGGGAGAGCTGGCGGGGGCGGAGACCGGTTGCACCTGGAGCGTTCCCTTCATCCGGCCATGGCCCATGCCGCAGAATACCGAGCACTGGAAGGGAAACGTGCCTGCCTGGTCTGCGGTGAATTCCACCGTTGTGGGAACACCTTTCTTCAGGTGCTGGTCGATATGAAATGCCGCCAGCTTGAAGCCGTGATCGCGGTCGGTGGCCGTGATGACGAGCTTGACGTGATCGCCCTGCTTCACCGTGATGACGTTTGGAGTGAATTCGTATTTCTTGGCGCTCACCTGTATGGCCACGCCCTCGGGAGCCGGAGCGCTCTCCTGACCGTAGAGGCCGGTGACCGGGAAGACCAACGTGAGAGCGAGCGCCGCGCCGGCGATGGTCTGAAATCTGGCGTTCATCGCGTTCGTCCTCCATGCTGCCCGGCGATCCGAAATGCGAGCTCGTTCCTCTGGCGCTGCTCGGGCTCGTGCAGACAGATCTTCCGGTCCCCAGGTGGCGACGGCCCTTTTCCCGAATCGCGGCGTACGCACGCCCTTCGAGCAGTGTAGCGCGGCGTCAACAACCGGTAAGAACTTTTTGTTGCAGCCCCGCCACTGTCAGTGCGTTGATCCTAGGGTCTTGAGGCTGCGGCCAGTGCCTACCGAGGCCCACGGCGCGAGCCGCGCTTCGCCTGGGCCGCCGCACGCGCCCTTTCCCGAGCGCGGCGAATCGGTTACAATACGGTGAAAGAAATTTGAAGCGACCGAAAAAAAAGGCTTGACGAGCCCGCCACGGCCGGGTAATCTAATCGATGGCAGTCAGTCAGGAGGGAGCTACGCGAAAGACAATTAGCTAGGGGTTGATTCAGGCCGGTATCCTCAGCAGTTCCTTCCCGCCTCGCTTCACCCCCCAAGATTGCACCACAAGTAAGCGTGGTACAAAGCCGGCGCTGGACGGCGTAATCAGGGATGTGGTTCCTAGATGGCGCCCGAGAGCCTGCACGGCTGTCCTCGCGCGAGTGCCTGCCGGAAACTGAGAGGTTTGGGATGTTGAGTCTGGTGCTACGGCGGTTCACCACCGAGCATCGCACTGAGCATCCCAGAGTTAAGCGATTGAGAGGTCTGGGCGTGCCCACGAGGCCAGGGACGGGCGTTCGACGCAAGTCTCTGATACTCAAGGATCTTTGACAACTGAATAGTGCGGCGTCTACAAGTGCTCAGTCTGCCGGGAGGGATCCTGGCAGAAAGTAAGCGAATCTGCGAGACGGCGGTTGTCGATTTTCGGTGATCAGTTTCCGGCCGGGCCCAAGGATGGGTTTCGGGTTGGTTCTGGGTGCCGGGGATGAATGGCCGTTTGAGCCGGGACGGTGAGCGAATGCCAGGGGGGTCGTCTAGACCCTGACACCTAGCCCGTCGTTCCTGGTTTTTGTGTGTTGAGCAGATTTTATGGTCAAGCTACTAAGGGCGTACGGTGGATGCCTTGGCGCTGGACGGCGATGAAGGACGTGGTTACCTGCGATAAGCCTCGGGGAAGGGGAAACACCTGTTGATCCGAGGATCTCCGAATGGGGAAACCCTTCCGATGTCAACATCGGAAACGGCCCGCTGAATCCATAGGCGGGTACGAGCGAACCCAGGGAAGTGAACCATCTCAGTACCTGGAGGAAAAGAAAGCAAAAGCGATTCCGCTAGTAGCGGCGAGCGAACGCGGAACAGCCCAAACCCAGCCTTCCTAAAAGCAGTGACGAGTGACAAGTGATGAGTGACAAGACCATCTAAGCTTGTCATTCGCCACTCGTCACTTGTCACTGTTTTCAGGAGGGTTGGGGGTTGTAGGGCGTGCGTCGGTTTAGAGCCATCGAGTTACCAATCTGGCGGCTAGTCGAACGACTTGGAAAAGTCGGCCATAGGGTGTGATAGCCACGTAAGCGAAAGCTGACCAGACTCGAACGCGCGTTCCTGAGTACCGCGGGGCACGAGAAACCCCGCGGGAAGCTACGGGGACCATCCCGTAAGGCTAAACACGTGCCAGCGACCGATAGTGAACCAGTACCGTGAGGGAAAGGTGAAAAGAACCCCTGCG
>DATJAQ010000099.1:0-12450 GCA_035516075.1 Terriglobia bacterium | reverse complement strand
AGCTGGAGGGAGTGGCAGCGGGCCTTGATCATCGTCAGACCGGAGACGGTCGTGGCCTGGCATCGCAAGGGCTTTCGCCTGTTCTGGACCTGGATGTCCAGGCGGAAGCGCACCGGCCGTCCAGAAGTCAGCCCCGCGATTCGAGCCCTGATCCTGAAGATGGCCGCTGCCAACCCGCTTTGGGGAGCACCCCGCCTCCACGGCGAGTTGCTCAAGCTGGGCATTCACATCTCGGAACGAACCGTGTCGCGACTTCTGCCCGGACGGCGTCGACCTCCTTCACAAACCTGGAAGGCGTTCCTGGATAACCATCTGAGCCAGTTGGTTTCCATCGATTTCTTTACCGTGCCCACGGCAACCTTTCGGGTGCTTTTCGTTGTGGTGCTTCTGGCCCATCGTCGGCGCCGGGTGATTCATTTCAAAGTGACCGAACATCCGACGGCGGCTTGGACTGCTCAGCAAATCCTGGAAGCCTTCCCCGAAGTCACGGCGCCGAGATATTTGATCCGCGACCGGCACCAGACTTACGGCGAATGTTTCCGGAGCCGCCTCCGAGACCTGGGGATCACGGAAGTCCTGACAGCACCGCAGAGCCCTTGGCAAAACCCGTTCGTGGAAAGGCTAGTGGGCTCCATCCGGCGTGAATGCTTGGATCACGTGATCGTGCTGGGAGAGAAGCATCTGCGACGAATCCTGAAGAGTTATTTCGATTACTATCTGGGTGCGAGAACTCACCTGTCTTTAGCCAAGGACGCCCCGGCGACTCGCGCCGTGCAAGGGCCGGAGGCCGGAGAGATCGTGGAGATCCCGCAGGTCGGCGGTCTGCATCATCGCTACGAACGGCGCGCTGCCTAACCGACTGGGCCTGCTGTTCCATTGCATCAAGAACTGCAACCTGCCTCGCGCCGGCGGGCACGTCTCCATGCAATGGCTCGACCAGCCCGATAACATCACGGAACACGGAGCACGCCACAGGGCGACGGCGAGACTACGGCCTTTGGGCGGCCGCTTCTTCAGCGAATGCATCATTATAGTGTTTTGGCGAAGGACAGGCTCTCTCCGGGGGGCTGCTGGCCGAAATCGAAACGTGGCGCATGATGGCGGCCGAAAAACGCGATGATGCGTGGGTGTTCCCTTCGGAGCGGATGACACCGCTCTCGAAGGAAAATTGCTGGCGGCGGTCGATGCTGCCGAAGCTGGCAAAAGTTGGTCTCAGTTGGGCGAATTTTCTGGTGATGCGCCGCACGCATGCCAGTCTGATGAAGGTGCTCGGGGTCGATGGCAAGCTGGTCGCGGACCAGCTCGGCCACAGCCTCGATGTCAGCCAAAACGTCTACACGCAGTCGCCCGTCGAAGTCCGGCAGGCGGCGGTCAACCAACTCGAGAAAACGCTCCAGGCGGTGCAAACGGAGCACAGGGCGAAAACGGTATTTCTAAGTTGTTGAAAGGATGGAGCGGGAGACGGGAATCGAACCCGCGACGTCCAGCTTGGGAAGCTGGCATTCTACCGCTGAATTACTCCCGCTCTTGATCGTGTTCTGTACTTTGCAGATTTAGCTAAACTTACATCATTGAATCGGAGTCTCGCTCGGCCATCCTGACAGTCTGTTGCCCTATCTTACGAGCCCAAGACAGATAGAAATTAGACTGTGCTCCAGCCTGAGAATCCTCCTTCTCACACGCCGGGAGTATATCACGAAACGCAAGAATCGGCAGCCAATCGTCATTGCTTCCATTCGGTCCCAAAAGTGCCCAACACCCCACTTCTCGACGGCATCAGCGCGCCTCAGCATTCAAGTTCTGTTTGGCCGTGGCCGACAACAAAGATGAGTGCGACCCGGCAGAGATCGTCTGCCGAGAGGCGCGTTTCCGCTCCAGGACACACGATGTGCAGGGAACCAACAGCGAGCGTCGCCCGGGCGCACTGATTCGCAGAGCTCGATACAGCCGAGACGTTGCGCGGCGAACTGAGGCGAACGAGCATGATTTCGAAGAGTTGGATGCTTCACATACTTGCGTCGGGGCTCATCGTGATGGGTGCCGCATCGCTCGCCTTTGCGACTGGCAATGGCAATCTGCCCAAGATAACCGGAGTTTCCCCGAGTTCGGGACCTACGGCCGGCGGAACCGTGGTGACCATCACTGGAAATAACTTCAAGAATGGCGCCGTCGTGCGTTTTGGCGGAACAAACTCCACTCATGTCACCTTCGTCAACTCCCTTGAACTGCTCGCCGTCTCGCCAACCCACTCCGTGGGCCCCGTGAGCCTCGGCGTATCTAATCCCAACAATCAGGCCACAAATCTTCCCGGCGGCTTCACGTATACTGCCGCGCCCGCTCCGACCATCAGCCAGGTCTCGCCCAGCTCCGGACTGGTAAGCGGCGGCACCCAGGTCACCGTCACGGGAACGAACTTCGAAAGCGGCGCCACCGTCACCTTCGGCGCGACGGCGGCCACGGGCGTCATTGTCACCAGCTCCACTCAGATTACGGCTGTCACCCCCGCCGAAAGCGCGGGCACGGTCAGCGTGACTGTGAAGAATCCGGACGGGGGCACCGCCACGCTTGCCCAGGCTTTCACGTTCAATGCGCTGCCCACCGTCACCAGCGTTTCTCCGAGCTCGGGATCGGTGAACGGCGGCACCCAAGTGACCGTCACGGGAACGAACTTCGAGAGCGGCGCCACCGTCACCTTCGGCGCGACGGCGGCCACCGGCGTCACCGTCACCAGCTCCACTCAGATTACGGCTGTCACCCCCGCCGAAAGCGCGGGCACGGTCAGCGTGACTGTGAAGAATCCGGACGGGGGCACCGCCACGCTTGCCCAGGGATTCACCTTCAATCCGTCGCTCGTACTCAGTCCAACAGCCCTTGATTTCGGCAGCCAGCCGGTAGGAACTACCAGCGCGCCGCAAACGGTTGTGGTAACCAATAACGGAGGATCGAGCGTCACGATTTCCAGCATCGGCCTGGCAGGAGCCGATCCGGCTGATTTCTCTCAGAATAACAACTGCGCCTCGATCCTGAGCGCCGGCAGCACTTGCAACGCCGTGGTCACTTTCTCGCCGGGGGCCACAGGCAATAGGACGGCTACGATCAGCGTGACTGACAATGCCCAGGGCAGTCCGCAAACCGCGGCCCTTTCGGGCACCGGAGCTCACTCCGTGACCCTCAACTGGGACGGGTCCACCGGGGGTGGGCAGGTCACGGGCTACAACGTTTATCGGGGCACGACTTCCGGAGGAGAGACCTTGCTGACGAGCGCGGGCGACATCCTGACTTTTCAGGATGCCGCGGTGTCTGCCGGACAGACGTACTACTATGAGGTCACTGCGACCGGTCCTGGCGGCGAGAGTGGACGCTCGAACGAAGCGATAGCGGTAGTTCCGGCGCCGTAACTCGACATCGGCCGTGGACGCGGGTAGGGTTCCGAGCGCAGGCAGAGCCTTTGGGCTTGGGGGGACAGGGAAGTACCCCGGCTAAAGGCCTGCCCGTGCGTTCGCTCGTTGTTCTTTGAGGCCGTCCCCGCCTTTCGTGGCGGCCGCGTCCCTTCCCGCCGCGCGGCAATCCGCGCACAAGCCCCCGATCTCAAGACGGGTGACGCTGATGGCAAAGTGGCTGCGCTCGGCGATTTCGGCCTTCAGGCGCTCGAACGTGGGGCTTGAGTATTCGAGAATCTTTCCGCAGCGGAAACAGGCCAGGTGCATGTGGTCGGACTGCCGCTTCGCCTCGTAAAAGTGCTTCTCGCCTTCCAGGTGCATCAGGTCGAGCTCGTCGATCAGCGCCAACTTCTTCAACAACGCCAGGGTGCGATAGACCGTGGCGCGATTCACCCTCGGGTCGTGGGCCTGGGCGGCGGCGAGCAGCGCGGCCGCGTCCAAGTGCCGCTCCGCCTCCTGGATGATGCCCAGCAGCAGACGCCGCTGCGCCGTCAGGCGGACGTGCCGCGAGGCCAGTTCCTCGAGAAGGGCGCGGCGCTTGGCCGGCCCGGTGAGCGTGTGCATATCCGTTGTTCCTAGAACTCCGGTTCGTTTCGGCGACTACGGGCAGTGTATCTCAGCTCGACGGCTTAAGTGTACCTCAGCTTAGGCCTGTTCAACCCGGCCCGGCGGCCCTGTTGGACCTAGACCGTCGAGCTCTGCGCCACCGTTTCCCCCAGTTTCCTCTTGGCGGGGTTGGACGAATTATGATATAGTTATTGATTTATGGAGTTAGTCCTCCGGTTCTGAACCTGGACGCTTTCTGAAAGTGACGGCCGTTCAATCTCTCGGAGGGCAAAGCGGGGTGAGATCGGTGCAACTAACCGTGTGCCTGACAATGATCCACAGTCGGAGTCGGTATCACCAAACAGAGGCGCCCCAGAGCAGATGTCAGAACGCAGAAATCAGAAACGGCCCCAGCGAAAACTTGCTGGGCCGTGGAAAAACCTCCCTAAATGGCGGAACGAAGCCACTATGTGCTTTAGAATCAGCAAATCGTCTCAAGAGCAGAAGTCAGAACGCAGAAATCAGAGAGGAGCCGACCAGGCACTAGGGGGCGACTGATCGGAGGCGAAGAGGTCGGGCGAAAAAGTGCCTGAATCGCGGAACGAAGCCCCTATGTGCTTTAGAATCAACAAACCGTCATTGATGTTGATGCGTCCAACGGGTGCGAGGCTCTTAAGAGCCTTCCGCGGATACTCCGCGTGGCTTATGATCGAGCGTGGCATCTGGAGGGACCGATGAAGTTGCTTGTGGTAGGGCCAACCGGCGGGACCGGATTGGAACTGGTGGAGCAGGCGCTGGAGGACGGGCACCAAGTGACGGCCTTGGCGCGCCGGCCCGAGGCCCTGAAGATTCGTCATGCCAATCTCAGCGTGCAACAGGGCGACATTCTCGATCGCGCCGCCGTTGAAACCGCTGTGCGCGGCCAGGAAGCGGCGCTCTCGGCTCTCGGCGTCCGGAGAGTGGCCAAGAACACCATCCTTTCGGATGGCACCCGAATTCTGATCGAATCCATGAAAAAGCTCGGCGTGAAGCGGCTGATCGTGGAATCGTCGCTCGGCGTGGGCGACAGCCGGGGGCAACTCGGCGGCTGGTACAACTGGTTTATGGTTCCGGTTTTCCTGAAGGGTGTCTTCGCGGAAAAAGAGACGCAGGAAGCGCTGGTCCGGGCCAGCTCGCTCGACTGGGTGATCGTGCGGCCGGCGATCCTGACCAACGGGCCCCGCACGGGCCGCTATCGGGCAGGATTCACGTCGAATGACGGCCGAATCCAACGCAGAATCTCGCGCGCCGATACGGCGGAGTTTATGCTGAAGCAGCTCACGGACAACGCCTATTTGCGGCAGACGCCGGGGTTATCGTACTGATGCCCGATCCCAAGCTGGTGAGAGTGCGGACGTTTACCGGCCCCCGGGCGCAGGCAGACGCCGAGATGGCGAAAGGGATTCTGGAATCGGCGGGCATCCCCGGGGTGGTGCCGGGCCGCTACGCCGCCGAGCTCTACCCGGGCATAGACGTGGTGCAGTTGCTGGTCCATGCGGACGACGCCGCCGAGGCGGCCGAGATTCTGAAGGAGTTTCTGGACAACCCGTCTGAGACTCGGGCCGTGGAGGACTGACGCGTGACGAAGACGATTCATCCCGCACGCGGCTTGAGCGGTGCCGTCCGCATGCCGGGGGACAAGTCCATTTCCCATCGCTACGCCTTGCTCGGGGCCCTGGCGGAAGGCGTTACCGAGATCCGCGGCTTTTCTCCGGCCGCCGATTGCGTCAGTACGCTGGGTTGCCTGGAGAGGCTGGGCGTCGCGGTGGAGCGCGTCAGGGGGGAAGCGGAGGGCGCGGTCCGGGTGTGCGGCGCAGGGCTCCACGGCCTGAAGCCCCCCGTTTCACCCCTTGACGCTGGCAACTCCGGGTCAACCATGCGCATGCTGGCGGGCATCTTGGCGGCGCAACCCTTCGGTTCGTGCCTGGTGGGCGATGCCTCGCTATCGCGGCGGCCGATGCAGCGCGTGATCGAGCCGCTGACGCGCATGGGCGCGCGCATCGGATCCGCGGAGGGCGGGCGGCCGCCGCTCGAAATCCACGGCGGACCTCTCTTACCGATCCAGTACGATTTACCCGTGGCCAGCGCCCAAGTGAAGACGGCCGTACTTTTCGCGGGGCTGTACGCCGAGGGCGAAACCGTGGTGGTGGAGCCGGTGCGCACACGCGACCATACGGAAATCGCGCTCGAGCACCTCGGCGCGGACATCGAGCGGAGCGGCCGCCGCACCTCAGTGCGCGGCGGGGCGCGGCTGGAGGCTGCCAAGCTTCAGGTGCCGGGAGACTTCTCCGCGGCGGCATTCTTCCTGGCGGCTGCGCTGGCGCTCCCCGAGTCGAATCTAGTGATTCAGAACGTGGGCTTGAATCCGACGCGCACGGCGCTGCTGGACGTCCTGGTACCCATGGGCGGGCGGGTGAAGGTGCTGAACGTCGAACTCGTCAACGGCGAACTGGTGGGAGATCTGCATGCAGAATCGAGCGTGCTGTCGGGCGGCGAGTTGGCGCCCGAAATGGTGCCGGGGTTGATCGACGAGCTGCCCATGCTGGCCGTGCTGGGCACGCGAATGGAGCGAGGACTCGAGTTCCGGGGCGCCGGGGAGTTGAGGGTGAAGGAGAGCGATCGCCTGTGCGCGGTGGCCGAGAACCTGCGGCGGATGGGCGCCGCAGTGGAAGAATGGCCCGACGGGCTGCGGGTGCCGGGCGGCCAGAAACTCCGAGCCGCTGAGGTGGAGAGTTACGGCGATCACCGCATCGCCATGGCGTTCGCCGTGGCCGGGCTTGTAGCCGACGGGGAGACGACCATTCGGGGCAGCGAGTCGGTGGCGGTGTCGTTTCCGGGTTTCTTTGAGGTGCTCGCCGGGCAGACGGAGTGAACGCGGAGCCCCGCGGCCCGTCTGGACTCCGGCGCGCACGTGCCCGATCGGGCGCCCTCAGGTGCGCGACGACGGCGCGGGCGGAGTGGGCGGCGCGGGGGGCGCCAGCGGAGTGGCCTCGCCCTGGCCGAGACGAATGGTCCCATACGCAGTCGACAAATGAATGGTGGGACCTGCCTTGCCGTAAGAGCCCGAAATGGTGGGTTGGTCGCCGGTATTGGTGACCTTGAGGTTGGGCCCGGAAAAGTCGCTCTGCACCTCTCCGTGCCGCGACGAGGCGTCGATCTGGAAGGCGCTCGAAGCGGGGATGCTCAGTTGAATCTCACCCTTGGCCGATTGAACTTCGATGGGGTGAGTGGGCACGCCGGCGGCGCGCAACTCGATGTCGCCGTCGGTGTCGTTGATCTTAACGCTGTGGCTGAACCCGTCGAGAGTGATGTCTTTGGCGCGAGTGGTGATCTCGAACGGCCCCTTGACGCCGCTCGCTTCGAGCGATCCCGAATCCATGGTGAGGCGTCCCACGAGTTGCTGAGTGGTAAGGTCGGTGCGCGAAGAAAGGTAGCGAAGAGTCTGCGCCACGTTCGTAAACTCGACGTCGCCCGAAAATTCGCCATTGACGGTGGCCGTGCCGGAGACGTCCGCCATTTGGACGTCGTCGCCGCGGCCTTCGAGTTCAACGTTGCCCTTGACGCCCGAAACCTCCGTGGAGCCGCCCGACTTGCGCAGGCGAACCAGTCCCTCCACCTGGGAGACGTGCGCGTCGCCGTGATCGACGGTAAGAGTCTGGTCGCCCTTCAGCCCGCTCAGCACAAGGTCGCCGCGCTGCAGAGTGAGGTCGGTGGAGGTCGTGCGCGGCACGTGGAGGGTAATGTCGAAGCGCACGTTCCGGTCACTCTCCGAAAGCGAGCCCAGGTTCGACTTGAGCGTATACAGAGTGCCCTGGTGGACGATCTCGAACTTCAACTGGCCTGAGATTCGCTTCGCGCTGTCTTCGCTGTCCGCATGAACGGTTTCTTTGACCACAGCCTGGATCTCCGGCTGGTCGCTGGTGCGGATCTCGATGTCGCCTCGCTGATTCACCACCACGAGACGCGGCGAGCCCTCGGTGGGCGCGCTGAGGTTCTGGGTGTAGGTGTAGGAATTCTGGAAGAGGCTGCCAAAATCGTCGTCGCCATCCACGTGGATGCCGGACTCCCACCACGACGGCCACTGGTGCAGGACAACCTTCGACACCAGCGTTCCGGTGATCAGCACGAGCACGAGGAGGATCACTTCGCTCGCCGAAAACAAGGACGGAGGCGCGGACTCAGGATGGGCGCGCGCCTGGAGGTAGTCGATGAGTTTCGAGAAGCCCCAGAAGATGATCACAATCGGCCAGAACTTGGCCAGAATCGACCACGGATGAACCGCGGGATTGAAATTCTGATAGAGAAAGAGCACGCCGACGGTGATCAGCGTCAGGGCCCAGAAAATCGATCCGCGACGATAGACATAGGCGCTCATATGCTTGCTCCCCTGGGTCCGCTTCCCAGAAATTTCTCCTGCTCGGGGCGGCCGGGCCCGGCCCGGAAAGCACCCCTTTACAGCCGTGGTCCGGCGGGCGGACGCGGTGGCCGGCCGGATTCGATCAGCTTGAGAACGCCGATCACGACCAGCAGCACGGGCCAGGTCCTCCGGAATCCCCATTGCGGCTCGAACTGGTCGGCGAGAAACATCAGGCCGAGCGTGATCAGCACCACCGGCCAGGTGAGGCTGGCCCGGTGGAGAAAGCCCGTTCCGGCGGTCGTGTTTCCCGGGTTCAGACCCTGTGTTTCACGTTCTGGTGACATCGTGTCTAGTCTCCCTGCCTCAGCCGTCTCAACTGCTCGTCGAGCTCGGCAAGGCGAGTTCGGTGTTCGACTTCCGCCTGGCTGAGCCGCGCCCGCGTTTCAACCTCACGGTCGCGAACGCCAGCGAACTGGACCATAGCCACAATCAAGACCACCGCGGCCATGCCCCCGAGCGGAATCCACAGTCCTGGGTCCATCGGTGCTTCTCCTGCCGGGCGCTAAGTCCGGCTGCCGACTACGCGGCCGCTCTTTTCCCGGGCCGAAATCTGCCGGCCCTAAACGTGGGCGTGGGTGTCCACGTTTCGCGACCGCGCCCTTTCGACCTCGAGTTCAAGCTCCTTCATCCGCACCTGATGCTCCATCTCACGGATCCGCATCTCCTGGTGCAGCTGAAGCTCGCGCTCGCGCGTTTTGGACCAGGAGGCGATCCAGACGATGCTGGCGATCATGGCAGTGCCGAAGATGATGCCTGCCAGGGGAATAAGAATCGGATTCGCTAAAGCGTCCATGATGTCTGCCTCCGGCGGCTCTGTGGCCGCGCTGATGGGTTGCGCCTTACGATGCTCGCGCGCTCCTGCTCTTTTCGACCTCGAGCTTGAGCCGCTCGATCTCCAGTTCCTTCAACCGGCGTTCGTGCTCCATTTCGCGTATCCGCAGGTCCTGGTGCGCCTGCAGTTCCCGCTCGCGCATTTTGCGGAAGCTGATGGTCGCGACGATGATGACCACCATCAGGAAAGAGCCGAGCGGTATCAAGATCCCTGCATCCCAATTCATCATGTCTTCATCCTCCGTTGGCGTTCATCGATGGTTTTCGATTGCATCACGTTCACAGCCCCTTGGGCCCCGAAGACCCGGACGACCCTCCGCTGGGAGGCGTTCCGCCTCGCTTGATGCGGTGCTGAAGCATGAGCAGGCCGATCACGATCAGGATGACGGGCCAGAAACGGGTGATCGACTCGAATACCGGAATGCCGAAGTTGTCGAGCAGGAAGAGCGCACCCAGGCCGATCAGCAGGGCCGCGCCGACTGGCGCGTTCATCTTGAATTCGCCCAGGCCCAGCCACTCTTCGGGCGGCTGGCCGAGCTGCTTGCGGCGCGCCGTCTGGTACGAGTCGATGACCATGTAGAAGTAGAAGGCGGCCGCGCCCAGACCGAAGATGGTGTCGAAGGGCCCGCCCACGCGATTGCTGAGCGCAATGAGCGACCCGAAGATGAGCACCTGCACCATGGCCTTCACGATCTGGCCGTTGTAGATCGAGCCGACGCCAGGAATGAACCCGAGGAACAGCGCCAGGCCGGGATTAGGGCCTTCGCTCAGCCCCCCCAGGGGCGCCAAGCCCGGCGACCGCAGCCGGCTGGTGAGGCACGACTCGCAGTAGATCATGCCGCTTACCTCGCGCTTGCATTCGGCGCACAGCGGGCGGCCGCACTGGCCGCAATACGCGACCGATTCGATTTGTGGATGATTGGCACATGTCATGGGAGTGTGCTCCTTCCCGCGCGGTATGAGGCCGTGGCCTGGCCCAACAGATGCCCGCCAGCCCCTGGAACCACGTCTGAATTCCCGGTCGAGGCCAGGAGCGATTCATCCGAAGGTCCGCCTTCGGTTGAGCCGCCCGCGGGAGCCTGAGGCCGAGGCGCTTCTTCGCCCGGCTGGGCGCGAAGCCGTCGCAGCCGCGATTCAATTTCGTAAACCACCTTAAGATCGTAGTAGTACTTTTCGACGCGGCCCAGCAGGAGGTGCCCGTTCCGGTTCGCCTGATACACCCAGGTGCGCGGGTTGAGGTCTTCGGCCTTAACGTCCTTCAGGCTGACGCCCGCCACGTTCAAGATCAGGGACAACGAGAACACCGTCATGGCCACGCCGTACACCACCCGGGTCTGGAGAAAGGGATGGAACCAAGCCGCCAGGCGCTGTGCGAGGCTCGGTTTCCGCTCGCCCAGGGTGGCCCGCAGGATCTTGGGGACCAGCCAGGGGGCGGGCTCGAGGTCTTCGGCCGCATGGCACAGCTCGTAGGCGCGACGCACCTCAGCCATCAAGCCCCGGCAGTCGGCGCAGGCCGTGAGATGGCGTTCCATCTCGACCCGGCGGAGGACATCCAGTTGCCCCTCCAGGTATTCGCTCGCGAGATTTTCGATCTCCAGGTGCGTCATAACTTCGGGCCTATCCGCCCTTCACTCCTTCCATACGCTTTAAGACCCTCGCCAGTTCCATCCTTCCGCGGTTGATCCTGGATTTGACGGTTCCCTGCGGGACGCCCAGTATCTGGGCGATCTCGTCGTAGTCGAGGTCTTGAAAATCCCGCAAAATCACCGCCTCGCGCATATCCGGCGACAGGCGGTCGAGCCCGGTTTGGAGCAGCTCCCGCCGCTCCCGCGACTCCAGCCGAGCAATGGGTTGCTCCTCGCCGCTCGGCTTGTCGGCGAAACCGCCAGGCTCGTCGTCGATCGACGAAGTCACCCGGTCCTTACGCGTCCGGCGGTAATGGTCCACCAGGTGGTTGCGCGCCACCCGGTTTAGCCAGGTGGCAAAAGCTCCCTGGGCGGCGTCATAGCTGGTCAAGGTCTGAAACACCTTGATGAAGACTTCCTGGGTCAAGTCCTCCGCTTCACTGGTGCGGCCCGTGAATCGGTAGCAGAGGTTGTAGATCTTGCGGTTGTGCGCCCGCAAGAGCTCTTCCCAGGCGGAATCTTCGCCTGCCAGGCACCGCTTGACCATCTGAGGGTCTTGTTCCACTCAGCCGCTCCAGGGCTTTCTATCACAGGTGCTTAGGCCGGCGTAGCTTTTTCGTCGCCGGCTTCGGCCGGAGAGCTTGCGAGGGGATTTTAGCACGAGCGGGGTGGCCGGGCCGGGTGACGGAAATCACACACCTCGGCCGACGTCGGCGATCTCGAGGGCGGTCGGCCAAGCGGGAACACTGCCAACGATGCGGAGGGTTGCTACGGTGGTCACTGCGGGGCGCAGCCTTGGAGGTGCGCCCCACCGTGCGGGGCTTCAGTGGTTCGGCGGCTTGGAGTCCGATTTCGACCTCGGAGCCGGTTGCGCTTCGCTGCGCGCGGGCGGCCGTGGGGCCGGCGCGTGCGGCAGGACTTCCTTGTCCTGTCGGGGGCCAGCGGGCTTTCCCTCACGCAGATTCTGCCGCTGCTGCGGCTCCAGCGGGCGTCCCGGATCCTGCGAGAGCGCCGGCTGGCGTTTCGCGAAGGGGACGTCGCGAGGCGGAGGCGGCGTCCTCGTAATCACCCGTGGGGGCGCGCTCGGCGGAGCGCTGAAGGTCCGCCTCGGCATCTGGTTCGCGGCCGGGTTCGGAGCCGGCTGGGCCGGAGCAGGGGCGGGCCGCCCGGCTTCAACGCGCGCTGGCGCTGGAGTCACCGGCGGTTGTCCGGGCTGTAGCCCCCTCGACAGCGGAGCCGGCCGTCCTTGCGGAAGGCCTCGAGCCGGCGCTTGACCCGCGGGGGTCCGCGTGGCACCCATGGGGGCTGCCGGTGCTGACGTGACTCTCGCGCGTGCGGTCGGCGCCTTGACGGGCGGCCTGCCACCGTAGAACGCGGTTCGAGCGGGAGCGACCTCGGGGTGAGCAATTACCTGCGCCCTCGCCAATTGCTCCGGCGCTACGCGCACAGCGTTTCGTGAGACCGCCTGCCCGTTCTGAAGAACGTTGGCCGGTACAGCCGTGGCGGCAGTGCGGTACTGGTAGTGAATGTTCTGCGGGTTGATGTTCGTCAC
>DATJAQ010000098.1:0-17022 GCA_035516075.1 Terriglobia bacterium | reverse complement strand
TGAGTCGTCGTAAACGGCTTGGTCCGCCAAGAGGGTTCCGTCCCGGTAGCTCACCTCGGCGTGGCCCGTCAACTTGTAAACATTTCCAAGCTTCTGCTGAGAGTCCGCGCGCAATGTTACGGTGGTGAAGGGATTCTGAAGCGCCGGCGGAACCTCCACGTCCTGGCCGGCGAGCCGTGCGGACACCAGCGCCAGACACAAAGGAATCAGCCGGCTCGCCGCGCCGACGCGCGGACGGACGTGTGATCGAAGCGGCAAAGGCGGCAGGTTCATAGCTCAGGAAGACACGCCATTCTAAATCGAAGACGGCTTTGTTTTCGAGAACGCTTTTGCTAAGATGCGATGCAGGGAGGACAAGCTACCTGCAATCGAGGCCCAAAACGTGAAGTGCCCCAAGTGCGGGTTCGTCAGCTTCCCTGGCCCGGCCGAATGTAAGAAGTGTGGCCATCGTATCGTGCCGTCGGCAAGCAACGCCGGGGATGGCGGCATCTCCTTCCAATCCCAGGACAGCCCGTTTCTTCTCAAGGGGTCTTCGGCCGACCCGGCTTGTGAATCCGGCCGGGCACCCTCCGCCGACGCGCCGGTTCAGGGCTCACCCGCAGTCGAAGGAGCCGCCCGCCCGTCTTTTAGCGGCGCTCCAGGCTGGCGGGAGAGCTCTCCCCCGGTTGATCAGCCGGCAGCTTCCCGCCCCCAGCCGTGGGAAAATGAGCTGTCGGAGCGCGTCGCGCGCTATAAGCGGCGGCGGTCAATACGCGGGCCGGAGCCGGCAGGTACGCGGTCGAATCTCGAGTTCGATTTTAACCCGGACGCCACACAGTCGAGTCGCGGCGAAGGCGAACTCGACGTAGCGCTCGAAAAGCAACCCGCGGCTCAGACCGGGGCGCCGATACTGGATTCGTTCGCGCTCGATCGGCGCCCCGAGTCCGCCGGAATTGAACCGGATGGGAATGTGGACTGGGCGCTGGACCCTCACAATGGCAGGACTTCCGGCGCGTTTGAGGTCGAGCCGGTGGAAATTGTGCTGGAATCCGGCACCGAAGATGATGGTGAGCCCTGGCCGGCTACGCGAAGCCCGGCCCGCCTGGCCGCTCCGATCGGACGGCGCTTCGCGGCCGGCATCCTGGACGGGCTGCTGCTCACGCTTGCCAGTGCGTTATTCGCCGCCGTGTTTCTGGTCTCTGGCGGACGTTTTCCCAGCCATCCCTCTGTGACGCCGGAGGTGATCGGAGCGGCCGTCGTCGCATTTTTCGTCGTTCTTTACTTCGGCCTTTTCACTGCCGTCACCTCCGCCACTCCCGGGCAGTCCGCCTTGGGGCTGCGGGTGCGCACGTTGGACGACCGCCCCCCGGACTGGCCCGCCGCACGACGGAGGGCGGTCGGCTACCTGGTGTCGGCGGCGGCGCTCATGATCGGCTTTGTTTGGGCGGTTTTCGACGGTGAGGGTCTGACCTGGCACGACCGAATGTCCGGAACCTGCCTGGCAGTCAGCCAAGGGAGAGACCGGTCCGCGTGACCGCGCTCCGGTGAGCGCTGCCATAGGAGGTGGGTTATGGGTAAAGGCCGGTTCCTCAATCAGAAGCTCGGCAAGCGAACAGGCCGGCGGCTTGAACTCGTTAGGGCAGGCCTCCAGCGTCCCGCCGCCAGTGGCCGCCCCCAGGGCCCCGAAACGCGGTTCCCGAAGAAAGGGCCTTCACGCGCCACCGGCCAATTCCTTACTCCGCGAGGTTGAGCGAGGCGCGCAACCGGCAGGCACCCCTGAGCGTGTTATACTCATCGAATGAAGAGTCAGGTTAATTCTTCCGGAGAATGGAAGGAGCTATGTCACGAATGAGCCATCGCATTCGCCTGCTGTTGATGACGGTTTCGGCCGCCTTGGTTTCGTACATCGTGGTGGGAGGAGTACTCAGCCGCGGTGACACCGCTCCTTCGTCAAACGATCAAACCTACCGCGATCTTGGCGTGTACAGCGAAGTGCTGTCGCGCATCAGCAGCCAGTACGTCACAGAACCCAACCTTCAGAAGGTGACGGACGGGGCCATCCGCGGGCTGCTCGAAGCGCTCGACCCTTACAGCACGTATTTCACACCCGATCAGTTCAAGGACTATCTGGCGCACCCTCAGCCGGGTCCGGCGAGCGTTGGCATCTTCCTCTCCAAGCGGTTTGGCTTCGCTCCGGTGGTCTCGGTGCTGCCGGGCAGCCCTGCCGACAAGGCCGGCATTAAAGCGTCCGACCTCGTCGACCGCATCGGCGACACGCCCACCCGCGAACTCTCCGTGGTGCAGATCGACCGGCTTCTGGCCGGCGAGCCGGGAAGCTCGGTGACGCTGTGGGTGGTCCGCGAGGCGCGCGGCGAACCCCAGCGGGTGGTGCTCGACCGGGTGGTTCTGGCGCACGTCCCGGTGGTGGCCAAACTCCTCGAAGACAACACCGGGTACCTTCGCGTGGCCCGGTTTGACTCCGGCACGTCGGCGGAAATCGCTGAAAAGATCAAGAGTCTCACCGCCCAGGGCGCGAGCAAACTGGTGCTCGATCTTCGTAACTGCGCCGGCGGCGAGGTGAACGAGGCCGTCCAGACGGCCAGCCTCTTCATCGACCAGGGCCTGATCACGTACACCTTGGGCCAGCGCAGCCCCCGCCAGGATACGATGGCGCATCCCACGGGAGGCGTCACCACTCTGCCGCTGGCGGTGCTGATTAACCGGTCCACGGCAGGTCCGGCCGAAATCGTCGCGGACGCGGTGCTCGACGACAAGCGCGGCGACGTCGTGGGCGGTCAGAGTTTCGGCGTCGGTGTGGTTGAAAAGGCCGTCCCGGTGGGCGATGGGGCCGGGCTCCTTCTTGCCGTGGCCAAGTATTATGGCCCCGACGGCAAGGCCATTCAGGATAACGGCGTAAAGCCCGATGTTCCCTACCCCGCGCCGGATGACGCCGGGGTCGCCGAAGAAATCCAGCCTGACCAGTTTGGAACCCCGGATGATTCCACCCTGAAGAAGGCGATCGAGGTTCTGAAACAGAAATCGGCCAGCAGCAAGGCCGCCTGAGCCGTGCCTGCCCGGAGACGCCGCGCCCGTCGTGCACGCCGCCGCGGCCCCAAACGCCGGTGGTACGCCGGTGTAATCGCCGCCGCACTTGCGGTCCTCGTCGTGGCGGCCGTGGTATCGAAGCGCTCGCCCAAACCAAAATCCTCAACGTCATTCACCAATCTTCCAGGCAGCGCCGCCCGGGGCCGCACATCCGCTCCGGGCGCCGCGCGGCCCGCCGATGCCGGCCAGATCACAGCTCGCTACGCTGGCATCCTGGCGCGCGCAGGCAGCGATGCAAGCTGGGTGAAGCACCCAGGCCGGCCGGCTGCCGACGCCAGCGACCCTCCCGTGCGCGGCGAGGTGCTGGCGCTCGCCTCAGCTTCGCAAGCCA
The DNA here is from genome assembly GCA_035516075.1 of Terriglobia bacterium. GTDB lineage: Bacteria > Acidobacteriota > Terriglobia > UBA7540 > UBA7540 > Gp13-AA77. Next base: position 13,607 of record DATJAQ010000098.1, on the reverse strand, counting down.
TTGTTTCGAGTCTCCAGCGGCAAGCCGAAGTCGACGGACTGCGCCTTGAGATTCGTTCGGCATCGCCTCGGGGCGGGGGGAGCGCGCCCGCGCACGATCTCGACCTCACACTCTCGAAGGGAGGTGTCGCCATCTGCGCGTGGCGCCTGCGCCAGGTGGCGCGCCTCTACCGCGTGGGCATCGTGATCGACGATCTCGGCCAGGAGATGCAGCCCGTGCGCGCGCTGCTCGCCATTCCTTATCCGCTTACGTTTTCCGTCCTCCCGCACTTGCCGGAGTCGCGCGAAACCGCGGCGGCGGCCAACCGCGCCGGCCGCGAGGTGATGCTGCACCTGCCCATGGAACCACTCGCGGAATCGAAGATGAGCCCGGGTGAGGGCGCGCTCCGGGTGGGCATGTCCGCGTCCGAAGTCGATCGCCTGGTGGAAGGCGACCTGGCCTCGGTGCCCTACGCTGCCGGCGTCAACAATCACATGGGCTCGCGCGCCACGTCCGACCCCGCCTTGATGGCAAACGTCATGAAAGAGCTGGCTTCCCGGCGCCTGTACTTCATCGACAGCCGCACCGCCGCCTCGACGGTCGCCCTGGGCGCCGCACGCGAGGCCGGCATTCCCGCGTTCTATCGTTCGATTTTTCTGGACGACACGGAAACCCTCGACTACACCCTGGGCCAGCTTCGGCGCCTGCGGGCGCTGGTGGAGCAGCAAGGCGTGGCGGTGGCCATTGGCCATCCTCACCCCAGCACCATTCGGGCGCTCGAGAAATTCCTGCCCGAGCTCGAGCGCGACGATATCGAACTGGTCCCGCCCTCGCGGCTTGTCCGGCTTCCCGAGGCCGCGCGACTCTCGCCCCCTCGCTCGGCGGGCGCAACCAATGGCAATTGACGCCCTCGGCCCGAAGCGGCGTTTCAGCGCCGATCGCGGCGGCGGGTCCTCGCTGCGTTTCCGCTGACGCTTGTGGCATGGAGCCTACCTTCTGCCCTCGGTGGTGCGCTGATTGAAGTGAGGGAAGACTCCGCCGCGGCGGTTTCTAAGATGAAGAAAATCCTGAAGGTACGAAGGCAATAAATCCGGGCCCGGCGCGCGGCAAGGCCGAGCCTAGGGTGAGGCCGGCGCCGGCAGGGTGACCGTGACGTCGCGGTCGAGGCGCATCCCGATCAGCGATCCGGCAAACAGGGACGCCTGCTTGCCTTTGGGAATAAGGTACGCCATAAGGATTCCCGCACTCGCAGCCGCCACGCCGGGGCCGATTCCCCCCACCGCGCCCGCCGCTGCCGGCACCAGGACGAGAGCCGCCTGCTCCTTGCGGGACGGCGGCCCGCCTTTCAGGTCGCCTTCCGGACCCACGTTTTCGCTGCCGCCGTTCGAGGCTGAAAATACCTCGGTGAGCGACCCTTGAATCGCCACCTTTTCTCCGCCCGGCAGTTCGATGGAGTCGAATACAATCGACAGGTAGCCGCCCTTGCCCCGGCGCGCCGCCTGCCTCACGTCGCCCAGGTGGCCGTCCACCCGCACGCCTTTGGGCAGCACGTCCTGGTCTTCCACGCTCACCGGATCGAGCAGGGTGGTCAGCACGCGGTCGCCTGCTTTCGAGGTCTTGGAGTTGATGCTGCTGTGAAGCTGCAGCTTAAACTCCGTGCCCTCCGGGATCACAATTTGGTTGTTGGATTGATCATCGGGCGGCTCCGCCTGGTCCTGGGCATGCAAAACTGAAGCGCCCAGCAGCACGGCAAGAGCAAACGTCCACACCTTAAGGTGCCGCCAATTCATTCTTACCCCCAGCTTTCCCAATCGCGGGCCCGCCGATCACGGCCCACTCTTCAATCCATTTCATCACCAACGCTCGTGCTTCGTCAAAGCAAAAGCCGAATCCATGTTTGGTTCGATGCCGCTCCGCGCCGGGCGTTGGCTCAAAAACGCCATCCCGAACCGTGGCGCCGGCCTGAAGGCCGGCCCTACACCCAAACCTCCTCGATTATAATGGGGCTTGCGCGGCGGACCGCGGGTTCGCGCGAATGGCCTGCGGGCGCGGCCCGCGATCGTCACGCGCCGCCTGGCCCTGTCGAAAAGTTCCAGCAGTTCCAACACCCGGATTGCCCATGCTGCGCCGTCTCAGCCCGCTGTTTCCTTATCTCGCCCGTTATCGGGCACGCTACGTCCTGGGCTTCGTCACCCTCATCGTCGCGCAGTTGGTGGGCGTCACGATCCCCCTCATCATCAAGGCGGGCGTCGACGGGCTGATGCAGAAAACGGCGGCGCGCACCCTGTTATATTACGCCGGCTTGATGCTGGCGGTGGCGCTCACCAAAGCGGTCTTCCAGTTCTGGATGCGCTGGATTCTCATCGGCATCTCGCGCGACGTGGAGTACGATCTGCGCAACGATCTCTTCGCCCACCTCGAGAAGCTCTCCCAGCGCTACTACAACGAAACGCGCACCGGCGACTTGATGTCGAAGCTCACCAACGACCTGAACGCGGTGCGCAACCTCGTGGGGCCCGGCATCATGTACTCCGCCACGACGGTGGTGGTGGGGCTGGCCACCCTCGTTTTGATGGTGCACCTCGACTGGAGCCTCACCCTGCTCGCCCTCATCCCGCTGCCGGCGGTTTCCGTTCTGGTCAAGGTATTCGGCCAGAAGATCCACGACCGCTTCGAGCAGATTCAGGGTCTCTACTCCGAGATCACCGAGCGCGTGCGCGAGAGCCTGTCGGGCGTCCGGGTGGTGCGCTCTTTCTGCCAGGAAGAACCGGAAATGGCGCTATTCGACACCATGAACCAGGATTTCGTGGAGAAGAACAAGCGCCTGATCTGGATTTCGAGCTTCCTTTGGCCGGCGCTGGCCCTGATGTTCTCCATCGCCTTTATGCTGATCCTGGTGGTCGGCGGGCGCCACGTGCTCGCCGGGCGTATTTCGGTGGGTACGCTCGCCGCCTTCAACGTCTACCTGATCTACCTCATCTGGCCGATCATTGCGCTCGGCTGGGTCACCAATCTGGTGCAGCGCGGCCTGGCCTCGCTCGGGCGGCTGTGGATGATCTTCTACGCTCAGCCGGATATCGACGACCGCAACATCTCCCCGGAGCCCCTAACCTCGCTGCGCGGGGAGATCGAATTTCGCGGCCTGAATTTTGCCTATGACGGACGCCCCGTGCTCAAGAACATCAACCTGCGCATTCCCGCGGGACGCACGGTAGCGATTGTGGGCGAGACCGGCGCAGGCAAATCGACCCTGGTGAACCTCATCCCGCGCCTCTGGGATGCGCCTGAGGGGAGCCTGCTGGTGGACGGGGTGCCCGTCCGGCGGATTCCGCTGGCCACCCTGCGCCGCCACATCGGGTTCGTCCCCCAGGAAACGTTTCTCTTCAGCGCCACCGTGGCCGAGAACGTAAAGTTCGGCGCGCCCGAGGCCGGCCCGGCCGAAGTGGAACGCGCCACCGACGTGGCCAATATTCTGCCCGAAATCCAGGGCTTCCCCAAGCGGTTCGACACCGTGGTGGGCGAGCGCGGCCTGACGCTTTCGGGCGGACAGAAACAGCGCACCGCCATCGCGCGCGCCCTGCTTCGCGACCCTAAAATTCTGATCCTCGACGACGCGCTCTCCAGCGTCGATACCGGCACCGAAGAGAAGATCCTGCAGGAACTCTCCGGCGTAATCTCCGGCCGCACCACCATCTTGATTTCGCATCGGGTGTCGACCGTTCAAAACGCCGACGAGATTGTGGTGCTGCACGAGGGACAGATTGTGGAGCGCGGCGCCCACTCCGACCTGCTGCGCCGCGACGGCTATTACGCCGGCCTCTACCGCCGGCAGCTTATTGAGGAGGAGTTGGAACAGGAGGTGTAAGGGCAGGAGACAGAAGTCAGGAGGCAGGAGCCAGGAGGCAGGAGTCAGAAGTCAGAAATTAGGAGGAATGATGACCACGGTCACGGAGCGAGAGCCCGCGAAGACGTTTCGTGATCTGATCGTGTGGCGCAAAGCGCACGAGTTTACCCTCGGCGTCTACAAGCTTACGGCGGCCTTTCCGGCCCGCGAAACTTACGGGCTGTCTCAGCAGATGCGTCGGGCGGCGGTTTCCGTGGCGGCGAACATCGTCGAAGGGTTTCGCAAGCGCGGCCGTGCGGACAAGGCTCGTTTCATGAATACTGCCGAGGGCTCGCTGGAGGAGAGCCGCTACTATCTGATTCTCACTCAGGATCTTGGCTACGCCAAAACCGGCGAGCTGATGACGTTGCTGGAGGAAGTGAGCCGGCTTCTCAATGCCTATTGCCGGGCGCTACTTTCTCCTGGCTCCTGACTACTGTCTCCTGACTCCTGACTCCTGTCTCCTGTCTCCTCGGTCACCGATATGGCTGAAACTATCCACGACGAAGAAGTCCTCGGCAAGGCGTACGACTCACGCCTGATGCGGCGTTTGCTCGCCTACCTGCGCCCCTACAAGCGCGTAGTGGTGCTGGCGCTGATCGCCATCTTCTTCTACGGACTGCTTCAGGCCGTGCCGCCTTATTTGCTCAAGGTGGAAATCGACCGCTACCTTGATCCCACGGCCGCCGCCCACACCCCCAGGTTCCTCGCCGAGTTTCTTAGCCGGAATCCCGCCGTCGGTATCGCCCAGATCGCCTTCGCGCTGTTCCTGCCCAGCGTGTTGCTCACCTTCCTGCTCGAATTCGGGCAGGATTTCGCCATGCAGTTCGTGGGCCAGAAGGTGATGTACGACCTGCGCAAGCAGATCTTCGCCCACCTTCAGCGCCTCGAGCTCGGCTTCTACGACCGCAATCCGGTGGGCCGCCTCGTCACCCGCGTCACCACGGACGTGGACGTGATGAACGATCTGTTCGCCTCCGGCGTGGTCGCCATCTTCGGCGATCTGTTTACGCTGCTCAGCATCGTGGCCATGATGCTCCAGGTGAACTGGAAGCTGGCCCTGCTCACTTTTTCCGTGCTGCCCCTCATCGTCGTGGTCACCCTGTGGTTCCGCAAGGCGGTGCGCGAAAGTTACCGGCGCATCCGCCTGGCCATCGCGCGCATCAACGCTTACCTTCAGGAGCACCTCACGGGCATGGCGGTGCTCCAGCTTTTCAATCGCGAGGAACGCAGTTACCAGGAATTCGAAAAAATCAACAGCGTCCACATGGACGCCTACAAGGACTCTATCCTGGCTTACGGCCTCTTCTACCCCGCCGTGGAATTCCTGGGTGTGATGGCGGTGGCCATTATTCTTTATTGCGGCGGGCTGATGAGCTTCCACGGCGCCCTCACCGCGGGCACGGCCGTGGCCTTCATTCAGTACTCGCAGCGCTTCTTCCGGCCCATTCAGGACTTGAGCGACAAGTACAATATCCTCCAGGCGGCCATGGCGAGCGCGGAGCGCATTTTCAAGCTGCTCGATACGCCGGTAAACATCGCCGATCCCGCCCAGCCCGCCGCGTTGCCGCAAGCCGCCGTCTCCGCCTTGGAATTGGAGCCCGCCGCGATAGCAGGCGACGGGCACGGGGATGGCGAAAGCGGCGCGCGACTTCACGATCGGGGCCTGGGCGCCCGCATCGAGTTCCGGAGCGTGGGCTTCGCCTACGACGGCCTCCACAAGGTTGTGGAAGACGTTAGCTTCACCATCGAGCCCGGCGAGACCGTAGCCGTGGTGGGCCACACCGGGGCCGGCAAGACCACGCTCACCAGCCTCCTGCTGCGCTTTTACGACGTGCAGGAGGGCGAGGTGCTGCTCGACGGCATCGACATCCGCCGGCTCCGTCTGGCCGATTTGCGGCGCAACTTCGGCTTGGTGCTCCAGGACTCCTTCCTATTCTCCGGCACCATCGCCTCCAACATTCGCCTCGGCACGGGGCCGGGCATGGCCTGGATCGGCGACGACGAGGTGCGCGAGGCCGCCCGCCAGGTGAACGCGCTGCCCTTTATCGAGGCCCTGCCCGGCCGCTTCAACGAGCCGGTGAAGGAACGCGGCGTCACGCTCTCCGTGGGCCAGAAGCAGCTTCTTTGCTTCGCCCGCGCCCTCGCCCACCAGCCGCGCGTCCTGATCCTCGACGAAGCCACTTCCAGCATCGATCCGCAGACCGAATACCTCATTCGCGAGGCTCTGCGGCGCATGTTGGAAAATCGCACCGCGCTGGTAATCGCCCACCGGCTGTCCACCATTCAGAACGCCTCGAAGATTATCGTGATGCACAAAGGGCGCGTGCGCGAAATCGGCACCCATCAGGAATTGCTCGACCGGCAGGGGCTCTACTTCAAACTCTACCAGCTTCAGTACAAGGACCAGGAAATTGCAGCGGGGCGGCGGACGGCAGAGGAAGAGAGTAGGCGATAGGCAGTCAGCAATATTCCATCGTTAATCGGCATTAAGCAATCAGCAATCGCCAATCGACAATCGGCAACTGTCTCTATCGCCCCCGCCCGTCATTCCCGCGAAGCCCGCCCCGCGCAGACGGGGAGCGGGAAACCATCTTGCGCTTGAAGGCCTTGTAATGAGCTGCAGAAAAATGACTTAGTCGATGGCGTGATTCCCGCTTTCGCGGGAATGACCGAGCCCAGCAGGGTCTCCGAACACTCGAACTGCAACATCACCATCTTTTCGCTTGACTTCTCCTGGGCAGTAATGATACGGTTATTGTACTTGTTTGGACGGGCGGCAGGGGTCCGTTGCCAGTTGTCTGTCGCGGGGCGCTGGCTGGAGGCAGATCGTTGTTCGCAGATCGTAGTTCGCGCATCGAAGTCAGGGGTCTGGGGTCCCCCGGTCGCAGGCGGGCGGCGGGCGCTCGCGAAATCCAAAATGTTACGAACGAACCAACCAACTTATTGAAAACACTCATATTCCATTTTTGGAATCCGCCCGATCCAACCAAATTATTCAAAACAAAGGTGATACGGTCTTTATCCAACCATCATACTGAAAAGAATGGAGATAATCGTTCCGCAAGGCTCGGAATCGGCCCCCATTCGAGCGAGATGGATCGCTTGGCAGGCCGAGAAGGCATCTGCGAGACGGGCGCGCGCGAAAACAAGAAATGTTACGAACGAACCCGTCAAGTTACTGAAAACATTGATATTCCATTTTTGGAATTCGTCGGAAGCCGTCAACTTATTGAAAACAAGCATGATACCGTCAATATGCCGTCAGGTTGCTGAATCGAAAGGCGATAGCTGCTAATGGAGGCTCGAAATCGACGCGAAAGTCGGGCAGAAGGAGTCAGAAGTCGGGAGCGTGGCATGGCGGACCGAGACCCTAACACTTCGAGTTTGAAGCCTCCAATTTCGGACAACGGACAACTGACAACGGACCGCGGACAACTGACCACGGACAACGGGCTAATGACGGCGGACCACGCACCCCTAACGTTTAGTCGAAAACTGCCGATTACAGAGAAGGGAGCACTAGGGGCGAATGACCATGCACAGTGCTCTGGGGACTCAGGGCCTAACCTTGCCGGCAGACGGTCAAGGGCTGAGTCTTTCAAGAAGGGCGACAGCGAGCCGTACAATTCGTAACTTAACAGTGACAGTCTGCCGGCCTGCTTGGCGCTGACGATTCTGAGAAGCGAGTATGTGTCTGATTCTAAAGGATGAATATGATTTTCAGGAGCCTCCCTTCGGCCGCGAATTTGGCCGATGAATTGCTATGGGGTAACCGATGGCTATGTAGGTCATAGAAGTCCGAAAAATAAGCTCTAGGAGAAAGACACATGCTGATTGGTCAGAGGATTCGCCAGCTACGGGAGCAGAAGGGCCTTTCGCAAGGGGATATCGAGAGATCCAGCGGGTTGCTGAGGTGCTACGTTTCGCGAGTGGAGCACGGCCACACCGTGCCTTCACTGGAAACCCTGGTGCGTTTTGCAGCCGCGCTCGACGTGCCGCTTTACCAACTCTTCTACAATGCCGAGGACGCGCCGGCCACGCCGAATTTGACCCCGCGCCTGACGCTGGAAGAGCTGGCGGACGACACCGGGCCTGCGGGCACGGAGGCACGCTTCTTGCTGAAGCTCAAGGAGTTCATCGGACGGATCGTCGATTCCGACCGCGCGTTCCTGCTCGATTTTGCTCGCAAGCTGGCCACGCGGTAAGCAGTTACCCGTCGGGCCCCGCTCGGCGTAGAGTTGCAGGGCCGGGGTCCTGACGGAATCTGCCGACGGGCTGGGAACGGCGACGCCCGCCGGCGACGTGTAACTTGCGTTTTTGCCATGCCTGAGACGGTTCTTAAACACGTCCTGCAGTACGCCGGCTACGGTCTCGAGGTCACCCTCCTCATCACGCTGGTGATGCGGGGGTACACGCGCAGCCTCACGGCCCTCGTAGCTTACGTCGTCACGTTGTTCGGCGCCGACGCCGTCGTTCGGCCCTGGGCGCTGTTCAAATACGGCCAGAGCTCCCGGGAATACTTCAACGCTTACTGGCTTACGGATCTTCTTCTGGTCTTCGCCACCTTCCTGCTGATTTGCGCGTTCTTCCGCCGGGCCTGCCACCAGCAGGGCCCGCGCAGTTGGCCGTTCGTCTGGCCCGTGTTGGTCTCGAGTCTGGTGATGGTGGCCGCGGTCTCCGGCGCGGACTTTCGGCACCATTACCCTAAGCTGTTCAAAGGCAATTATATTTGGGAGTTCAATCAGAACTTGGGATTCACCTGCCTGGTGCTTACCACCGTCCTCTACGTGATGCTTCAAGGAATCAAGAAGAAGGACGGGCAGCTTCAGTTGCTGGTGTGTGGTCTGGGCATCCAGTTTGCAGGCCCGACGGCAAACTGCGCGTTGGTTCACTTGACTGCCGGCAGCCAGGGACCGGTGCAGTTGCTGACGTACTTTTCACCCGTGTGCAGCCTCGCGATGCTGGGAATCTGGCTTTACGCCGTGGCGCATGAACGGCGCGCAATTCGCCAGGCGCCGATCGTGCGGGGCCGCAGGGTGCCGGTAGCCGCGTAGCGGCGGCCGTCACTCGCCAAAACGATTGATCGAGGTGTTCAATGGAAATTGCGGCGATGATTCTGGTGGTCTCGGCCGCGTTGTTCCTGTTTTATTTGCAGGCGACCTGCGAGCGAATTCTGCAGCGGCCCTTTGAGCAGGCGCTGCCCCATCCGATTGTCCATGCCAACCGGCTGGAGTTCCTGTGTGTCCGCAAGGCGCTCGAGCAGGATGACGGCCCCGTGGACTTCTCTTTGTTCCGCGTACAGCTCAACTGCGATTACCTTGCCCTCGTTTACCTGCTCCGGAACGCGGCCAACGAGCGGCATCACCTCTCCCGGAACGAGCGTTTTCTGGCGGCTTATTTCCGTGCCCTATCGGGCCTGCCGGCCATGCTGCGCTATGCCGGCATCGCCGAACGAACCGTCCTGCTCAAGATGACGCAGGTGCTCGAGTACTTCGCCAACGTCCTCGGCGAGCGCATCAACCGGGTCAGCTTTGGGGACCTGACTCCGTCCACGTACCTCCTGTCGTTGTAGCTGCGGTTCGATCGTCTCTCACCTTTGCGCCTTCACCTACTTTTGCGTGAGGATCTGCTCGAAGAAACTGAGGGCGCTCGGGTCGTTCGACTGGCCCAGCCAGAACATGGCTTGCTTGCGCACCGCGCGATTGGAATTGGAGCGCGCGGTTTGGATGAGCAGCGGCACGCCCTGGTCCTTCGGAAGCTGACTCAGCGCGAACACGGCCCGCTTCTTCACTTCGGTCTCCGGGTCGTTTTCGATGGCGTCGGTGATGGCCGCGGCCGCCTTTTTGCCGGCCTTCTGGGCCAGCCAAAAGAGCGCCTGGCCCCGAACCCGCGCGCTCGAATCGTTGCGCCCGGACTCAATCAGGGCGTCCACCGCCTCGGGCTCCCTGCTCACCGAAAGGTCGAACATGAGCTTTTCGCGGAACCCATCGTCGCGGTCTGCGCGCGCGAGGCGCCGCAGCACCTCGTAGCCCTCCCGGCCGCGTGCGCTCCCCAGCCAGAACGCGGCACGCTCGCGAAGCTTCGCGGGCTGGCCCGGCGCGACGAAAGTGTTCAGCGCGCCCAGCGCCGCGGGATCGGCGTGCAGCGCGACGGCCAGCACGGCGCCGTCGCTCACATGCTCTGGGTCGGCGGCGGTCACAAATCCGCCGGCCGAGCCCGTGGCGAGCGAGGTCAGCACGGCCACGCTTTCCGCCGGGCGGACGTCGGTAAGCCAGTACACCGTGCGCCCGCCCGCGTTGATTTGGCAGTCCTCGGAGAACACCCGCACCTTCTCCACCGCGCGGTTCTCGACGCGCAAAAACACAAGGAGGTTGGGGCTGGGCTCGAGATCAGCCTCGGGCTTACCGGACCCTTTCGACTGGATGTTGATGCCATTGTCGCCTTCCAGGCGGCATTCGCCGCACCAGCCCGCCGAGCGGTCGCCGTCCCAGGAGCTTCCGCAGCACATCTCGCGCTCGCCGCCGAGCGCGGGAACCGCGTAGGCGATCCACGCAGGCGACGCCTGCGCCGCCGCCAGCGTGCGCAACGCCGCACCCAGGCCCCCGGCGGCCGAGCGCTGCTCCACCTTCGCGTTCACCATCTTCGGCTGAGCGGCCGTAGCCACGCCGCCGAGCAGGAACAAGAGTGCAGCGGCCCAAGCGCCCGTCCGGAAGCCCATGGTGTTCATCATCTTCGCCTCTCAGTGGTTCAGAATTTCCAGCATGTAATCGGTGGCCTCTTTGGAATTCATCAGCGAGAGTTTGCCTACGATGGCCTTCTTCATCTCGGGATCGTTTTCCTTGCGGGCGATCTCAACCAGCGCATGGGCGTTACCCTGGATGAACAGCGCGTCCAGTACCGCCTTGCGGGTGGCGGAATCCCAGTTGCCGGCGTACAACGAAGCCAGTACTTCGCCGGTCTGTTTGCCACCCAGCAACCCGAGGCTGTGAATCGCTTCCAGGCGCAGCTCCGGATTAGTTTCGGTGCGGACAACTTCGATCAGCCGCTGGCCGTTGCCGCCGAGGAACATGGAGTGCAGAATTTCCTTCTTCAAGTCCAGCGACGATTCGTGCTGGTAGAGCTGCCCGAGTTCGTCCTGAGCGCCCAGCAAGCCGAGATTGTGAATTGCTTCCCGCCTCATTTCCGGATCGGCGTCCGTGCGAGCGAGCTCGAAGAGCTTCTGGTGGTTTCCGCCCAGAAACATGGCATGCAAAATCTCCTTCTTGACGCTGGCCGCCGTCTCTTGTTGATAAAGCTGCCAGAGTTGGTCTTGCCCGCCCACCAACCCAAGCTGGTGGATCGCATCAACCCGCAGCTCCGCCACTTTCTCGGTTTTGGCCGCCGCCAGCAGCCGGTCTTTGTCGCCCGAGATCATGAAGTCATGCAGGATCTCGTGCTTCACGGCGAGATCGCTGGACGAAGCGTAAATCTGCGCCAGCAATTGCCGGCTCTGGTCGCCGCCAAACAGGGCGAGGCTGTCGAGCGCCTTCTTCTGCAACGCTGGATCGGAATTGCCGCGCGCAATTTGCGCCACCGCTTCGCGCGCCTTCGGCGAGCTGCTCTGGCTCAGCACAAACAGGGCGCGCTCTTTGAACTTGATGGGTTGATCGCTTTGCAGCAGCTTTTCGAGCAGCGGGAGGGCGCGGTCCGGGTCCGAGTTCATGAGAGCATTGATGGCCAGCAGCTTCAACTCGTCGTTGGGCTGATCCTGGGGCGCCATGGCCTGGCCGCTCGCCTGGCGCACCTCCAGCTCGAGCGCGCGCGCGTCCTTCAGCCAGCGGCTCTGGGGATGAGATTTTTCGAGATCTTTGATCGTTCCGAGGGCGTCCGCGCGCCGGCCCTGCTTGTTCTGGGCGTACGCCTTCCAGTAGAGCGCCTCGTCGCCATGGTTACCGCGGAGCGCGGCGAGCTGATTAAACTTGTCGATGGCCGTCTGCCACTGATGGTCGTCCAGCGCCTGGGTGCCGTCGCGGTAGAGCGTCTCGGCCTGGTCCTCAGGGTCTGCGCCGCCGGCTGCGGAGGAGGGTTCCGCCGGCGCGAAGACCGCAGGCGCCGGCGCCACCGTGTTCTCGAACGCCGGGGAAATCCGCGCGATGCTTGCCGTGGGTCCGCGATCCGCCGGGCGCGCCTGCTGCCCCGCGGCGCGTACCGACAGGCCGGCGGTTAGAGTTACCAACACCAGAAACCGCGTTTCATTCTTCATGGCAATTATCTCCTGTCAATCTGCCAGCCGGCCCGCCTGCCTCTGGGCTTCGGCCCTCAGGCTCTGCCGGAGGCGCGAGTCCACCACCTGAATTTTGAACAAAATGCCCTGCCCCTGGATGCGCTCGCGGAGCTCCGCCAGCTCGGACGGCGACATCTCCGCCGGCGAGTGCGCCACCGTCAGCAACACACGGCCCAGGTCATCGAGCAGGCCGGCGAGGCCGGCTTCTCCCGCGCGCACGGCGCTCTCCTCATAGAGCCGGTTGCCGGCCACGAGGTCCTGGGCGCGTTGTTGCTCCCAGGCAATGTCGATGTCTCTCGCGCCGGCTTCCGCCTCCGCGTGGTCTAGCGCGGTGAGGAGAATTTGCGCGCGTTCCATGTGGTCGGCGACGGCCGCCATCAGGACGCGGTCGCGAGCCTGCTCCGATAGCGCCACGGGCGCCGGCGCTTCATGCCGCGGCCAGAAACGCCCCGCCAGGAAGGCAAGCGCTACCAGCGCCGCCACAGCCCCACCCATCGCCCAGCGCGGCCAGAGGACGCCTCGCACTCTGGCCTGGGTCTCCCGCCGGGGCGCAGCCTCGGTTCGCAGGCGCGGCGCCAATCGCTGCCACACTTCCACGCCGTAATCCTCAGGCCGCTCGGGCGCGGGCGACTGGCCGACGGCCTCGAACACCCTGTCCAGCGCGGCCGCCTCGGCGCGGCAGCGCTCGCACGCCGCCAGATGCGCCTCCACCCCAGCGCGGTCCACCGGCTCGCCGTAGTAATAGAGGATCAACTGCTCTTCGTTTAAGTGTCTCATCGGGCGAAACTCACCAAAGGCTCCAGGGCCTTGCGAAGTTTTTTTACCGCCCGAAACACGGTGTTTTTGGCGGCGTTGTTGCGGACGTCCAGTATTCCGGCGATCTCCTCAATGGCCCGCCCCTCGTAGTGGCGAAGCACGAAGGCGGCTTTCTCCATGGGCGTGAGCTCGGCCAGCGCCGCCGCCACCCGCTCCTGCACTTCGCCGCTCAGCACCATGCGATCGGGCAAGGGATCGCTCGCCGCGAGCGGGTGGCTGCCCGTCTCGGTGACGGTCTCGATCGACTCGCGTCCGGCATCGTGCCGCTGGCGCGACCGGATGTAATCGAGCGCGCAGTTCACGCCGATGCGGTACACCCAGGTGCCGAAGTCGGCCCGATTCTCGAATTGCGGCAGCCGCCGGTAAGCCCGCATAAAGGTCTCCTGCACCACGTCCTCGGCGTCTTGTTCATTGCCCGTCATGCGAAACGCCAGGTGGAAGATGGTGCGGCTGTGGCGCTCCACCATAGCGCGAAACGTGTCGCTGTCGCCGGTAGTTGCCAGCACCGTCCCCGCTCCATCGTCCTGTGGCATCCGACATCTTAGACTGGACTTTACCACCCACGGTTAGTAGGGGCCGATCCCCGGACCTGCCGAAGTGTCAGCGCGCCCAGTGGTGCGGCGCTCCGCGCCGCGACCTCACTGCAGCAAGTACTTTACAATA
>DATJAQ010000097.1:0-3551 GCA_035516075.1 Terriglobia bacterium | reverse complement strand
AAATCGCGGCCATCGATCCCGAGCAACCCATCTACAACGTCACAACCCTCGAACAGACGCTCTCCGATTCCGTGGCTCCGCGGCGCTTCAACATGCTGCTGCTCGGAATCTTCGCCGCCATCGCGCTCGCCCTGGCTACGGTGGGCATCTACGGCGTGATGGCCTTCTCGGTGACGCAGCGCACTCACGAGATCGGCATCCGCATGGCGCTCGGCGCCGAGCGGGGCGACGTGCTCGGCTTGATGGTGCGGCAGGGCCTTGGCATGACCCTGGCTGGCGTGGTGTTCGGCGTGGGCGGGGCCTGGGTGCTGACGCGTTTTCTCGCCGGCTTTCTCTATGGCGTCCGGCCCACGGATCCCGCCACCTTCGTGGTGGTCTCGGCGGTGCTGGTTGCCGTGTCGATGCTGGCCAGCTATATTCCGGCGCGCCGGGCGACGCGAGTTGACCCGATGGTGGCGCTCAGATACGAGTGACGAGTGTCCGGTGACGAGTGACAGGTGACGAGCCGCAAGCAAGCTGTGAGCTTTGGTGGCACGTATTCCGGCACGCGCATCGGCGCGACGATGTGAATCCCCGGCGTGGCGGCGTCAGCGGTTCATCTGTTTCAGACCACCACGAGACAGGCAAGGTAGCCGAGGCCGCAGCCAATGGCGCAACCCGCCAGCACGTCGCTCGCGAAGTGCATGCCGAGCACGATTCGCGAAGCCGCGACGCTTACCGCGCAGAAAAGGAACCACGGCAGAAGAACGGGGTAGAAGTGCGCCAGCGAAGCCGTGAAGGCAAAGGCCGTGATGGTGTGGCCGGACGGAAACGAGAACTCGTCCGGCGGCAGGAGGCGCGCCCAGTTATGGCGCTCGCGGGCTGAGGGGCGCTGCCGGCCAATCGAGCGCTTGAGGATTTGAAACACCAGAATGCCGAGAGCGCAGGCGATGAGGCCGGCCTCGATGGCCGGCAGGCTCTCGGAGCCGCGCGCCAGTAGCAGGACGACGCCCTGAATGTACCACAGGCAGCCGTCGCCGAGACGCGTAGCCGCAATCATCCACCAGCGCACCCAGCGGGGCGGGCGCCAGCGCTGCACGCGCCGCATCAGCCACAAATCCTGACTGGTGACAAAGCCCATCACCGCGTTGGGAGCGCCCGTTAGCGTCATGCCACAAAGTCCTCAGCCGGTAAATTCCGGGTGGCAAACTCCGGCTGCGCGGTGCCCTCTATGATCAGGTGGCCCCACTTGCGCGCGAAGGCGTGCTCGATCGCCAGGTTTGCCAGCGTAAAGAGCGGCACGGCCACCAAAAGCGGCGCCAAGGCGCATGTCCAGCGCTTTTCACGCATTAGGGCCGCTGCGATGCGCAGCACGTCCCGCGTCAGTTTAGAGTAAGTGCCCGACCGACCCGCCACCCTGCCACGTCCTCGCCGCAAGCCGGCGAGGTACTCCCCGGGGCTGCGCGCCCCGGGAACTTCCGTCCACGCCGAGCCCGCCGACTCTACCGTATGAGCGTCGCTGCCGCCTACGGCCACCTGACTCTCGCGCGTAGCCAGACGCTCCGCGAGCCGGTTGTTGGTGCGGGGGAGATGGGCGTTGAGCACTTCGAGGCCCCGGAACCTGCGAAAATGCTCATAGTCATCCGCCCGGCGCCGGCCCGTCAAAGCCGAAAAGGGATGATTGACCGCGGCGAAAAGCCTCTCCTCGCCCATGTAGGCTACGAAACGCGGCAAATCGGTCCGGCGGCGCTGGAGTTCGAGGTGTTGCCGCTCGGTGATCCCATACACGCCGACGTGCAGTTCGGCACCCGAAGGGGCGGTGCAAGTGACCTCTTCGCTTAAGAAGAAATCCGGGCGCGAGCGCAACGCTTCGGCCCCGTCGATGGAGTCGTGATCGGTGAGGGTGACCAAATTCATTCCGCGCCGGCGAAGAACGTTGTAGACCGCTTCCGGAGGGCTGTACGACTCGCGGCACAGGCCTTTTAGCGCCGGCAGCGTGCACATGCCGGAATGAACGCTGTGGACGTGCAGGTCGCATCGCACAGTTTAGCCTAATAGGTTAGTGTTACGGATTTGTGCACTCTAGATGAAGATTTGGTGAAGAGCGTAGGCGTCTAGGCTCGCCGCCGAGCCGACTGTGTTAGAGTGCCTCCATGGAGAAGATCGAATTGATTTATTTCGACGCGGGCGGCGGACACCGCAGCGCGGCTACGGCGCTGAAGGCCGTTCTGGAGCGCGAGGCTAGCGCAACGGTGCAGCTAACTAGCCTCCAGAAGATCCTGGATCCGATTGATCCGGTGCGCCGCCTTACCGGCCACCGGCTTGAGGAGCTTTACAACATGATGCTGCGCCGCGGCTGGACGCGAGGCTCTGAGCAGCTCCTCACCCCTTTGCACGCCGCCATTCGCCACTATCATCCGGAGGTAGTGCGGTTGCTGGTAGCGCACTGGCAGGAGACGCAGCCTTCCCTCGTGGCGTCCGTGGTGCCGCAATTCGGGCGCGCGCTCTTCGAGAGTCTGCTGCGCTTCGATGCGGCCATCCCGCTGGTCACCATCCTCACCGACTTCGCCGACTTCCCGCCGCACTTCTGGATCGAACCGCAGGAGCAGTTCTACGTTTGCGGAACGGACCGCGCCGCCGCCCAGGCGCTCGAGATCGGCGTTACTCCGAACCGCATCCTGCGCGCCAGCGGCATGATCGTCAGCCCGCGTTTTTATGAGGGTCCACTTCTCGGCGTTGAAGAGGAACGGGCGCGATTGGGGCTGGACGCCCGGCGGCCCACCGGCCTTGTCCTCTTCGGCGGGTACGGCTCGCCTGTGATGGGCGAGATCGCGCGCCGCCTGGACGCCTCAGGCCTCGAGGTGCAGCTCATCCTGATCTGTGGAGGCAACCGCAAGCTGGCTCACGCGCTGCGGCGCGAGCGCTCGCGCTGCAAACGCGTGGTGATCGGCTTTACGCGCGAGGTCCCGTTCTACATGCAGCTCGCCGACTTCTTCATCGGGAAGCCCGGCCCGGGCAGTGTGAGCGAGGCGCTGGTGATGAAGTTGCCCGTGATCGTTGAGCGCAACGCCCGCACCATGCCGCAGGAACGCTACAACGTGGAATGGCTTCTGGAGAAGCAGGTGGGCCTGGCGGTGAAGGACTTCCGCGACATCACAAGCGCGGTGGAGCAATTGCTTCGCCCCGGAGAGTTGGACGCTTATCGCTCCCGGGTGGCCGGCCTCCAGAATCGCGCCGTATTCGAAGCGCCCGCCCTTCTGCGAAGGGTCAGGGAGCAAGCCGCCACGCCGGCACTGTGCTGAGGACGGCCGGCATGGGCGCTTTGCCCGTCGGCGGCTTGCGGCGCTCCGCGCGTGCGTTTCGAAATCACACGTTGACGCGTCTTAACCGTGCGGAGGTTGCCGCGACTTTCAAGCGGTGCTAGGATTCGCCTTCGCTTCTGACGCAGTCGAAGTCTCAATCCGGGGGAGGAAAAGCAATGTTGCGAAGGCGCTGGTGGGCGATCTGCTTGATCGCGGCGGGAGTGACGGGCGCGTGGCGGTTCGGGCGTGTAGCGAGTTGGGCGCAGGAGA
>DATJAQ010000096.1:0-5831 GCA_035516075.1 Terriglobia bacterium | reverse complement strand
CGGCCGTGGACACCGGGACACACAAGGATTTGCCTCACCGACCCTTATCGCCGCCTGGGCCTGGTGTTCTGGCTGCAAGGACGGCGGGGATTGGCCGGCCGGCAACTGGAAAGGGTCGCCCAGGGTTCGGAGCCCCTTCAGCCTTCCGGGCCCGGATGTTTCTTGGAAGAAGGGTTGCGCATCCGGCTCCATCGGCTGGCCCGGCCCGGCATGGAGGAGCGGCTGCGTTACGGCCTCGATCGATACGGAGATTATCACCCGGAGCTGGTGGCCGAGGGCCGTCGCACTCTTAAGCGTCTCGGCGGAAGCTATCGGATTGGGCCTATCGGGGCACCGGCGGGGCCGGAGGCGCAGCCCGGGGCGGACGCATGACGCTGAAGGATGATCGTCGCTCGTGGATCGTAGATCGTGGACGGTTTCAGGGTAGGCGAAGCACATTGACGGGTGGCCAGCTATGAGCAAGGACTTGAGGGCAACGAACAACTGACCACGGACCAATGACCAAGGACGAAGGACTAAGGACAGCCGGTCCCGTGTGGCCTCCGTCACATCATGCGGCCGCGCTTGGGTGTATATTGTTTGCGCATCGGAAAGCTTGAGGTTGGTCCCGGCAACCTGCCGGGTGGAACAAGGCGACGGGAGGTCCGTGCCTCCGCGTTGCCTGCTGGAGGGGTCGATGAGTACGCGGTACAAAGCGCGCGAGCGGTGGATCCAATCTTCAATTCTTTTCCTGGCGGCCATCTTTCTTGCTCCCAGCAGTCTACGGGCACAGTTCCCCGGCGGTGGCGCTGCAATCCCGCACCCGGAGGGAGCCAACGGCGAGCTGCGCGGCGTGGAAAAGGGCACCTGGCACATTTTTGGAAAGGTCACCGACTTCAAGGGAGAGCCCGTTCGCGACGCCTCGGTGCGCGTGGACATCGGTTACGGCCTCCGCGACGTGAAAACGCTCACCACCGACATCCAGGGCGGATTCCGCACCGAGTACACACTGGACGCGGTCGGCGTGCAGGGCCTCCTCGTGAGCCTGCTGGTGGAGCGCGAGGGGTTGCGCACGGCGCGCGAATTCGTGAATTTCAACCAGGGCGCCAAGACGTGGGAAATCGACGTCACCATGATGCCGGACGCCGTAGGCGATAACCAGCTTCCGGTGGAATCGCTGGTGGCGGCGCTCGCGCCGGGGTACCGGGCGAGCCTGGGCAAGGAGACGGATCTGGGCCCCGTGAAGAAGGACCTGCAGCGCGGGGCGAGCGAGTTCCTGGACCGGCGCGATGCGGCCAAGGCGCTGCCGAGCCTTCAAAGGGTCGTGAAGCGGTTCCCTTCGTGCGGCGATTGCCGGAGCCTGCTGGGTCTGGCCCTGCTCGACGCCGGGGCCTGGAACAGCTCGGCGCGCGAGTCTGTGGAGGCCGAAAAACTGGCGGTTTCGAAAGGCAACAAGGCGCAGCAGGCGGAGGGGCTGCTGATTCTGGCCGAACTGGAGAACTGGCGGAGTGAGTACAACAAGGCGGCCGGGTTCCTGGTGCAGGCGAAGACTCTCGACCCTCAGAACGCTTTCGTGCTGCAGGAGCTCGGGCGCACCCTGGTGTTGCAGAAGAACTGGGAAGCGGCCGACGACCAGCTTAAGCAAGCCACGGCTGCCGGGGCCTCGAAAGAGGCGCTCCTGCTGCGCACCCGGGCGCTGCTCGAACTGGGCGATGGCCCGGCTGCGGGCGAGGCCATGAAGGCTTACATGGGCGGCAAGAACGTGAAGAACTTTCCCGCCCCCGTGCGGGCGCTCGACGCCGAAGTGCAAACCCGCCTGAGCCTGGAGGGGTACTCCGAAGTGCAGTCGGTGGTCAGCGAACCGCTGGCCTCCCTGATGGCGGCGGTGCCCGAGCTGAAAGGGATTGAGCCTGCCGCGAGCCAGGCCGACCTGGCGGCCATTCTTCAGAACACGGGTCAATACGTGCAACGCTTCTTCGCCTCCTTCCAGAACACCGCTTCCGTCGAAAACATTCGCGAAGAGCAGGTGGCGAAGGATGGAAAAATCAAAGACTCCATGGATCAGAAGTTTCAATACCTGCTGCTCGCCAGCCCCGCCCGGAGCGGATTGGGTCTGGAGGAGTTTCGAACGGACCTTCACGGAGCGCGAGCGGCGCCGGTGGGTCTTCAGTCCGGCTTCATGCTCACTTCGGGCTTCGCCTCCGCCTCGGTGCTCTTCCATCCGGCCTACCAAACCGGCGCCCGGTTCCGGTACCTGGGACGCCAGAGCGTGAACGGCCACGCCTGCTACGTGGTGGCGTTCGCCGAAACCCCCGAAAAAGCCCAAATGATCGAGCGCTTCAACACCAGCGACGAATCGGTGCTGGTGATATTCCAAGGGTTGGCGTGGATCGATACCCAGAACTACCGCATCATCCGGCTGCGCACGGATCTGCTGAAGCCGCAGACCAAAATCCGGCTCGAGCGCCAAACCACCGAAATTACTTACGACGCGGTGCAGTTCAAGCAAGTGGCATCGGCCCTGTGGCTCCCGAGTTCGGTGGAGGTGACGGTGGAATGGAAAGGGCGGACCTACCGGAACATGCACCGGTATTCCGACTTCAGGCTGTTCAACACCGCCACCCAGGAAAAGATCGCGCCGGTGAAGGTGCCGGAGCAGGCTCCGCCGACCGAGCAGCCCTGATTGAGGGGAAGGGTCGCGCGCGCCGCAGAGAAGTTTGTCTCCGCGCGCGAGCCGACGGCATCACCGGATGGGTTGGATTCAAAGGCCCCCGGCGGGAGAATCCCGATGGCGACCAGCGCCACATCCTTGCAGAAACCCCACCTGGCTGACGCCATGGGCCGCCTGGGCACCGAGAGCGCCTTCGACGTGCTGGTGCGGGCGCACGCCCTCGAAGCCGCCGGGCGCGAGGTGATTCATCTCGAAATCGGTGAGCCGGATTTTCCCACGCCGCCGCACATTGTGGAAGGGGCGGTGGACGCCTTGCGTTACGGCTGGACGCAATACGGGCCCGCCGCGGGCCAGCCAGCCCTGCGCGAGGCGGTGGCCGAGGACGCGGGCCGCCGCCGCGGCATTTCAATCGATCCCTCCGAAGTGGTCATCACGCCGGGAGCCAAGCCCATTCTGTTTTTCAGCATTCTGGCGCTGGTAGACCGGGGCGACGAAGTGATCTACCCCAACCCGGGCTTCCCGATTTACGAGTCGATGATCAACTTCGCCGGCGGGCGCGCCGTCCCTTACGGCCTCCGCGAGGAGCACGACTTCGACGTGGATATCGGGCAGATCATCGACAGGGTCACGGACCGCACGCGCCTGGTGATTCTGAATTCGCCGCAAAATCCCACGGGCGGGGTGATGCCCCCCGACGAGGTGGAGGAGCTGGCCCGGGCTTTGGCGGGGCGGGACCTCTTCATCCTCTCCGATGAAATTTACAGCCGCCTGATCTACGACGGCGCGCACGCCAGCATCGCTCAGTTCGCCGGCCTCAAGGACCGAACCATCATCCTGGACGGTTTCTCCAAGACTTACGCCATGACGGGCTGGCGGCTGGGCTACGGGATTATGCGGGCCGACCTGGCCGAGCGCGTGGCCCAACTCCAGACCAATGCCACCTCCTGCACCGCCAGCTTCACCCAGATGGCGGGCGTCACGGCGCTGCGCGCCGACCAAACGTGCGTGGACGAGATGCGCGAGGAGTTCCGGCGGCGCCGCAGCGTGATGGTTGAGGGGCTCAATGCCATACCGGGTTTCCGGTGCCGCCAGCCGCACGGCGCCTTCTACGCCTTTCCCAACATCAGCAGTACGAAGCGCAGTTCAAAGGCGCTGGCCGACGCCCTGCTCAACGAGGCCGGGGTGGCCGCGCTCTCCGGCGCCGCCTTCGGCAACGGAGGCGAGGGTCACCTGCGCTTCTCCTTCGCCAACTCGGTGGAGAACATTCAGAAGGCGCTGGATTGGATTGGGGACTGGGTGAAGAAGAACTCATGACAGAGCATTTGCGAAGTGAGTAGGGCTCAAGGAGGATAGCGCGCATATGCAAGTCACCTTAGAACTACCCGATGAAGTCGCCGAAGGCCTGCCTGACCTTCCGCGAGCCGTCCTTGAGAGTGTCGTACTTGAAGGCTACCGCTCCCGCCGACTCACTGAAGAGCAGGTGCGCAGGATTTTGGGCTTCGGAACCCGAATGCAGGTTGATGCCTTCCTGAAGGAGCACGGCGTGTACTTCGACTACACCTTGGAGGACCTGGACCGTGACACCGAGGCCAGCCGCGAGTTCAGTAGCCGATGATCGTCATCGCCGACACTTCCCCGGTCAACTATCTCGTCCTCATCAGCGAAGCGGAGATTCTGCAAAGGCTCTACGGACGGGTGGTCATCCCCGAGGCGGTCTTCCGCGAACTGCAGCACCCTCAAACTCCCCCGGCCGTGGCGGAATGGATTGGCCGCCGTCCGGCTCGGCTTGAGATCCATCGAACAGCGATGCTGCCGGATGCCACCCTGCGGTCGCTGGCCGAGGGCGAGAGTGAGGCCATCAACCTGGCCGAGCAGCACCGGCCGGAAGCGCTGCTGCTCATTGACGAAGGGAGAGGTCGCCGCGAAGCCACCCGACGTAACCTCCGCATCACGGGCACGCTGGGTGTTTTGAACGACGCGGCGTCCCGGGGCTGGGTAGACCTACCTTCAGCTTTGGAGCGGCTGCGACAAACAACATTTCGGGCTTCACCAGTGCTGCTGCGAAGTTTTCTGGATCGAGATGAAGAGAGAAGAAGGCGACGATCCTGACTTATTCTATTCTGGCCTTCTCAACCGACCGGGCTCTAATAAACCGCGGTCAACCGGATTCCAACGCCAAGAGCCTGCTCGGAGAACGATGCCTCGGAGACTCCAGCGCTATGTCGCCTACTAAAGCGTCCATTCGCGTCTTCGCCACCTGCAACATCGGCGACGACGCCCTGAATCTGTTGCGGCGGCGAGGCTACAGCCTCGAGGTGTACGATCATCTCGAAGCGCCCCCCAAGAGCCTGATTCTCGAGAAAGTCCGCAGCGGCATCGATGGACTCATCACCACCTTGCGCGACCCGATTGACGCGGAGATCTTCGAGGCCGGCCGCGGCACCCTGAAAGTGGTGGCGCAGGACGCCGTCGGGTTCGACAACATCAACCGCGCGGACGCCAACCGTTACAAGATCCCTTTCACCCACACGGCCGACGTGCTCACCGAAGCGACGGCGGAGTTCGCCCTGTTGATCCTGGGGTGCGCGGCCCGGCGGCTCTATCCGAGCGAGCGCGTGGTGCGTGAGAACCGCTGGGGCGCTTGGCATCCCTTCCTGCCGTTTCTCGGCGATGAAGTCACCGGCAAGACGGTGGCCGTGATCGGCACGGGCCGCATCGGGCAGGCGTTCATCAAGAAGGTGATCGGGTTTGACGTTGATGTGCTCTGTTACGACCCCGTGGCGCGCGCAAACGACTTTGTTGCGAGGGTCCAGGAGGAACTCGACCTGCGCCACCGGAATGGCTTCTCACCCCGGGCGCGCACCATCGGTTACGTGAGCTTTGAAGAGGCTCTCCGGCAGGCGGACTTCGTCAGCGTCCACGTCCCGCTGCTCCGGCCGGGCGAAGCGGCCGAGCCCACCTATCATCTTTTCAACGAGCGCACGCTGCGCCTGATGAAGCCCACGGCGTACCTCGTGAACACTTCGCGGGGACCGGTGGTGGACGAGCAGGCGTTGGCCGCGGCCTTGCACGCGGGCACCATCGCCGGCGCCGCGCTCGACGTTTTCGAGCGCGAGCCCTTGCCCGCCGATTCGCCCTTGCGCCATCCGGCTCTTGAAGACCGGCTGCGGCTGTTCAATAA
>DATJAQ010000095.1:0-24452 GCA_035516075.1 Terriglobia bacterium | reverse complement strand
CAGGATTTACAGCTTCCAAGTGCGAGGGGTTCGGCGCCAGCGTCACCACCATCGCAGCCGCGGCTTCACTCACTTCGCGCACGGCGCCTGAGTGATACTTCACGTCACCCGTCCAGCCCAGATCGCTGCGGAAGCGGCTGGCGCGCACGGGATCCTTGAATTCCGCCAGGATTTGTTCGTAGGGCTTGTTCAGCACGTGTGCCAGGACGTTGAGCCGGCCGCGGTGGGCCATGCCGATCAGAATATTTCGAAATTTCGCCCGGCCGGCGCGGCGAATGACTTCGTCGAGGATGGGAATCAGGATTCCCAGGCCTTCGATGGAGAAACGCGTCTTGCCCGGAAAAGCGCGATGGATAAAGAGCTCGAACGCGCCTTCCTGGGTGACACGGTCGAGCAACGCGATCTCGTCAACCGGATCGGCGGGCGGGCGAAAGCGCCGCGACTCGATGGCGTCGAGCAGCCATTGGCGCTCCTCGGGGTCGCGCAGGTGGGCGTAATCAAAGCCGCTCACCGAAGAGTAGACGCGCCGTAGGGCCTCGATCACCTGCCACGCACTCGACTGGCCCTCGGCCACGACGCCCCTAATGACTGACGCCGGCAGGTTGCGCAGGTCCTGCTCCGTGACGCCGTGGTATTGGGACTCGAGGGAGGGGTCTCCCGGAGGCGGGCAGCCGAGCGGGTCAAGCTGGGCGGCGAGATGGCCGAACTTGCGAATCGACTCCGCCAGGTTGACAGCGCCGACGATCTTTGCTACGGACGCAGTTGCGCCGGCTAGCGCCTCAGGGCCGCGGTCACGAACGCCTAACTCCGGTGCCTCGGGCGGCGGCCCCGAGCGCTCGAAAACGGCGCGCGTGGCGGCGTCAACCGCGGCTGGGTCGCGCCGGTAGTGCTCGTAGAGTTCGGCCGCGTAGGCGGCGTTCACTCCCTGAAAATCGTGCCAAGCGTCCATAGGTCAGTGACGAGTGACAAGCGACGAGGGCTGCACCAAAACAGCTACGGGCCCAGAGAAATGCTATCACCTGCCGGAGCATCTGCAAAGCCGCGGCCACAATCCGTGGCTGGTGGTCGCGATTCCGAGAGAGAGCAGCATTAATGCTCCGAAGACGGTTGACGGGTGCGTGTCCGGCTGCCGAGCCGACTCCCCGGATGGTCACCCATTCACAAGAAGTGCTATCATTTGTTTTTGTCTCTGCAAAGCTGTCGCCGGTAGCGCTTCGTCAAGTTAATGTGTAGCTTCGAGGCGGCTGCCCCCCGGGACGAAGCAAGCCAACCCACCTTCGATCCCGCCCGTCCTAGTTGGCAGTCACTCCGGTGGCCCGCGGAAGCGCCACTCCGGCGTCCGGGGGCGGGTGATGCATCTGCCGCGAAAGGAAGACAGGCCATGAGCGAAACCGAACTCCAGGATGCGCAGGCGAGCGACCTCGAAACGCAGGAGTGGCTGGAGTCCCTCGATTACGTGCTCTACCAGGATGGCGGGCCCGACCGCGCCGCGCACATTCTTCAGAGCCTGAGGCTGCACGCGGCCGAAGCCGGCGTGCAATTGCCCTACCGGGCCACCACGCCCTACCTGAACACCATCCCACCCGACCAGGAGCCGCCTTTCCCCGGCAGCCGCGAAATCGAACGGCGCATCAAGAGCCTGATCCGCTGGAACGCCATGGCGATGGTGGTGCGCGCCAACCGCGAGGAGAGCGGCATCGGCGGCCACATTTCCACCTTCGCCTCGCAGGCCACGCTGTTTGAAGTCGCCTTCAACCATTTCCTGCGCGCCAAGAGCAAAGACCGCGACGGCGACGTAGTCTACTTTCAGGGACACGCCGCACCCGGCATTTACGCGCGCGCGTTTCTGGAAGGGCGGCTACCCATCGAGCTGCTGCAGAACTTCCGCCGCGAAACCCGCGCGGCCGGCGGCCTTTCCTCTTATCCGCACCCGTGGCTCATGCCCGATTTTTGGGAGTTTCCAACCGTCTCGATGGGCCTGGCGCCGATTATGGCGATTTATCAGGCGCGCTTTGCACGTTACCTAGAAGACCGCAAGCTTAAGAACGCCTCCGCCGCCAAGGTGTGGGCGTTTCTGGGCGACGGCGAGATGGATGAACCCGAATCGCTCGGCGCGGTGTCGCTGGCGGCGCGCGAAAAGCTCGACAACTTGATTTTCGTGATCAGTTGCAACCTGCAGCGTCTCGACGGGCCGGTGCGCGGCAACGGCAACATCATTCAGGAGCTGGAGGGGGTGTTCCGCGGCGCTGGCTGGAACGTGATCAAGGTGATTCTGGGTTCGGACTGGGACAGCCTGCTGGCCAAGGACCACGACGGTCTCTTGGCCGAGCGCGCCAGCCGCGTGCTGGATGGCGAATGGCAGAAGTACACCGTGTCGTCCGGGGCTTACGTGCGCGAGCACTTCTTCGGCACCCATCCCAAGCTGCTCGAAATGGTGAAGCACCTCTCGGACGAGCAACTCTCGCGCCTCCGCCTGGGTGGCCACGATCCGCAGAAGGTGTTCGCCGCCTACAAGGCCGCGATGGAGCACGCCGGGTCGCCCACCGTGATCCTGGCGCGCACCATCAAGGGCTACGGACTCGGCGAGGCGGGCGAAGGGAAGAACATCACCCACCAGCAGAAAAAGCTGAATGAGGCTGAGCTCCACGCATTCCGCAGCCGCTTTGGCGTCGCTCTGTCGGACGACGACGTGGCGGGCGCGCCGTTTTACCGGCCCTCCGATTCCAGCCCCGAGTTGCTTTACCTTCACGAGCGCCGGAAGGTACTAGGCGGCTATATGCCGAACCGCATTGTGCGCGCGGAGCCGCTGGAACCGCCTGCCGCGGCGATCTTTGAGGAGCTTCATAAGGGTACCGACAACCGCGAGGTCTCCACCACCATGGCGTTCGTTCGCCTGCTGGCCAAACTTCTCCGCGACCCGCAGCTCGGCAAGCTTGTGGTTCCCATTATTCCGGACGAGGCGCGCACCTTCGGCATGGAGGCGCTGTTTCGCGAGGTGGGCATCTATTCGCACGTGGGCCAGCTCTACGAGCCCGTCGACCGCGATACCCTGCTGTATTACAAGGAGGCGACCGAGGGTCAGATTCTCGAAGAGGGGATCACCGAAGCGGGCGCGATGTCGTCTTTCATCGCCGCCGGTACCGCCTACGCCACCCATGGCGTCAACACCATTCCCTTTTTCATTTTTTACTCGATGTTCGGATTCCAGCGCGTGGGTGACCTGATCTGGGCCGCCGCCGACTCCCGCACCCGGGGCTTTCTGCTGGGCGGAACCGCGGGCCGCACCACGCTGGCCGGCGAGGGCCTGCAGCACCAGGACGGCAACAGTCACCTGCTGGCTTATCCCGTGCCCAACCTTCTGGCGTACGATCCGGCGTTCGCTTACGAGATCGCGGTGATTATTCGCGAGGGCATCCGACGCATGTATCACGATGGCGAGAGCGTTTTCTACTACTTGACGCTGATGAATGAGCCTTACGCGCAGCCGCCCATGCCGCACGGGCCGGAGGTGCAGGAAGGCATTCTGAAAGGCCTGTACCGTTTCAAGGCTACGCCGAACCCGAAAACGAAGCTGCGGGCCCAGTTGCTGGGGAGCGGCTCCATCCTGAACGAGGCGCTTAAGGCCCAGGCGCTGCTTGACCAGCGCTACGGCGTGGCGGCGGACGTCTGGAGCGCGACTAGCTACAAGCAACTCTACCGTGACGGTCACGACGCCGAGCGCTGGAATATGCTTCACCCCGCGGGTGAGCGACGCGTGCCTTACCTCGCCTCGTGCCTGGCGGACGCGCCCGGCGTACTGGTGGCCGCTTCGGATTACGTGAAGGCGCTTCCTGACTCGATTGCGCGTTGGTGCCCGAGGCCGCTGGTCACCCTCGGCACCGACGGCTTCGGCCGCAGTGACGGCCGCGCCGCCTTGCGCAACTTCTTCGAAGTCGATGCCCGCTTCATTACTTTGGCCACGCTCTCGGCGTTAGCTCGCGAGGGAGCGCTTCAACCCAATATGGTCGAGCAGGCGTTGCGCGATCTCGAGATCGATCCGGAGAAGCCCAATCCTGCCATTTCCTGAAGGAACTGACGGTTCATGACGACCGAATTCAGATTGCCCGAACTGGGCGAAAACGTTGAAAAGGGCGACTTGGTGAAAGTGCTTGTCGCGGTGGGCGACGTCATCACCAAAGATCAGTCGGTGCTCGAGCTCGAGACGGAGAAGGCCACGCTGGAGGTCCCATCTTCGGTGGGCGGTAAGGTGCGAGCCATCCACGTGAACGCCGGCGAGAAGGTAAAGGTGGGGCAACTGATTCTCACCGTCGAAGACGGCGCTCAGCCGCGGACTCGCGCATCCGGCATACGTACGGAGCCTGCGCCGGACGGCGCCACGCCCGCGCCCGGCAAGCCTCCCGACGTCCCGAAGCCCACGCAAGTCCCTGTGAGCGCCGAGTTCCGTCTGCCCGAGCTCGGAGAAAACGTTGAGAAGGGCGATCTGATCAAGGTTCTGGTCTCAGTCGGCGACGCCATCACCAAGGACCAGCCGGTGTTGGAGCTCGAGACCGAGAAGGCGACGCTGGAAGTGCCCTCCGCCGTGAGTGGCAGGGTGACGGCGATTCACGTGAAGGCCGGGGACAAGGTGAAAGTCGGCCAGCTTATCTTGGCTGTCGAAGGCAAAGCCCCGTCGCACGCAGCGGGAACAAGTCCGACGGCTGAGGCGGTCACCCCGGCAGACAAGGCCGCCAGCCCGAAGGCCCTGGTGGCCCACGGTGAGCCCACCGGCCGCCCGGGCGCGGCGGCCACCATGCGGGTCGTGTCTGAACCCACCGCGGCAGTGCCATCATCCGGCATTGTTCCTGCACTCTCAACGAATCCACTGGTACCCGCGGCGCCGTCGGTACGGCGGCTGGCGCGTGAACTCGGGGTGGAGATCGGGGCGGTGCCTGGAACCGGCCCCGGCGGCCGGATCTCGGCCGAAGACGTCAAGGGCTATGTGAAGCGCCTCAATCTGGGCCGTGCGGCGCCGGCCGGCTTTGCCTCAGTTCTGCTCCCTGACTTCACCCGCTGGGGAAGTGTGCAACGCGAGCCCATGCGCGCCGTGCGCCGCGCCACCGCCGCCCACCTGACCCACGCTTGGGTTAGCGTCCCGCGGGTCACTCAGCACGAAAAGGCGGACATCACCCAGCTCGAGCAGTTCCGCAAGCAGTACGCGAAGAATGCTGAAGAGCGCGGCGCCAAGCCCACCGTCACAGCCTTTGCCCTCAAGGTGGTCGCTTCGGCGGTGAAGATATTTCCCCAATTTGCCGCCACCCTCGATCCCGCACGCGAGGAGATCGTCTATAAGAAATACTGCCACATCGGCGTCGCCGTAGACACGGATCGTGGGCTGCTCGTTCCGGTCATTCGCGATGTGGACCAGAAGAACATCATCGAGCTTTCGGTGGAATTGGCGGCCGCCGCAGCGAAGGCGCGCGACCGAAAGCTCGCGCCCGCAGAGATGGAAGGCGGGGTCTTCACCATTACCAATCTGGGCGGTATCGGCGGCACCTCATTTACGCCGATCGTCAATTGGCCGGAAGTCGCGATTCTCGGGATCTCGCGGTCCAGCCTGGAGCCGGTGTTCATCGACGGAAAGTTCGAACCCCGGCTGATGCTGCCGCTCTCCCTTTCCTACGATCATCGCTTGATCGATGGCGCGGACGCCGCCCGGTTTCTGCGCTGGGTGGCGGAAGCGCTCGAGCAACTATTCCTGGTGCCGTTCGAAGGCTGAGGGGAAGCGCGCTGCGGCAGGCCGGCGCTGGCGGTGCGCGCAGGCGACACTGGATCGTGGTTGGCGCCGTCAAATCCGACCGAGGAGAGTCTTAAAGCCACGCCATGCCTGACGAAGCGGGCACGACCCAACTGGCAGTGATCGGAGGCGGTCCCGGAGGCTACGCCGCGGCCTTTCTGGCCGCCGATCTCGGGCTCAAGGTGACCCTGATCGACGAACAGGCGCAGCCCGGCGGCGTTTGCCTCTATCGCGGTTGCATTCCCTCCAAGGCGTTGCTCCACGCCGCGCGCGTGCTGACGGAAGCGCGCGAGGCCTCGCGATGGGGAATCGAGTTTCAGCCGCCCCGGGTTGACGTCGACCGCCTCCGCGCCTGGAAGCAGGAAGTGGTGGGCAAACTGACGGGCGGACTCGCTCAGATCGCGAAGCAGCGCCAGGTGGAGTACATCCGCGGGCGCGCGTCACTGTTGGATGCCAGGACGCTCAGCGTAGCCACCCACGATTCGGGCGACAAGCGGCTTGGCTTCGAGTACGCCATCCTGGCCACGGGCTCTTTCCCCGCCATGCTGCCGGGCTTGCCGCAGAGTATGCGCATTCTCGATTCCACTTCGGCGCTGGACCTCTCGAGTGTTCCGAAGACATTGCTGGTGGTCGGCGGCGGCTACATCGGCCTCGAGCTCGGCACGGTCTACGCGGCACTCGGCACCGAAGTCTCGGTGGTGGAGATGCTGGATGGCCTGCTGCCGGGCGCCGACCGCGATCTGGTGGCGCAGCTTGCGAAGCGCATCGAGAAGATCTTTCACAAAGTGATGCTTAGCACCAAAGTGGCCGAGATGAAGGAAGGGAAGAGCGGCATCACCGTGAAGTTTGAGGGCGCCAGCGCCGAGGGTGGGGAACAGGTGTATGAGAAGGTGCTGGTCTCCGTCGGACGCAAGCCGAACTCGGCCATTCCGGGCCTCGAGAAGACGCGCGTTCAGAAGGACGCCAAGGCCTTCATCCGGATTGACGCGCAGCGCCGCACGGCCGAGCCCACCATTTACGCCGTCGGTGACGTCGCCGGCGAGCCCATGCTGGCGCACAAGGCATCGCACGAAGGCCGGACCGCTGTGGAGGCGATTGCAGGACACAAAGTGGCTTTTGAGCCGCGGGCCATCCCTGCGGTGGTCTTCACCGATCCCGAAGTGGCCTGGTGCGGGCTCACCGAAACCGAAGCCGCCCGCGAGAACCGTCCCGTGAAAGTGGCCCGCTTTCCGTGGGCCGCGTCGGGGCGAGCCGTCACGCTGGACCGCAGCGACGGGGTCACGAAGCTCGTGATCGATCCCGAGACCGAGCGCGTGCTCGGCGTGGGCATCACGGGGGTCGGCGCGGGCGATCTCATCGCCGAGGGCGTGCTGGCGGTTGAGATGGCTGCGCTCGCGTCTGACGTTGCGCTCACCATTCATCCTCACCCGACGCTCTCCGAGACCGTCATGGAAGCGGCCGAAGTTTTCTACGGACAGGCCACTGACATTTATCGTCCGAAGAAAAGCTGAGCGCCCGCGCGCCCGCTGCGCTCCTACAAACGATCGATCTTCGCGGCCAGGATGAAGTCGTTCTCGGTCAGACCGCCTGCCGCGTGAGTCCACAAGGTGATCTCCACCTTGCCCCAGCCCAGCAGAATGTCAGGGTGATGATGTTCGGCTTCGGCGAGCTCGCCGACGCGGTTCACGAAATCGAGCGCCCGGCGGAAATCCGGAAACCTGAAACCCTTGCGCAGATGGTGCTCGCCTGCCACTTCCCATCCGCTCGTCTGTTGTGCCAGCGGTCCGATGGCCTCAGGGCGGAGCGGAGGTGCGCCGCGGCGGCACGGTACGCAGTGGCGCTCCGCAAGCGTTGACGGGTGCTCGTGGAGCGATCCCGCGTGAGGTGGGTCGGCCATTCTCGCGTCCCGTTGAGGGGGCTCTCCGCCCCGGGGTCGAGCGGCGGGCACTTGTTTCATTCGTGCGATCGGGCAACATCCGGGCCGTCGCACCTTCGAGGGGCGAGAAGGGCGAAGACTTGCGCTATTCGCCCTCGGCGTCGCGGCCGCTGCTTTCGCCGCTTCCGTTCTTGGCGTCGCTTTGCTTGTAGAGGTAACGGATGCAGGACTTGAAGATCAGCAGGTTGGGCTCGCCGGCGCGATGAACCTTGATGCAGTTTCGGTCGTACCACTCGATGACGCCGCGAATGGTCTCCCCGGTGTCGAGCACCACCACCATCGGCGTGCGGGCCTGCATTTGCTTGACGTAGTAAAAGCTCTCGGCGTTCGTCTGGTCGGGCGGCGTCGGCTTGCGCCGCTGCACGCGCCCGGACGACATCTGGTCCTGAATCTCCGACAAGCTGGGCCGGATGAGTTTGCGGTTTACGCTGACGAGATCCTTCATATGAAATCCCTCGGGCTGAGGCAAGCGTTCGAGCTTCTTCGTACAGAATTCGTGCGAGGCAGCCGGTTCCGCGCGATCGCTCCGTCGCTCGGCAAATCCTCAGGCAGATCAAAACCACAGTGAAGATCGAACCTGCAGTTAGCCTAGCACGCCGTTCGGTGGCGGGCAATGTTATTTCGGCACCTTGGAGCCGAAACTTGAGGGCGCCGCCGGTCTCAACGCGAAGCCCTCGGCTCTCCGAGCAGCATGGCGGCTGCCAGGGCGTCGAATCCGAGCTGCTGATTCACGTTGCGAACCTGCAGTCGATAGGCTTGGTCCAACCCTTCCTTCAGCGCCTCAATCCCTCCAAAACCCAGCTTCGCACCCCACGCCCTTAGCCGGGGCGCCAGGTCCAGGTGGCTCACGCCGGCACGCTCGCCCCGCTCCAGTACCAGCAGCAGGTCGCGCAGCAGGGAGTAGCCCACAGCTAGCGTCTCCTCAAAGTGTTCGCGATCGCCGGTAAGGGCGCGGGTGGATTCGAATATCCGTTGCCAATCGGGCGGAGGAATGCGCCCGCCGCCGGCGGCCGCGCCGGCTCCGAAGGACGCGCTCAGGCTCTCCAGAAATTGCAGCCAGGGCTCGCGCCGCTCGAGGTACGCTTTGAGATTGAAATCGAGAGCCCGCCCCACGCTTCCTCCCGCCAGCCTCGCTACCAGCGGCCGCTGCGCCGCCCGAATCTCGCTGCGCTCCGCCAGCAGCTTGGCGATCACCTCTTCGTCCACTGGCGAAAAGCTGACGCGCTGGCAGCGCGAGCGCACGGTGGCGCGCAGTTCGCCGGCGTTGGGACACACCAGGATGAAGGTGGTGGTCTCGGGCGGCTCCTCCATCACTTTCAGCAGCAGGTCCACCGCCTGCCAGTGAATGGCCTGCGCCTGATCGATCACAAAAAAGCGGCGCGGCAGCTCGAACGGCCGCGTGTAGGCGATCTGTCGCAAGACGCGAATCTGCTCGCTCAAAATGTAGCGCGTGAAGGGCGCAATGAGCTGCAGATCGAAGTACATCAACCCTTCGAGGCGCCGGGCGGACTCCTTCATTTCGCGGCGCCGTTCGAGGTCCTGAGTCGAGGCCGCGATCATCTCGCTGGCGCGCCGGCAGCGCGCGCACTCGCCACAGGTGTCGTCTGGCAGACGCTCGCACACCGAGGCCCGGGCTGCCAGCAGCGCCAGCGTCCTCTTGCCCACACCTTCCGGTCCGGTGAAAAGCAGGGCGCCGGGTAGCCGGTCGGCGCGCAGCATTTCCCGAATCGTCTGAACGGCGGCCGTGTTTCCTAGAAACGAATCGAAGCCCATAAGAAAATCAGGAGACAGGAGTCAGGAGACAGGAATCAGGCGCGTGGTGACAACCCCTTCGCTCTGTTTTTCTGGTCCTTCGCTCTTTGCCTGCTGTCCGTTGTCCCTTGTCAGCAGTCCTTTGTGCTTTATCTTTGAAATTTGCCATTTGAAATCCACCATCTGCCGTGCTCTAGTCTCCTGACTTCTGACTTCTGACTCCTATCTCCTAAGTCCTTCTTCTTTTTAGCCGCTCTTCCACCACACGCCGGATCTCGGCCTCGATCTCCTCGAGCGGCCGGTCCGCCCGGATCAGCCGCACCCGGCGCGGATCGCGGCGCGCGCGGGCCCGGTAGCCCGCGCGCACGCGCTGTTGAAATTCCAGCCCCGCAGCTTCAAAGCGGCTGCCGGTTGAGTTCGCCCGCCGGTCGCGCCCAAGCGCCCGTTTGAGGGCGAGCCGCGGATCGAGCTCGAGCACCAGCGTAAGGTCCGGTTGCGTCGCTCCGCAAATCGCGCGGTCGAGGTGCCGCACCGTGGCCTCGCCCAGCGCGCGGCCGTGGCCCTGATAGGCGAAGCTCGAGTCGTTGAAGCGGTCGCTTACCACCACCTCGCCGCGCTCGAGAGCGGGCCGGATTACTTCTTCGAGGTGTTGCGCCCGCGCCGCGTACATCAACGCCAATTCCGCGAGTGGCGCCAGGCCATGGCTGCCGGCCAACAGGATCTTGCGTATTTGTTCGCCCACCCGCGTGCCGCCCGGCTCGCGCGTGGCGCACACCGCGTAGCCCTGCCGGCGCAGCGAGCGCACCAGGCGGAGGAACTGGGTGGTCTTCCCGGTTCCGTCGATACCCTCGAAGGTGATAAAGAATCCGCGTGATTTCAACGTGTCCCTTATCTGGGCCGGTGGTTTGGCGGCTGGCATTGAAATTAGGGCTCTGCGCGAGAATTCGTGGGCGACCGCATTTCAGGCCACTTTCTTCAAGGTGATGCGCTTGGTTCGGCTTGCGGCCATGCGCTGCGCCTTAAGGCACAGGCAGCGAATTCCCGGCATCCCCGCTGGCGCCGGAGCACCGGTCCTTCGTTGTCACCCAAGGCTCGCACCGCTTTTCCGCCCCTTAATGGAACTAACTCATTCCAGGTAACTTACTAGATTCTCACTTTCGTCTTATCTTGGCTTTGTGTAAGACTTACAATCGCTTGATCCCACTGATTTCATGTAACTTAAGCGATTCTCACTGACTCCTGTCTCCTGACTTCTGTCTCCTACTTTCTATCTTCCGGCTTCTCGATTGGAGCCGTTTACTGATTCTAAAGCACATAGTGGCTTCGTTCCGCGATTTCGACCCTATTTGCCGCGGGTCCCCCCAGTGGTTTCCTCCGGACCTGCGGCTCCTGACTTCTGCCTCCTGACTTCTGCCTCCGTCTCTCTATCTTCTGGCATCTCGCTTGGAGCCGTTTACTGATTCTAAGGCACATAGTGGCTTCGTTCCGCGACTTCGACCCTATTTTCCGCGTGTCCCCCCGGTGGTTTCCTCCGGACCTGCGGCTGCTGACTTCTGTCTCCTCACTTCTCCCTCCTTCGCTCTATCTTCTGGCATCTCTGTTGGAGCCCTTTATTGATTCTAAGGCACATAGTGGCTTCGTTCCGCGATTTTGACCCTATTTTCCGCGTGTCCCCCCGGTGGTTCCCTCCAGGCCGGTGGCTTCCGCGCTGTGACTTCCGCCAACCTCCTGATTCCAAAAGTGCGGTGAAATTAGCAGTCGCATCTTACTCAATCCGGCCCCGCCGGAGGCTGGGCTGATAACGGACCACGGACAACGGACCACCAAATCCAGGGCCAGCCTAGCACGGTTCCGGAGGGCGTGGGGACAAACGGGACGAATGAGACGGTTTATTTTTCCATTTAGTTTCAGTGGGATGGGCTGTGGAAAAGCGCCGAATGCGGGGTTCTCGAACTGGGCGGCCCTGCCGTGAGCGCTCGCGCTCCTGCGTCCTTAAACCCGCGCCAATTCCCGCTTTCACAGATTGTGGCGCAGCGCCGAAATTAGCACCCACGACTCCCGGCCCACAAGCGCGGCGTACAGAGGCCGGTGGTACAATGCTGCCCCGGCGCCCATGGAGCGGGCCGGCGCGGAATTCAGGATGGCTAGCGCGATAATCGATAACATCACCCGCGTCCGGGAACGCATGGCGGCCGCCTGTCGGCGCGCGGGGCGCCGCGCCGAGGACGTGCGGCTGGTGGCGATTTCGAAGACCGTGCCGCCGGAGCGAATCCGCGATGCGTATGAGGCCGGCCTGCGGGAATTCGGCGAGAACCGGGTGCAGGAGGCGCGCGCCAAGCGGGCCGCGCTCGCCGACTTGCCCATCACCTGGCATCTCGTCGGCCATCTGCAAAGCAACAAGGCCCGGGCGGCATGCGAGCTGTTCGACCGGATCGACTCTATCGACTCTGCCCGGCTCGCGCAAAAGCTCGACGCCGCGCTCCTGCCGGGAGCGGCTGACGGCGAGGCTTCCCGCGATCCCACCGGTGCGAACGAAGCGGGCGCCGTCAGGAGCCCCGGACGTCTGCCCGTGCTCATCGAAATTAATCTGGGCGGCGAGGCGGCCAAGAGTGGGGTTGAAGAATCGGCAGCGCTTGAACTTGCGCGCCAGGTGGGCCGGCTTGCCACCCTCGAGCTGCGCGGCCTGATGTTGGTGCCGCCCTTCTTCGAAGACCCCGCCGCCGCCCGCCCTTATTTTTTCCGGCTGCGCGAGCTGGCGAAAGTGATAGACTCTGCGCGCTTGCCCGGCGTCCGGATGGACGAACTCTCGATGGGCATGAGTCATGACTTCGAGACGGCCATCGAAGAAGGCGCCACCCAGGTGCGGGTGGGCACCGCGATCTTTGGGCCCCGTTCCTAGCGGCGCTTCATTCAGGAGGTGAGAGCCCATGTCGCCTTTTCGAGTGGAAGGCATGCGAGTCACTTTTCGCGCCACGGTGAAGCCCCGCGCTTCGCGCGACCGGCTGCGCATCGACAGCGCCGGGAACTTGCGCCTGGAAGTGCGGGCGGCCCCAGTGGACGGCAACGCCAACGCCGCGCTTATCAAGTTTCTGGCGCAACGGCTGCGCGTGCCCCAGAATTCCATCGAGATCGCCATGGGCAGCCGCTCCCGCCAGAAGCTGTTTCGCATTACCGGGCATCCGCCCTACGTCATCACCGACCGGCTGATGAAGATTGCGCTTGAGAAATAACGGCAGCCCTGCCGGCAGCGCGCGACAAGAGAAAGCGTTCATCAGGCAGCGCCTGCCTCCTCCACTTGGCCCGGCTTGAACACCCGGTCGTAAACCAGCATCAATACCGCGCCCGCAATTCCGATTCCCGCAATTACCCACCACATCCGCTGCGGACGGTGCAGAACGTCGCCGAATTCGTGGAGCAGATATCCGCCCAGGGGCCCTGCGACGAAATACCCGATGGCGATGGGCAAGAACGCGTAGCCCATGTAGAGCCCCTGCCGGCCGGGTGGCGCGAGGCGCGAAATATACTCGTAGTAGCGCGCCGATTGCGTCATCTCGCCGAGCGCCAGCACCACCAGCGACGCGACCAATCCCCAGACGCTCGGATGGATGGCCAGGATCAGCCAGGACAGGCTCGAAATCACCAGGCCGAGCGTCATGGCCGGAAAGGCGCGGATTTTTCGGGTCAGGTAGGTCACCAGAATCTGGAACAGGATCACCGCGCCCGCGTCGATGGAGAGCAGCAGGTCCGCAGGCGCGTTCGGATTCACGTAGCCGCGCAGAAAGAGGGGCGCCGAAATGAACTCCTGCCAGAAAACAATATAGAAGCTGGAAAAGATCAGCAGGAAGAGCACGAAGCGGACGTTGGCCAGCACCACGAACATGTTCTTGATGGCCGCTGCCACGCTCGGCACCGGCTCCTCGCCGGATTGCACCGGTTCCTGAAAGAAAATCAGCGTCACGAGGAACATCAGGAAAACGCTGAGCGCGGAAACGCGAAAGACGTTTTCCATGCCGAGTCCCAGCCGCTCGCGCACCAGCCACGCCACAATGGGCCCGAGCGTCCCGCCGACGTTCACCAGGGTGTAGTAAATGGAATAGCCGATGGAACGTACGTTCTCCGCCGAGGCGCGCGCCGTGGTTCCGGCCACACACGGCTTCACGACGGCGGGACCGAGCGCCGGAATCATGAGCACGCTGAACACCAGCCACTTGTCGCCCAGGGCGTGGCGGATCCCCTGCATCCAGGGAGCGGAAAGCGAACCCAGAAGAAAATAACCCACCGTCATGACGAGGTAGGCGAACATCAAAGCGCGCCGGAAGCCGAAGCGGTCGGCGAGCGAGCCGCCCAGAATGGGCAGGAACCACACCACAAAGCCGAACGTTCCGATCATCCAGCCGGTGAGTTCTTTCGAGAAATGGAGCTGCTCGCTGAGGTAAATGGCCAGCACCGCGCTCGCGCCGTAATAGGCGAGGCGCTCGAACATCTCGGTGATGTTGGCCACCCAGAAAGGGCGCCCGAAACCGGTGCGAATCTCCTGGAGCCGCTGGCTAAAGCTCACCTACCCCTCCCTGTGAAGGTGTTTCGACCGCCAAAGAGTTGGGATTGTAGCTTATCGGCGCGTTTTCGTGCTGTAAATCGTCCTAGGGCACCCTGCAGGTTGCCGGAGACCGGACCTTCGTTTGGACTTGCGATCTGAGCTGCTAGGAGCGAAGGCGCGAAGTCG
The DNA here is from genome assembly GCA_035516075.1 of Terriglobia bacterium. Taxonomy (GTDB): domain Bacteria; phylum Acidobacteriota; class Terriglobia; order UBA7540; family UBA7540; genus Gp13-AA77. Next base: position 10,268 of record DATJAQ010000095.1, on the reverse strand, counting down.
CGGGCGCGAGCGACGCGCGAGAGGATTAGTGCGGCCAGACAGCTCAGGGCTGAGGATGCCGCTTGGCGAATTCCCGATTGTCTTTAATGCTTTTGTTCTCGTCTTTCTGGCCGCTGCGCAGAAGAGCTTTCTCCCGCTGCAGTTCCTGCTTGAAGAGCTTGCGTTCCTCGCGAGTGTGCCGCTGCTGGCTGAACGATTTCCTTTCGTCGCGCTGCTGCCGCTTGAGGTCCTGCCACTGCTCCCGCTGGTGCTGTTTGATTTCCCGAGTCGTCTGGCCTTGACCCGGGGCGGCTTGCAGCACAGCGCCCAATCCGGCGAACAGTAGAACGATGATGACGAGTCTTGCGATCTTTCGCACTCGATTCTCTTTCCTCGCGGCTGTCAGGGATGCTAGCGGCCTGCCGCTGCGGCGGACGGCAGCGTTACCACCGCCACGCCGAATCCTCCCAGCGTAAGCCTGTCAGTTTGAAGGTGTACGGAGGCCGGCGGTTGCTCGCCGGTGGTTTGGTCCACAAATTCTTCAGTCCCGCCGGCGGCGCCCGGCACGGCCAGTTCGAACGGGCGATTGCGCTGGCTGGCCACCAGCAGCGCGCGCGTCCCGTCGGGCTTCACGAATCCTTGAACGTAAACGTAGGGCGCGCTCGCGCTCGTTTCCGCTAGCTTGTCGCCGGGGCCGAAATGGCTGTGCAGCAGTTTGAGCGTCCAGAAGCGCGCGTTGGGCTGCCCGGAGGTCCAATTCACCATGGAGACGCTGGGGAACTGCGAAGGGCAGCCCACCAGTTGCGACTCGCCCACCACGTCCACGCCCAGGCTGGCCAGGTTTCCGTAGAGATAGGCGTACATCGAGGAGCACAGATTCCAGTACGAGGCGGGGATGGCCGCTCGCGGCGTGGCGTTGTCGTCCGGGAGGATGGCGCCGATTTCGTCGAGGTCCGTCCGGGTCGCGGGCGAAAGCCTCTGGCGGATCGCCTGAACGTAGCGGACGACGTTCAGAAAGCGGCTCGCCTGATCGAAAAAGGTGTATGGCCAGGCCTCGGGAGGCTCGTCGCCCGCCGGCGAGGCGTAAAAGTGATAGGAGATCGTGTCGAGCGGGGCGCCCGGCTCGTGGTTTTTGGGATTGAGGAAATATTCGAAGAACCGGGGCTCGTCCGAGGGCGCAGCCAGCGCCAGCCCCATGAACTTGATGGAGGGATCAATCTTCCGGATGGCGGCAGTGATCGCGTCATACACGGCGGTGTACGTCTCGGGCGTCATGTGGTGCTCAAAGTCGATTTCGTTGAGCACCTCCCAAGTATCGATTTTGAAATGGTGGTCCGAGGTGTGCCGCACGCCGAGTTCGTCGCGAAAGCCGCCCTGGGTATACCAGCTCACCAGTCGGGCGTAATAGTCCGCCACTTCCTTCAGGCTCGGATCGCGCAATTCGGCGCCCTGTTCGTAGTCCCAGGTCACCTGGTCGGGGTCAGCCGGATACGGCACGGGTTTAGGCGTCTTATACATCCATTGCGGGATGGTGCTGAAGTTGACCACCACGCGATGGCCCGCGGTAGCGTCCATAAGATCCTGCATCATGGGATCGATCAGTGAGAAGTCCCAGGAGGTCTTGCCGTTCGCGGCCGGCTCAAGCTCGGCCACCGCCAGTCTCGGATAAGGAAGCCAGGGCACGTAGCGCACGTCGTCGGCGCCGAGCGAGCGCAGGGCGGCGTAAGCGCGGCTTCGCACGGGGGATGAGCCGCGGAGGGGCGGATTGACCACAACTTGAAGAGTGGGCTCAGCCTTCGAGGTGCCCGTAATTTTGTCCCAATTCACCGTGAGGGTGCAGAGGCTTGGAGCGGCGGGCGATGCCCCCGTTCCCGCCGTAGCATTGCCCGTAGACGTGTGGCGGCACGCCGTCAACCCGAAGGCGAGGGCGAGGCCGACCAACCAGACGAGCCGCGGCCGATGGTGGGTTTCCATGGCCAACACTATAGCGGATTATCGGAATGAGGGCTGTGGAAACACAGGGACGCGCGCCTGCCGTTACGCGTGTCTCGGGCCGCGCAGCACGCGAGCGGGCAGCGTAACGATAGCCCAGAGCAACTCCAGCACGCCTCCCACCGCGATCCCCACGATGCGGAAGGGCAGCAAAAGCAGCCATACGATGGGGTAGAGCACGAGCGCCGCCAGCGCCAGCGGCCAGCAGAGCAAAAGCAGAATGCACCAGAGCAGGAAAGTCAGCACGGCGGCACCTCCGTTCCTCTTCTGCTTATTCTAACGTTCGAGCCCCAGTTTAAGTTCCCGAACTGTCTGCGGGTGGCGGAGACCGGACGCACGGGTTAGAATAATTCACCCTGGCCGCGATTCCGCGCTGACCCGGCTGCAACCCGACTGAACATGGCTTCGACCACTCGTTACGACGCGATTGTGATCGGCGGAGGGCACAACGGCCTGGTGCACGCCGCCTATCTCGCCCGGGCGGGCAAAAAGGTGCTGGTGCTGGAGCGCCGCCACGTGCTGGGCGGCGCCGCCGTCACCGAGGAAGTCTTCCCCGGCTTCAAGTTTTCGGTGTGCTCCTACGTGGTGTCGCTGCTGCGGCCCGAAATCATCCGCGATCTCCACCTGCCGCGGCACGGCCTGGAAATCCTGCCGCTCGACGGCACGTTTACGCCCATGCCAAACGGCGATTACCTGTGGCGCGTGAACGACCATGCCAAGACGCGCCGCGAAATCGCCCGCCATTCGCCGCTCGACGCCGAAGCCTACGAGGAGTACGGCAAGGCCATGGCGGAGCAGGCCCGGTTCGTGAAGCCGATCCTGGGCATGACGCCCCCCGACCCCAGCCGGCTCTCGCTCGACGCCCTTCGCAAGCTGATGTTCCTGGGCCGCCGCTTTCGCGATCTGCCTGAGTGCGACCAGTACAATCAGGTGCAGCTCATGACCATGAGCGCGGTGGATTTTCTCGACCAGTGGTTCGAGACGGACGTGCTCAAGGCCACCATGTCGGCTTCGGGAATCATTGGTACTTTCCTGGGCGTGCGCTCGCCGGGCACTGCTTACGTCCTGCTGCACCATTACATGGGCGAGATCGACGGCGCGTTCCGCTCCTGGGGATTTTCGCGCGGCGGCACGGGCGCCATCTCGAACGCCATCGCCGGGGCGGCGCGCGAGGCGGGGGCGGAAATCCGCACCCAGGCGCCCATCGCGAAGATTCGGGTGAAGAATGGACGCGCCGCCGGCGTAGCGCTTGAGAACGGCGACGAGTTTGAGGCGCCGGTGATCTCTTCGAGTGTCGATCCGCGCCGCACGTTTATCGGCATGATGGAGCCGGGCCAGTTGCCGGACGAATTCGTCGAGCAGGTGAAGCGTTACAAGTTCCGGGGCTCGTCGGGCAAGGTGAACCTGGCGCTCGAAGCGCTGCCCGATCTCACCTGCCTGCCCGGGCCGGGGCCGCACCTGCGCGGCGCGATTTCGATCTCGCCCAACATCGACTACATGGAGCGCGCCTACGACGACGCCAAGTATGGCCGCTATTCGCGGCGGCCCTACATCGACTGCGTCATCCCGTCGCTCACCGACCCTTCGGTGGCGCCGCCCGGCAAACACGTGATGTCGTGCTTCGTGCAGTACGCGCCCTATCACTTGAAAGAGGGCACCTGGGACGAGCAACGGGAGGCCTTTGGCGATGCGGTGATCGATGCGCTCGCCGAATACGCGCCCAACATCAAGAGCATTATCCGGCACCGCCAGGTGCTGACGCCGCTCGATCTGGAGCGCGAATTCGGCCTCACCGAGGGCAATATTTTTCAGGGCGAGCTCTCGCTGGAGCAACTCTTCTTCCTCCGGCCGGTGCCGGGTTGGGCGCAGTACCGGACGCCGGTAAAGGGCCTCTATTTGTGCGGCTCCGCGGCGCACCCCGGCGGCGGCATCATGGGTGCACCGGGCCGCCTGGCGGCGATTGAGGTGCTGAAGGACCTGAAAGGTTGAGGAAAGAAGGAGTCAGAAGACAGAAGTCAGGAGCCAGAAGTTAGGAGCCAGTAGTCAGGAGTCAGAAGTGAACCCGGATCGCGCCTGCTCTGTTGAGCGAACATCGCGGATGCCCGGGCGAACTCGATTCGACCGGGCGGCGAGGCCTATTGCTCCGTTCTAGCTCCCGACTCCTGACTCCTGTCTCCTTTGCTTGCTATGCCGAACTCTCGCGACGTCGTCATCGTCGGAGCAGGGCACAACGCGCTGGTGGCCGCATTTTATGTCGCGCGGGCGGGGCTGCATCCGCTCGTGTTGGAACGGCGGCCGGTGGCGGGCGGGGCGGCGGCCACCGAGGAGTTCCACCCCGGCTTCCGCTCGTCCATTTACGCGCATGCCGCCGCGCCGCTCGCGCCGCGGGTAGTGCAGGACATGGGCCTGGCCCGCCACAGCCTGGAGACGATTCGGCCTGACCCGGCCGTCTTTGCGCCCGCGGCGGACGGCCGGGCGCTCGTGCTCTATCGGGACTCAAGCTCTGACGGGCGCTCGGCGCAGTCGATTGCGCGGTTTTCGAAGCGCGATGCCGGGAAATATCCCGAATTTGCGCAAACCCTGGCGCGTCTCGCCGGAGTGCTTCAGCCCTTAATGCTGAAAACGCCGCCGGCGCTGGGCGCTCCGCGTCCGGGCGACCTCTGGACGCTACTCGGAGCCGGCCGGGCGCTGCGCGGCCTGGGTTCCCGGGACATGTTCCGCCTGTTGCGTTGGGGGCCGATGGCGGTGGCGGATCTGGCAGCGGAATGGTTTGAGTCTGAGCCCCTGCGGGCGGTGCTGGCCGGACGTGGCATTTTCGGGGCGGCGCTTGGACCGTGGTCGGCGGGTTCCGGCGCACTGATGTTGCTGCGGGCGGCGTTCGATCCTGAGCCGGCCTCGGGCGTCTGCTTTGTGCGCGGCGGGATGGGCAAGCTGGCGGGCGCTTTGGCTGAAGCGGCCGCCCAGGCGGGCGCCGAGATTCGCACCGGAGCCGAAGTGGCGGCGATCAACGTCCGCAACGGAGAGGCCACGGGCGTAACGCTGACGAACGGCGAGGAGATTACGGCGAAAGCAGTGGTTTCGGGCGCCGATCCCCGGCGCACGTTTCTCGGACTGATCGATCCCACGGAGCTTGAGCCCGATTTCGTGGGCCGCGTGCGAAATTATCGCTCGAGCGGTGTGCTCGCGAAAGTGAACCTGGCGCTGGCGGGGCTCCCATCGTTTGCGGCTGCCGGAAACTCCGCGGAGGGACACGCGGCCCTGGCGGGCCGAATTCACATCGGTCCGGAGATCGACTATCTGGAGCGCGCGTTCGACGCCTCGAAGTACGGAGCATTCTCCGCCGAGCCGTATCTGGATGCGGCCCTTCCTTCGCTTTCGGATCCGGAACTCGCGCCCGCTGGCCGGCATGTGATGTCGATTTACGCCCAGTTCGCTCCTGACAAGCTGCGGGGCGCCCATTGGAACGCGCAGCGCGAGGCCTTGGGCGATGCCGTGGTGGCGGCGCTGGCCCGCCACGCTCCTGACCTGCCGGGCCTCATCCTGCACCGGCAGGTGCTCACGCCGCTCGATCTCGAAGTGCAGCTTGGTCTGAGTGGCGGCCACATTTTCCACGGTGAACTGGCGCTCGACCAGCTCTTCAGCCTGCGTCCGCTGCTGGGCTGGGCAGGGTACCGCACGCCTGTGCGGCACCTTTACTTGTGCGGTTCGGGCACGCATCCGGGCGTGGGATTGAGCGGCGCAAGCGGCTCGAACGCGGCCCGCGAATTTCTAAAGGATTGGAAGAAGCGGGCCCGCGGTGACTGAGCCGGGCAAGCTCCCTGCTGTCCTCGTGCAGGCCTCGCGCCAGCCTGCGGGCCGGGGAGCCGGTCGAATCGCCCTGTCACCCGCCGGCATCTAAGAAGAGAAGCGGGGTAGCCTCACAAAGCAGTTTCAAGAGCTGCCTGCATTTATGTATGCTTGCAGCCGTTGCGCGTATACGATATAGAGGGCGGCGGCGCCTTCGAGAAGCGGTAAGGCGCCGGGGGAACAACCTCGTGGCGAGGTGAATCGACCAGTGGCGAGCAAAACCAAGAAACCGACCGAATTCAATGAGCTGCCCGTTCTGCCGGTCCGCGAGACGGTGTTGTTTCCCAACGCCATCCTGCCCCTCACGGTAGGGCGCGAGAACTCACTCAAGCTGATCGCGGACCTTAAAGACGACGAGAAACTGATTGCGGTGATCTCGCAACGCGACCCGCGCGTCGAGAACCCCATGCCGGCGGACCTCTACCAGATCGGCACCGCGGCCTTCGTGCACAAGATCATCCGGCTGCCGAGCCAAAGCCTGTTCATTTTTGTGGAGGGCCTGCAGCGCATCGCGCTGGACGAGGTGATCCAGACGGAGCCCTACTTGCGCGCGCGCGTGCGCCCGCTGCAGGATATCATCGCCGATCCCAAGGAACCGGACTTCGAAGCGCTGGTCCGCAGTGTGACCACGCTTTTTCAGCAGGTGGTTCAGCTCTCTCCCACCCTCTCCGACGACTTGCAGACCGTGGTGATGAATATCGACGACCCCTCGCGCCTGGCAGACTTCATCGCCGCCAACCTGCCCTCGATCTCCAACACCGAGCGGCAGGAGCTGCTCGAGAGCCTCGACCTGAAGCAGCGCCTCGACCGCCTGATGAAGCAACTCGCCCGCGAGGTGGAGGTGCAGCAACTCCGCTCCAAGATCCAGTCCGACGTGCAGGACCAGGTCAGCCAAAGCCAGCGGGATTACTATTTGCGCGAACAGATGAAGGCGATCCAGAAGGAGCTCGGCGAAGCCGACGAGCAGCAGGAAATCGAAGAACTGCGGCAGAAGATCGAGGCCGCGGCCATGAGCGAGGAGGCTTACAAGGAGGCGGTTCGGGAGCTCAAGCGCCTGGCGCGCATGTCGCCGGCAGCGGCGGACTATCACGTGACGCGAACCTATCTGGACTGGCTGGTGGCGTTGCCCTGGAACAAGTTCGCCGAACTGAAGGTGGACCTCGGCAAGGCCCGCGAAGTGCTCGACGCCGACCACTACGACCTGGAAAACGTCAAGGAGCGCATCCTGGATTATCTGGCGGTCCTGAAATTGAAACCGGAGATGAAAGGGCCGATTCTCTGCCTGGTGGGGCCGCCGGGCGTGGGCAAGACTTCGCTGGCGAAGTCGGTGGCCCGGGCGCTGGACCGGAAGTTCGTCCGCATTTCGTTGGGCGGTATCCACGACGAAGCCGAGATCCGCGGCCACCGCCGCACCTACATCGGGGCGCTGCCAGGCCAGGTGATCCAGGGTATTCGCCGCGTCGAGACGCGCGATCCCGTCTTCGTACTTGACGAGGTCGACAAGGTGGGCCGCGATTTTCGCGGCGATCCCACTTCGGCGCTGTTGGAGGTGCTCGATCCCGAGCAAAACTCGCATTTCCGCGACAACTACCTGGACGTGCAGTTCGACCTCTCGCGGGTGCTCTTCATTTGCACGGCCAATATGCTCGACACCATCCCTCCGGCGCTGCTCGACCGCATGGAGGTGCTCGAGCTCCAGGGATATACCGAGGAGGAGAAGATCGAAATCGCTTTCCGCCACCTCATCCCGAAGCAGACGGCGGAGCACGGCATCGAGAGCGGAGGCCAGATCGAGTTCACGCCCGAAGCCTGCTCCCAGATTATCCGGAGCTATACCCGTGAGGCCGGCGTGAGGAACCTGGAGCGTGAAATCGCCACGGTTTGCCGCAAGCAGGCCCGGCGCATCGCGGAAGGCTCAACTGAGAAGCTGCTGGTGACGCCCGAGGTGCTGGCGTCGGACCTCGGGGTTCCGCGCTTCCGGCCGGACGCCGAGCTGATCGAGCGCACCCGCCTGCCGGGCGTGGTGGTGGGCTTGGCGTGGACGTCGGCCGGCGGCGACGTGCTCTTCATCGAGACGACGGTGATGAAGGGCGGAAAGACTTTCACCATGACGGGCCACGTGGGCCAGGTGATGCAGGAGTCGATGCAGGCTGCACTGGCTTGGGTGCGCACGCACGCCTTAGATTACGGAATCGATCCGGATTTCTTCCAGAACAACGATGTTCACATTCACGTGCCCGCCGGCGCCACCCCCAAGGACGGCCCTTCGGCGGGAGTCACCATGGTGACGTCCCTGGTTTCGGCCCTCACCAAACGGCCCGTGCGGCCGCGGGTGGCCATGACCGGTGAGATCATGTTGAGCGGCCAAGTGCTGCCGGTGGGCGGCATCAAAGAGAAGGTGCTGGCCGCCAAGCGCGCCGGGGTCACCGAGGTTTTCCTTCCGGCCGAGAATGAGCCCAACGTGGGCGAAGACCTTACCCCGGAGTTGCTGGAGGGGATCGAACTCCATTATGCGCGCAGCATCCACGAAGTGGTGGATCAAGCCCTCGAGCGGGAGCCGGCCGATGCGCCTCGGCCGCCCGCCGCCACGCCTGAGCCCGAACCTGTAGGCCGGACGCACTAAGGGAAACTCTCGCGGGATCCAGGTCCGGCGCCCCGCCCGGCCCGCTGCAAAGCCGCCGAACCCCCGCTTCCGCAGGCCCGGATTCGCTGCGCTGCCGGCAAGCCGTTTCCGGAATCGTTTGACTTTTCCCAACCATCCCTGCTTAGATAGGCGCGGTTTGTCGGGCCCACATCCCGGATGAAGGGGGAAATTGCATGTACTGCCGCAATTGCGGAAACCAGCTTGCTGACCAGGCGCAGTTCTGTACGCACTGCGGCCAGGCGCCCATGTCCGGCGCGCAGCGCTGTTGGTCCTGCGGGGTGGAGACCGTGCCCGCTGCGGAAATCTGCGTGAAGTGCGGCGTCAGGCTTGCCCGCACGGGCAACAAAGACTTCCTGGTGGCCCTGATCCTCTCGATCCTTTTGGGGACTCTGGGCGTCGATCGTTTTTATCTCGGGTACGTCGGGCTCGGAATCCTCAAGTTGATCACGCTCGGCGGGTGCGGTGTCTGGTGGATCGTGGATGTTATTCTGATCGCCACCGACAAGCTGCCGGATGCCGAGGGTCGTCCGCTGCGAAAGTAGGCCCCGACGGCCGGCGGGCAAGTTCTGCCGCCCGGATTGGACAGGCGAGCTGCACCATCGCCGATGACGAGGGCGGGCCCTTGGCGCTGCCTAATTCCCGGAGGGAGGGCGAGTGTCGATGTACTGCCGCAATTGCGGTACCCAGATTCCCGATCAGACGGAGTTCTGCAGCTCCTGCGGCCAGCGGGTGAGAGAGGGCGGGCAGCACTGCTGGTCTTGCGGCGCGGAGACGCTGCCGGCAGCTCTGGTGTGCGTGAAGTGCGGGGTGAGGCTGGCGCCGGGCATTCAGAAGGACCTCTCCACGGCGTTGCTGCTTTCCAAGTTCCTGGGCGTCTTCGGGGTGGACCGCTTCTACCTGGGTTATACGGGCCTTGGCGTTCTCAAACTTGTCACGCTCGGCGGTTGCGGCATTTGGGCCCTCGTCGATGTGGTCTTGATCGCGCTCCGGAAGCTGCCCGACGCGCAGGGCAACGCCCTGCGGCCCCCGCCGCCTCCCGCCCCGCTGGTGAGCGACAAAGACTGGAGCACCACCGTTCTGCTCTCTTACTTCCTGGGAGCATTCGGAGTTGATCGCTTCTACCTGGGCTACACGGGCCTCGGCATTCTCAAGCTGCTCACGCTGGGCGGTTGCGGGATCTGGGCTCTCGTCGACATGGTGTTGATCGCTCTAAACAAGTTGACGGATGCACAGGGACGCGCGCTGAGGATGGCCTGACGATGTCCAACTTCGCCCAGGGCGTGCCTCGCGTCGTGATCCTGCTGGGCGCGGTGCTGGGACTGTGCCTGGTGCCGCCCGAGCTGCTCGACAAGGGTCCCAATCTGTGTCTCTGGCGGCATCTGTTCCACCTCGCCGCCTGCCCGTCGTGCGGGTCCACGCGGGCGCTGGCGGCCTTCTTTCACGGAAGGTTCCACCAGGCTCTCGGATACAACCGGAACGTGGTGGTCACGGCTCCCGCGCTGCTCGGCCTCCTCGTGCAGGATCTGGCAGCACTCGCGGGGACCATCCGGCATCCTCTTAAACGCCACTCGCTCGAGAAGCAACGCTCCTAATCCATCTCCGGCGCCGGTGGCGTGGGGCTGAGGCGGATTCTGGGGCCGGCGGTGGACTAGGTGGGTAATCAGGTTTGAGACCTGCCCCTCCTAGACGGGGCGGCGTACGGGCACCCCGTGTGGGTGCCCTGAGACTGCCCTGAGGCGTCGCCCGCGGCTTGGCTTCAGCGGAGCAAGATGGGCGGCGGCAAGAGCCGTCCGAAGCTCACCCCGCT
>DATJAQ010000094.1:0-20203 GCA_035516075.1 Terriglobia bacterium | reverse complement strand
CGTGAACATCGACGATTGCTGGCAGGGCCAGCGCGACGCCCAGGGGGTAATTCAGCCCAACGACCGCTTCCCCGACATGAAGGCGCTCGGCGATTACATACACAGCAAAGGCCTGAAATTCGGCATTTACTCTTCCCCGGGCCCCAAGACTTGCGCCAGCTACGCCGGCAGCTACATGCACGAAGACCAGGACGCCATGCAATACGCGGCGTGGGGCGTGGACTATTTGAAGTACGACTGGTGCAGCGCGTCGCGGGTCTACAAGCCCGACCAGATCCAGGAGGTTTACAAGAAAATGCACGAGGCCCTGGTGAAGACCGGAAGGCCGATCGTGCTCAGCATGTGCGAGTACGGGCTGAAGGGCGTGTGGAACTGGGGAGCGTCGGTGGGCGGCAACTTGTGGCGCACCACCAACGACATCTGGGACAACTACGCCAGCATGTATTTCAATGCTTCGTCCCAGGTTGGCATCGAACAGTTCGCGGGGCCCGGCCATTGGAATGACCCCGACATGCTGGAAGTGGGCAACGGCCGCATGAACCATGACGAATACATCACGCACATGAGCCTGTGGTGCATCCTGGCCGCTCCATTGCTGGCCGGCAACGATCTGGCCAAAATGACTCCGGAGACTCTCGCCATTCTCACCAATCCCGAGGTCGTCGCCGTAGACCAGGACCCGAAGGGAGTGGAAGGACATCGCGTGTGGCAGGGCGGACCCTACGAGGTCTGGGCGAAACCCTTGGCAGACGGTTCCGTGGCGGCCCTGCTGATGAATCGCGGCGAAGACGCCGAGAAAATCACCGTGAGTTTGAAGGATATCGGCCTCGGCAGCTCCGCCACGGTGCGTGACCTGTGGGCGAGGAAGGACCTCGGGAGCTTCACCGGCAGTTTCACGTCCAGCGTACCCCGTCACGGGGCTGTGTTGGTAAAGGTCCACTAAGGCACCGTGCTTCGGGACTCCGCCGCGCCGCGGCTTGACTTCAAGATCAGGCCCTAACCATACTGGCTCTGGAGGCGCGGACGTGCGTCCGAGCCGCTTTTTGTGCTGCTGAACGTCGGGTCAACTATGCCGAAGGGTGCGCATGATCGAAGCTTACAATAACCGTGCGCTGCTCACCGACCTTTATGAACTCACCATGGCGGCCGCGTATTTCGAGCATCGCGTCCTGTTGGGGGCCAGCTTCGAGCTCTTCGTGCGCCAGATGCCGCCGGAGCGCTCCTACTTGGTGGCGGCCGGGCTCGATTCCGCCCTCGGTTACCTCGAACATCTCCGCTTCACCGATAACGACGTCTCCTTCCTGCGCGGCCTGCCCGCGTTTGCCAACGTCTCCGGTGAGTTTTTCGATTACTTGCGCGGCTTTCGCTTTAGCGGCGAGGTGCACGCCGTGCCCGAAGGCACGCTGATCTTCGGCGGCGAGCCTATTCTGCAAATCACGGCGCCCATTCTGGAAGCCCAGATCGTCGAGACGTACCTGCTCTCGGTGATCAACTTCGAAACCCTCATAGCCTCCAAGGCGGCGCGCGTGGTGAGCGTAGCGGGCGGGCGCCCGGTGTGGGAGTTCGGCACGCGCCGCGCCCACGGACCCCAGGCCGGCGTGCGGGCCGCTCGGGCGGCCTACGTGGGCGGCTGCGCCGGGACGTCCAACGTGCTCGCCGGTTACCTTTACGATGTGCCCATCGCCGGGACCGCCGCCCACTCCTTTACCCAGGCCTACCCGAGCGAGCGTGAGAGCTTTCAGGCCCTGCTCGACACTTTTCCGGATTCCACACTCCTCATTGACACCTACGACACGCTGGCCGGCGCCGAAAACGCCGCCACACTGGGACGCCCGCTGGCGGGCGTTCGCCTCGACAGCGGCGAGCTCCTGGAAAAGAGCCGCAAGGTGCGGGAAATCCTAGACGCGCACGGGCACCGGGAGACGAAGATATTCGCCAGCGGCGACCTGAACGAGTTTAAGATCCGCGATCTGGTGGCCGGCGAGGCGCCCATCGACGCCTTCGGGGTTGGCACCGATTTAGCCACGTCTCACGACGTACCCTCGCTCGGCGTTGTCTACAAGCTGGTGGAAGTGGAAAGCGGCGGCCAAGTGGAGTACAAGACCAAGTTTAGCGAGCAGAAGGCCCATTGGCCGGGCCTCAAACAGGTGTTTCGCTTTTCACGGCGCGAGCGCGACGGTCGCGACGTGTTTCATCACGACCTCATTGCGCGGCGCGACGAACATTACGCTGAGGCGGCGCCGCTGCTGGCGCCCGTAATGAGATCCGGCAAGCGCCTCAGGCCGCCGGCGGCCATCCTTGAGCTCCGCACCCGGACGATTGAGGGGTTGGAGCGCCTGCCCGCTCGCTACAAGTCCCTCCACGACGGCCCACGGTACCCGGTGGGCCACAGCACTGCGCTCGAGCGCCTGCTCGAGGAGGTGCGCCAGCAGTACGTGATCGCCCCGGACCGTTCGGAGGCGGCGCGCATCCCCGGGGAAGCTGGAGCGGATTGCCCCCCGGTTTTCCTCGACGTCGATACGCAGATCGACTTCATGTCGCCGGGCGGCGCGCTCTACGTGCCCGGGGCAGAGCAGCTCGTCCCCAATCTGCGCCGGCTGATGGAGTATGCCCGCTCGAGCGGCGTGCCCGTGATATCTTCTGCGGACGCTCATGCGCCGGACGATCCGTCGTTCGCCCAGTGGCCGCCCCACTGCCTGGTGGGCACGCCGGGGCAGCGGCGGATTCCCGAGACCCAGGGACACTCCACCCTCGTCGTTCCGAATGTGCCGGGCGCCTTTCACGCTGCCGATTGGAAAGAGCAAGTTGTTCTCGAGATCGAAAAGCGGGACTACTCCGTGGCTGCCAATCCCAACTTCAACGCCGTGCTGGCCCTGCTCGGCCCCTGTCGGTTCGTGGTGTTCGGCGTCGCCACTGAGTATTGCGTGAAGGAATCCGCGCTGGCGCTGCGCCGCCTGCGGATCCCCGTTGACGTGGTGGTAGACGCCATTCGCGCCCTCACCGAAGAAGGCGCGCGCGCCGCCATCGAAGAAATGGTAGCGGCGGGGGTTCGGTTAGTGACGACCCAAGAAGTCTGCTCCTCAGCGCTCGAACCCGCGGGCGCCAAGGGGTGATGGCCGGCCGTTTCGCAGGCGGGGCCGCACACGTCCACGATGTTGACCGCTCCGCGTCTTCCGCGACCTTGCGCCGGCGCTCCATTTCGATGCGCTTCTTGCCTTCACCAAGACCAGCTTGGGTGTAGGGGTCAAGCGCGGCGAGTATGCCGGCGGCAGTTTCGGTCAACCGGGGGCGGCGCGTTCGATATCCCCCTTGGCTGCGTCTGGATAGGCTTTGGCAAGGTCGTGCGTCCCACAATCGAGATCGATGAGGAAATCCTGGCCGGCCGCTTCGAGTGATTCAAAACCCGGCCCCGGCGGGATGGGTTAGCGCCGGTTCCCAACTGTCCACACCAAGCTGGCATTGTCAGGACGGGCTGCGGGGTCTTTCCGGCGCCGCGAAGGTGAACCCTCAAAGCTGAGTCATTGAAGCCCGCCGTTTACGCGAGTTCCGGCTGCGTTTCAAGTTCTACCTTTTGTGGAACATGGCGCTCCGTCGTTCGCATGCAGACTTGCAGAGCCAAATCTGGCTGCCGGCGCTGGACACAGTCGTGCCAAGCCGCAAAAAGGGAAGGCGTGATTTGGCGGTTTGGGATGTGATCTATAACCTGCCGCCGTTTATTTTCCGTAGGGGGTTTCTCATATGCTCCGCAGAAGGATCTTGGAATTCCTCGCTGCCGCGCCTACTGCAGCCCTGGCGCCAGCCGCACCCGCCGCAGCCCTCGCGCCGAATCCCGATGACCTACAATTGAAGGCGATTGCAAACAAACTGGGCGCAATTGATAAGGAGCCAACCGACCGGAAGCGGAACCTCGCAGACAAGCTGAGTACCATCGAGCAAAAGATCGATACCGTCCAGGCAACGATGCCACGATGTCCGGTGATATAGTCCGAAACGCGGCGGACGTAAGGACGGTATCCAAGGGCCGAGGCTGAATGGAACGCACTTCCAGCACCACCACACGTCGCCGTAGAACCGAGAGCGGCGGGCGCCGCAGACCCGGCAGGGCGCCAGCTTGTCAATTTCGCAGTAGGAAAAAACCTGTCATGTCACGGGAATTGGGGTCGGCCGCCGCGCTTCCGGTCCGCTTCTGCCGTCGAGTGCGTTTTGGTTCTCCCCGGGGCCGGCCGCGAGTCCCCCGGGCTCGTCGTGGTTCCCGCTCGCGCTGCCCTCGGTATGAGTCGCGGTCGCGCTCCTGCCGCTGCGGTCTGCCCTGCTGATTTTCGCTGAATCGATCATGGCGCTGGACGTAATTCTGCTTCGCTTGGACGGAAAGGCATGGAAAAAATCGGGACCGAGCGGCACCCCGCCGTTGTGCGCGTAGCGACTGAGACGCGTGCGCTTGAAATCATGACGTTATGCAACAAGCACGGGATACAGGCGATTGTGGGAATCGAGCCCGACAAGCCAGAAGATATCAGCGATGTGCAGCGCCTCCTCCGCGTGCGCGCACGTGCGAAACCATCTCCACCACCGCCGCCACGCTGCAGCCCGAACGATTACTGCCCGTGCGGTTCCGGCAGCAAGTACAAAAATTGCTGCGGCGGATCTCCACTCACGTGAGACCCTGGTCCTCACGCTGCTCGCGCCGTCATCGCGGGTTTCCCGTATTCCACCGTGCCCTGCCTAAGGGCGGCGCCAAAACTCCCGGCCGGCTTCGAGATGGGAGTCTCGGCAATCTTCCGGAGCCCACGTGCCTTTAGGCTCCCGCCTGTTTGGCCGCCAGAGGCCCGATGAACGGCAGCGAGAAGCGCTCGTTGTTGTAAGCCTTGTACATCATGAAAAGCCACAGCAGGAAGAAGGCCAGCCGCAGCAGGAGCCACAACAGGGCGATCAGGCTCCATAAAAAGCCCAGGCTCCCAAAGAACAGCATTCCTGAAATCGCGCCCCAAATCATAAAGAACACGATATAGAAGGCGCTCAGGAAAATCGACTGAAAAGCGTGAAAGCGGACGAAGGGATCCTTGTTGTAGGGCTCGATCACGAGAAATATGATGCCCGTGATGAACCCCACCAGGTAAGCCAAGGCTCCGGCAACGTTCGAGGTCATGCCCGTGGACTGTGGCGCGGGAACCGGCGCCAAGACCGGCGGCGGTCCGCCCATCGGACTAGCTCCGGGTTGCGGCGCCGGACCAGCCACCGGCGTGCCGCAAGATCCGCAGAAAGCCACACCTTCACCGACAGAGGCTCCACATTTGGCGCAAAATGCCATCGTTATCCCCTCCGTGTGTGCAGAGTAAGTACGCCCGCCGCCGCCCCGACGGAACGAGGCCAGTATGCCACAAAATCGCAACGGTTAATATCGAAGTTAAGAGAGAGCGGCGAAGACTCCTCGGAGGCAGGAGAGGAACGCGCGCAGCGCCCGCCATTCAAACGAACAGCGGGGTCTCGTCAGGACCGAAATCGGCCGGGGGCGGACCGGCCCGCCGGGCGTGCGGCACCACCAGAGCCGCTAACAACACGACCGCGGCAGTGGTTACCGTCAACGGGTGCTGCCGGGCCCATTCCAGAAGGCGTTCGAAGGGGTGATCTGCCGTATCGATCGAATGAAAGGCCATCGTAGTTCTCCTACTTGTCTTTACGACTCCTCACTGTTTATCGTCCAGTACAATCAATTCATCAGCCGCAAAACAGGGCCGAACGGCGAAATAAGCCGGGCGAGCGCGCACTCCTCCGAGTCGGGACTCACCCCTGCGCGGGCGTCCTCCACCGAAACACCCGAATCGTTATAATCTGTCAAGGTCACAAATTTGTTACAGCCGGTCCCAGGGCGGGCGCCGGACCAACGATCAGATTTACCGAGGGCGGGCAGCGTTGGTTCGTCTGTGAGGCGCTGGCGAGGGAGTGGGTACGTATCGAGGAGGTGGAGGGCAAACTGGTGGTGAGTTACCGGGGCATGTAAGTTCGCGAGATCGACCCGGCGCGGAAACAGGGTCGGCCCCTGGTGGCGCGACGGCGGGGTAAGGTGGCGCCGTTCGGAGGGTGGGGGCCCTCCAGTCGCCC
The DNA here is from genome assembly GCA_035516075.1 of Terriglobia bacterium. Lineage (GTDB taxonomy): Bacteria > Acidobacteriota > Terriglobia > UBA7540 > UBA7540 > Gp13-AA77. The sequence continues at coordinate 14,104 of DATJAQ010000094.1, read as the reverse complement.
TCCGGGCTCCGTCCGGGACCCACCCCCCGACAGTAGGAGGACCAGGAGTATAAAGGATGTACTGGCACACACTGTAACGGATGTCGCGGCACTCAACATTTGAACCTGACCCTATCCACCGCTCCTAAGCCACGCCCGAGCGACCGCGCTTTCCGCTTGACATCCGCGTTCGGCAATCGTAAATCGGCTATGGGCGTCGGGCCTGAAGGTTCCGAGCGGGCCGCCTTGACCGGTTATCGCTTTTCACCTAGATTTGGAGTTCGGCTCCCTGGTCTGATTTGTACCAGCACGCGATCGCGTGGGGTTCGGCCCGGCCTTACGGCTCGTGCCTTGGTCACTCCCACGCGCACCGAGGTCTCGATGCGCTTACGGCGGCCCTTGGCCCTCACTCTTCTCGGTCTGATTCTTACCGCGCCGTTCGTCCTCGGCTTCAGCCCGGTGGCGGGGCGGCACGCCATGGTGGCGTCGAGCGAAAGCCACGCCACGGACGCCGGGGTGGAGATTCTGCGCGCCGGCGGCAACGCGGTGGACGCCGCGGTGGCGGTGGGCTTCGCGCTGGCGGTCACCCACCCCTTTGCCGGCAACATCGGCGGCGGCGGTTTCATGCTGGTACGCCTGGCCACGGGCGAATCCGCCTTCATCGATTACCGCGAAGCAGCACCCAGCGCAGCCACCCACAACATGTACCTGGACCCCGCCGGCAACCTGATACCCGACGCCAGTTTGGTGGGGGCTCTCGCCTCGGGCGTGCCGGGTACGGTGGCTGGACTGGCGCTGGCCGAGCAGAAATACGGCAAGGTCGGCCTAGCCCGGGTGATGGAGCCTGCGATCCGTCTGGCCTCGGATGGCTTTGAGGTGAGCTACGATTTGGCCCGCGGGCTGCGCGGCGAAAGCCAAAAGCTGGGGAAGTTCGGGGAATCCCGTCGCATCTTTCTGCGCGACGGGACGTTTTACGAGGCCGGGGAGACCTTCAGACAGCCGAAACTGGCCCATACCCTCACGTTGATCGCCGCGCAGGGCGCCGACGCCTTCTATCGCGGGCCCATCGCGGACCAGATCGCGGCCAGCATGGAAAAGAACCACGGCATCATCAGCCGCGCCGATCTCGCCCAGTACCAGGCCAAAATTCGCACGCCGCTGGTAGGCCACTTCCGCGGCTTCACCATCCTGAGCGCGCCGCCGCCGAGCTCGGGCGGCGTGGGCCTGTTCGAGATGCTCAACATTCTCGAGCCCCTCGACCTGGGCGCGCCCGATTCCTATTCTTCAATGCACCTGATGATCGAGGCTATGCGGCGAGCCTACGCCGACCGCGCCGAATACCTGGGCGACGCGGATTTTGTAACGGTGCCGGTGGCCGGTTTGACCAGCAAGGATTACGCCGCCAAGCTTCGCGGGGAAATGCTGGCCGCCAAGCCCGACGCTCCGCTCCAGGCCGGCCAGCCCGTGCCCTACGAGTCGAGCACCACCACCCACTACTCCGTGGTGGACGCGGAGGGCAACGCCGTCTCGAACACTTACACGCTCAACGCGGGCTACGGATCGGGCCTCACCGTGGAGGGCGCGGGTTTCCTGCTCAACGACGAAATGGACGACTTCGCCGCCAAGCCCGGCTCGCCCAACCTTTTCGGCCTGGTGCAGGGCGAGGCCAACTCCATCGCGCCGCGCAAGCGTCCCCTTTCCTCGATGACGCCCACGATCGTGCTTCAAGACCAGCCCGGCGGCCAGCCTGCACTCAGGCTGGTGCTGGGCTCGCCGGGCGGCGGCACCATCATCAACACCGTGCTCGAAGTGTTGCTGAACGTGGCCGTCTTTCACATGGACGCGCAGCAGGCGGTCACGGCGCCGCGCTTCCACAATCAATGGCTGCCCGACGTGGTGGTGATCGAGAAGAGCATCTCCGAAGACACGGCCGACCGCCTCCAGCAGGCGGGATATAAGCTGAGGCGGGTGGGCGGCATCGGGGACTGTGAAGCCGTTGAGGTGGACCCCGCCACCGGCTGGCGCTTCGGGGCTTCGGACCCGCGCGGCGACGGGAAAGCGGCCGGCTACTGATGAAATACGGTCTCTCAACGCGTCTCTTCTCTGTCGAGTACCTGGGCTCCGCCCTGCTCGACCGTATCATCGAGGCTGGTTTTCGCGAGATCGAAATCTGTGCGGCCCGCGAGCACCTCGACTACCACGACGCGCAGCGCGTGCGCGACGTGGGGCTCTGGTTCTCGGACCGCGGGGTGGCGCTCCATTCCCTGCACGCCCCGCCCTGTTCCGAATCCGGCTCCGGGCGCCGGGGCGGCCTCGTGGTCTCCATCGCTCATCTCGAGCGCCGCCACCGCATCGCCTCCATGGACGAGATCAAGCGCGTCCTGGAGGTCGCGGAGCGGCTGCCCTACCGGTACCTCGTGCTCCACGTGGGTCTCGATGACGAGGAATACAGCCTGGAGAAGTTTGACGCCGCTTTCACCTCTCTGGAGCATCTCCGGATTTTCGCCAAGGAGCGCGGAGTGCGGTTGCTGCTCGAAAATACGGCGAACGGGCTCGGCACACCGGCGCGCCTGATCGACTTTTTGCAGTACACGCGCCTCGACGACGTGGGCATTTGCTTCGACGCCGGCCACGCGCACCTGGGCGGCGCTCTTACGGAGAGCCTTAAGTTGCTGCAGGCGCGCATGGCCTGCGCGCACCTCCACGACAACGACGGCGAGAAGGATGATCACCGGTTGCCCTTCGAGGGCGGCATCGACTGGGCGCAGTTTCTGCCGGACCTCGCGAGCGCTGCGGGCGCCATCGACGGCTTTTGCGCTTTTCTGGAGCTCCGCGAGCGCGCGGCCGAACCCGTGACTCTGCAGGAAATTCGAACCGCGGCACGCAAGCTGGAGGCGCTGGAACGGGAGCCGGCTGAGGAGATCCGTGACTGAGGTTCAACACGAAGACACCAAGACAGAAGGAGAACGGAGGCGCGGACCAGAACACGTTCAGAGGGCGCGCCGCATCGCCGCCCTGTTCCGGAGTTCCAGCTCCTCAGGGTCTCGGTCGTGCGGTCCCCCAAATGGCGCAAGGACTGAGCATGGAATCCCCCGTCGTTGAAATCCGCAGCATTTCGGGCTTTGCCGGCCAGGAGGTGGTGATTCAGGGCTGGCTCTACAACCTTCGCGAAAGCGGAAAGCTTCTGTTTCCGCAGTTCCGCGACGGCAGCGGTGTGATCCAGGGCGTGGTGGTGAAGGCCGCCGTGCCACCCGAAGTCTTTGAGCGCGTCAAGGGCCTTACTCAGGAATCCTCCCTGCGCGTCGCGGGCAGGGTGCGCGCGGACCAGCGCGCGCCCGGCGGCTTCGAGCTGGACGTGTCGGGCATCGAGGTTATTCAGCGCGTCCCGTCGGAGCACCCCTACCCCATCACGCCCAAAGAGCACGGGGTGGAGTTCCTGATGGACCATCGCCACCTCTGGCTGCGTTCGGCCCGCCAGCGCGCGATTCTGAGCGTGCGCCACGAGATTATCAAGGCCACGCGCGACTTTTTTGACGATAACGGCTTCACCCTGGTGGACACGCCGATCTTCACGCCGGCAGCCTGCGAGGGCACCACGACGCTCTTCGAGGTGAACTACTTCGACGACAAGGCCTACCTCACCCAATCCGGCCAGCTCTATAACGAGGCGGCGGCCATGGCGGTGGGCAAGACCTATTGCTTCGGACCTACCTTCCGGGCGGAAAAATCCAAAACACGCCGCCATCTGACGGAATTCTGGATGGTGGAACCCGAGGTGGCCTTTGCGCACCTCGACGACGCCTGCGCGCTGGCCGAGGAGCTGATCGCGCACATCGTGGGCCGGGTGCTCGAGCGCCGCCGCCCCGAGCTCAAGGTGCTGGAACGCGACGCGGGCAAGCTCGAGGCCGTCAAGCCGCCCTTCCCGCGCCTGACCTACGACGAGGCGTTGAAGACGCTCAAGGAGAAGGGCAGCGAGATCGAATGGGGCAGCGACTTCGGCGGTACCGACGAGACCATACTGAGCGAACAGTTTGACCGGCCCGTGATCGTGACGCGCTATCCGGCGCAAGTAAAGGCCTTCTACATGGCGACCGATCCCGAGCGCCCGGAGGTTGCGCTCTGCGTCGACGTCCTGGCGCCGGAGGGCTACGGCGAGATCGTGGGCGGCGGCGAGCGCCTGGCCGACTTCGACGAGCTGCTGAAGCGAATCGCCTCGCAGAACCTGCCGCGCGAGGCCTTCGAATGGTACCTGGACCTGCGCCGTTACGGCAGCGTGCCCCACGCGGGCTTCGGCATGGGCATCGAGCGCGCCGTGGCCTGGATTTGCGGACTGGACCACGTGCGCGAGACCATTCCCTTCCCGCGCATGCTCTACCGGCTGAAGCCGTAGGCCGCCTGCGCCCAAGACCCGCTGGGTAATCTCATGAAGATTCGGATTCTCGGTGTACCGCTCGATCTCGGTCAGGCGCGCCGCGGCGTTGACATGGGGCCTTCGGCCATTCGCGCCGCAGGCCTCAATGCGGCGCTCAAGGCGATCGGCCATCACGTGGATGACGACGGCAACGTGCCGGTGAAGAATGCCGAGGAGCAGCCTTTCGGCGACCGCCGTGCCAAGTACCTCAACGAAATCGCCGAAGCCTGCCAGGAAGCCGCTCAGCGCGTGGCCGGCACCCTGAACGAGGGGCTTTTCCCCTTGTCGCTGGGCGGCGATCACTCCGTGGCTATGGGGACCGTGGCGGGCGTGTCGAACTTCCACCGCGAACGCGGTCAGACGATCGGCTGCCTCTGGATTGATGCCCACGGCGACATGAACACCCCGGAGTCAAGCCCCAGCGGCAACGTGCACGGCATGCCCTTCGCGGCCCTGCTCGGTGTCGGCCCTGAGGAACTGACCCGCATCGCCGGCCCCGAGCCCAAGCTGCTGGCCAAGAACTGCGTGCTGGTGGGCGTGCGCGACCTGGACGCGCGCGAGCGCCGCCAGATTCACGCGACCGGCGTGAACGTGTTCACCATGCGCGATATCGACGAGCTCGGCATGCGCACCGTGATGCAAAGGAGCCTTGACCTGGCCACGCGCGACACGGAGGGCTTCGCGGTTTCGTTCGACATGGACGTGGTGGATCCCGACGAGGCGCCCGGCGTGGGCACCCCGATTCCGGGCGGCATCACCTTTCGCGAGGCCCACCTCGCCATGGAAATCATCGCCGACAGCAAGAAAATGCTCTCGCTCGAGATCGTGGAGGTCAATCCCATCCTCGACACGCTCAACCGCACCGCGGCCCTGGCCGTGGGACTGGCCGCCTCCGCGCTGGGCAAGAAGATCATCTAGGCTATCGAGATGGGCTCACGGCTATCGGGTGGACGCGGCTCACCCCGAAGGAAGCGCCCTTGAAGAAACGAATCCGGCTCGGCATTCTGTTCGGCGGCCGCTCCGGCGAGCACGAAATCTCCCTGCTCTCCGCCGCTTCGGTGCTGCAAGCGCTCGACCCGGCAAAATACGAGGTGATCCCGATCGGAATCACCCGCGAAGGCCAGTGGCGCGTGGGCTCAACGCCGCGCGAACTGGCGCGCCAGCCGGAAAGGCTGCTCCACAGCGTACTCGGCGAAGGGCGGCCGGTGACGGCGTCCGCCGATCCCCGCGGACCCTGGCTGCTTCCCGCCGTCCGCGCCGCGTCCGGCGCCCGCCGCATCGGTGCCAAGCTTGACGTGGTCTTTCCCCTCCTCCACGGAACCTTCGGCGAGGACGGCACGGTGCAGGGCCTGCTCGAGCTGGCCGGCGTAGCCTACGTGGGCGCCGGCGTTCTGGCCTCGGCGGCGGGCATGGACAAGGACGCGATGAAGCGCCTCTTCCGCGACGCCGGGCTGCCCGTGGTGCCCTGGGTGCTCGTTTTAAGGCGGGACTGGGAGCAACAGCGCGCCGGCTGGCGGCGCCGCATCGGGCGCAAGATCGGTTATCCCCTCTTCGTCAAACCCGCCAACCTGGGCTCCTCGGTGGGCATCAGCAAGGTTCACGGGCCGCGCGAACTGGCGGGCGCGATCGACCTGGCGGCGCGCTACGATCACAAGGTTGTGGTGGAAGCCGGAGTCGACGCCCGCGAGATCGAATGCTCCGTGCTCGGCAACGACCGCCCCATCGCGTCCGTGCCCGGAGAGGTGATTCCGGTCAACGAGTTCTACGATTACGAAGCCAAGTATTTGAAGGAAGGTTCGGAGCTGGTGATTCCCGCCCGGCTCCCCGGCCGCCAGAGCCGCGAGGTGCAGCGCCTTGCGCTGCGCGCTTTCGCGGCCATCGATGGCGCCGGTATGGCGCGGGTGGACTTTCTGCTGGATCGAGCGACTGGCAAACTCTTCGCGAACGAGATCAACACCATCCCCGGCTTTACGCCCATCAGCATGTACCCCAAGCTCTGGGCAGCGAGCGGAATTCCTTACCCCGAGCTCGTCGATCGGCTGGTCGCCCTGGCCCTCGAACGCCACGCCGAACGGCAGCGCAGCTCGTTTGGCTACCCCAGACGAGACAGACAAGAGAGCCCAGGCTCCGGAGTAGGCTAGAATACTAGGCTATATTTAACCCGCTGCCCGCCCCCACGCTTCCCCGCAGAACCCCGGACGAGCGCCTTGGCCGGACCCCGGGCGCCTACGACTTGCCGTTCTTCGGCTCCGCCGCCTTCCGTCCGTACCCGTAGCCGTACCCGGAGCCGTAGTAATAGTAGGCTCCGTACGTCAAACCGGCGGGAACGCGGTTGAGCACCACGCCCACGAGTTGCTCCTCGGGAAATTCGCGCCGGGCCTTCCGGGCAGTGTCGAAAGGCGTCAGACCCGACTGCACCACAATCAGTACGCCGTCACACACCTTGGCGATCAAGCTGGCGTCGGAGAGGAAGACGCAGGGCGGCGAGTCCAGGAGGATCCAGTCGAAAGCCGGCGTCACGCGATTCAACAAAGTGCGCAGCCGTCCCGTGCCCAGGAACTCGCTGGGATTGGCGTTGGACGAGCCCCCCGGGATAATGAAAAAATTGTCTTCCGGGCCGCGCTGCAGGATCGAGATCAGATCCGCTTCACCCCTGAGGTAGTCCGACAGTCCGGGCGTGGGCGAGGCGCCCAGGCCTTCGTGGATGCGCGCGATGCGCAAATCCGCGTCGATCACGAGCACGCTGCGGTGCGGCTGCTGGGCGATGGCGCGCGCCAGGTTGAGCGTTACAAAAGTCTTGCCCTCGCTCGGCAAGGCGCTCGTGACCAGCACGCTCTGCAGGGGCCGCTTCTCGCGGAGATGGTAGAGGCGCGAGCGCAGGGTCCGGAACTCCTCTGCGCCGGAAGGGCGCGCGGAGCTCGCAGGGTCTGCGAAAAGCACCGCTTTGGCATCCGGCTTCCAGTCGGAGACAGGGCACTGCTGGCGAATGCTCTCCAGGGTGAGCGGCTCGAAGGCCGCGGTGGCGATTCCTCCAGAGGCAACCAAGGCGGAATCCTCGATCATCGCCGGCGGTGGAGGGCCCGGTTCGCCGACCGCTCCCAGATCGGGTTCGGCCGGACCCTGCCCTGCGCCGCGTTCAAGTTGGGCTTTTTTCAGTGCTTCGTGAATTCTACTCATAAGAGCGCTCCCGGTATCTTACTGAGGCCGGCGGAGCCGGTCCATCAGGGTTGCCATGCCTTGCAGGGCCTCCCGCAACTGCCGGTCTTCAAACCGGTGAAGCTGCGGCGGCGCCGTAGGCTCAATTTCGTGCAGCTCGAATTCGTGCGCGACCGTATCGACGATGGTTGCGGGCACCGGCCTGATCTGGTCCACAAAAGCCCCGATCAGGGAGTGCTCGCAAAGCAGATTGACCACGCGGGGTATGCCGCGCGAGTATCGGTGGATCAGTTCCACGGCCTCGGGCGTGAAGGTGGGCTGGCCGTTCGCGCCGGCAATGCCCAGGCGCCGGTCGATGTAGCCCCCGGTCTCCGCGAGCGTCAGAGGATAAGTCTTGCAGCGCAGGGTGATCCGTTGGCGAAGCTGGCGCAGCTCGGGCTGCCGAAGCTTCTCTTCCAGTTCGGGCTGGCCCGAGAGCACGATCTGAAGGAGCTTTTCGGTGGACGTCTCGAGGTTCGTCAGCAGCCGGATTTCTTCCAACAGACGCAACGAGAGGTCCTGCGCCTCATCGACAATCAGAACGGCTGTCTCGCCGTTCTTGTAGCGCTCCAGCAGCCAGTGGTTCAACCGCATCAGCACCTGGCTTTTCTGGTTCGACTCGCACGGGATCCCGAAGTCGGCCATCATGAAGTCGAAAAACTCCGCCACGCTCAGGCGCGGGTTGAACAAAAACGCGGTGCTGAAGGACTGGTTGTGAACCCAGTCGAGGAGCTTGTTCACCAGGGTGGTCTTGCCGGTGCCCACTTCTCCGCTCAGCAGCACAAATCCGCGACGATTCTGGATTCCGTACGTCAGCGAGGCCAGCGCCTCCTCGGTATGCTCCGTCAGGAACAGGTACCGGGGGTCCGGATTGACGTTAAACGGATTCTCGCGTAGTCCGAAGAACTTCTTGTACATACATCCTTAGAACCCGGCCGGGCGAAACGTCTTCATGGGCCCTCCGGGGCAGCCGCAAACGCCTTTGGCGTTCAACGCCTACGGGTCCCTGCGATCCCCCGCCTTTTCCCTCGCCAACCGTCCGCGTCCGCGCCCGCGCCGCTCGTCCACTAGAGACCGATGGGACGAGGGTGGACCTCGAGCCCAATCCCAAACACGTGCTCAAAGATCAATCGCCCCGCCCCGCCGGAAACGAACGCCTGGCCGGACGCCTGGCGCTCCAGATTGTAAACCGCAAACGCTTGCATATACCGTCCAAGAACACGGGTGATCCGGAGGCTTCCGTACTCGTAACCGACTCTCCCCGGGTTCGCAAGGTTGGGATTTACGGAATAAGATCCCAGCGCGCTATTTCGAGAGTATCCGAGGGACACAGTGGCCGACCAGGTCCTGGTCAGCTCCCGGGAGACCGATCCATTAAGAAGGTCGGTCTCGGCGCCCTGAAACACGCCGGAGCCCGGCGCGAGATAGTGCGCGTAGGAGACGGTGAAGTTCGTCCGGTTCTGGGTATACCCGAGAAGCGCCCGGCCCGACCAAGTCCGTCGAGTGAGAACGCCGGGAACCCCACTGATTGCGGAGTAAGTCAAATCCGGACCGGCCAAAAGCGTCATGCTGAACCTCTCCGAGATCCGGTGACTATAGCCCAGTTGCCAGATGTTGTTATTGACCGCCACCGAACCGCCGCTGTAGCGGAGAGCCATGAACGAATACGAGAAACTGATCGAATCTCTGGGGCTCATCTGGTGGTCGGCCGAAAACACCATCAGGGCGTTGGTGCCGCTGAACAGGCTGTTTTGCGAAAAGTGCACATACCCAAGGTCACCCATCGCCGAGATCGAGGTTTTCGACGTGAGGCTATACTGGGCTTGCGCGATGGCGGTATTCGTGGTGATCCCCGAAGTGCCGGACAAAATTGTCGTCTGGGGTGTGATACCGGGGCTCAAGGGTGCCACCGCCTGCCCGAGGCCGAGTCCCTGAAATCCGCTGAAAGCTCCCGCAAAGCCGATACCCTGGAATCCGCCTATCGGCCGAGGCAGATACGAGGCTCGATCCGTCAGGAACACGCTCCAGCGTCGTCCCGTGTACGAATCCTGAATGCCAAAATCCTGAAAGCTGGCCGAGGCGCTCAGGTTCGAGTCGAAGATCAGCGCACCCGCTCCATAGCTCAATCCAATCTGGTTGTTTCGGCTTTGTTGATTCAGGACCACGGTGCCCGACGGCACGGTCGCCGTTTCAAACTGCCTCATTCCGGGAACGAGGAAGGCGTTGGAATCTGCTCCTTCATAGACGGAAAAGCTCGGCAGAATGTAGCTCCGTCCACCGCCGGGCAGAGTAGGAGTGATGAGTTCCGCGCCGGCCAGCGGACGCGTGTCCGCCGGCGCCGCTGCGCCCTGTCCCGTCTCGCCGCCTTGCCCCTGCCCGGCGGTTGGGGAGGCCGGCTGAGTTTGAGTTCCCACTGGATTGCCCTCGGGAGGAGCAGGCGCCCCAGGGCTCGCAGGCTGCTCGGGCTGTTGACTCGCCGGTTGCTGCTGCTGTTGCGCCCACCCTGCGCCGGCTGTCAAAAGGGACATCAACAGCGCCACTCCCAATCTTCGCGCCTTCGCGGCGCGTCTGCCTCGGCCACGGGCGTTGTCGTTGTGCATCATTAAGGCTCTCCGGGTGTCAAGGCCGTCCGCCCCTCCGCGGACCGATCGCCGAACCCTTCCGTTCGCGTCTGCTCCCCGTTACTTCTTAGCAACCCTCAACCACGATGTGCAAAAGTAACCGAGCGCCGGGCGCCAGCCCCCGTCGCCATTCCGCTCGCCGTGCCCGAGCACCCTATCCTAGGGCGCTCGACCGGCTCAAGCAGGGCAAACTCCTGCAGAACTCCGGGGTCCCGCCAAGCCCAAGCAACCCGTGACCCGAAGGCAAGCTTCACCACGGCCATGCCGGGAGTATCCCCGGAACAAGTCGTAAACGCTCTCACCCCTATCGGCTACGCTTAGTCTCCACTTGAGCGCAGGTTACGGCTCAATTCCCAGGAACAATTGTATAACGCGGACGCCTACATTCCAAGGAAAGAAACGTGAAAAAAAGGAGGCGAGTCTCAGCAAAGCCAACATTTGCTCATTTTTTCAGCCAATTTACCGCTGCCCGAGCCTTTTTTTGAACATTCTGCAACACTCACTTTTGCACTGACACAGCCTCGACCGTCCCGGCCAGGGCACTCGCCACGTACTGCACCTCAGCGTCCGTCAGCTCCGGGAAGATCGGCAGGCAGAGCACCCGGCAGCAGGCGCGCTCGGCCTCAGGCAGGCTCCCGTCCACGTAACCTAGGCTGGCGTAGGCGGGCTGACGGTGAAGGGGTACAGGATAGTAAACCGCCGTCGAAACCCCCTGCGCCGCGAGCGCCGCGCGCACCCGCTCGCGATCGTCCACGTAGACGGCGAACTGGTGGTAGACGCACTCGCTCGCCGCATCGTCCACGGGAATCTCCACCCGCGCGCCTGCCAACCCCTCGCGGTACTGGCGGGCGATCTCCCGGCGGCGAGCCGTCCATTGCGCGAGGTGCGTGAGCTTCACGCGCAGAACCGCGCCCTGAAATGCCTCCAGGCGATAGTTGTAGCCCACACAGTCGTGGAAGTAGCGCGTGTTCTCGCCGTGCGTGCGCAGGCTGCGGGCCAGCGCGGCCAGGCGGTCGTCATTCGTCACCAACGCTCCGCCCTCGCCGCAGGCCGCCAGGTTCTTGGTGGGGTAGAAGCTGAACGCCCCCACCACACCGAGCGCCCCCACGCGCCGGCCGCGATAGCGCGCTCCGTGCGCCTGGCACGCGTCTTCGATGATGGGAATGCCCTTGCGCGCGCCAAGCTCCAGGAGCGGATCGAGGTCGGCAGGCCGGCCGTAGAGGTGGACGGGCACAATCGCGCGCGTGCGCGCCGTCACGCACCGCTCGACCGCGCGCGGGTCGATGTTTCCGGTGGCGCGATCGATGTCCGCGAACACCGGCTTGGCGCCGGTGTATGAGATGGCCTCGGCGATGGCGATGAAGGTGTTCGGAGTCGTGATCACTTCGTCGCCCGCGCCCACGCCGGCGGCGATGAGCGCCAGGTGCAGGGCGCTGGTTCCGGAGTTCAGCGCCACACAATGCCGCGCCTCGACGTAGGCCGCGAACTCCCGCTCAAACCTCTCCACCTCTTCACCGAGGATGAACGAGGCGCTGCTGAGCACGCGCTCGAGCGCGGCGCGGATCTCCGCGCTCAACTCGGCGTCCTGCCGTTTCAGGTCGAGCTGCGGCACCTTCAATTGGGTCATGGTTGACAACTGCCTGGCACCTCCGGGACAGCGAATTCCATCTTAGTACGCCGGATTTGAATTGCCGAGTGCCGATTGCCGATCGAAAAATTGAGGTTCGGAATTCGGGATGCGGTTTTCGAGAAGGAAGTCTTCATCATCGCCGCAATACACATCATCAATCGGCAATCGGCGATCCCTGAACCCGCCGTAGCCTACAGTCAGCTTTGGACTGGCCTTTGGTGGTTTTGGCATTTTCCGGCACTTCGTTTAACCATCTGATTTAACGCCACTTACCATATTCTCATTTTTCTCACTTTGGCTTTGTGTAACTTTTACAACTCAGTCATTCTAAAGGACATTCCGGCTTTGGGAGGCCCTCCAGAATTTTGTATCTTATTCATTCTGCGTCACATTCCGGCTTTGGTGGGGGACCCTTTTTTTCTCGCGGTCTCCCTTCCCGCAGCCCGCCCGGCGGCGAATGCCTCTAAGCCTAAGTCATTCATTAACTTATGGAGAATCCTGGAGTTCAGGTCGATGGCACGCCGCAGCAGGTCGCCCTGCGAGTACATGCCGTGGCCTTCCCGAGGGGGCGCGAGGCGAGTTCGGCTGCCCGCCCGCGCGCCCGTGCCAACGGATTTGCGGGCGTTGGCGCGCCGGGCGGCCAGCGCGGCAGGAGTCATTACGGGTGGATGGCATATCGGCATGGAAGCCTCCCCGGCCAAGTTCAAGCCGGGCTCGGTCACAATAATTTCATGGTTGATGACCGTCTGGTAATATCACGCCGCAGGAGCAGCCGTGTCAAGGCATTTAGTTGGGTTATTTGCTATAGCGGTGATCTGTGGGCGCCGACCTGAGCGCCGATCTCCCGTGGCGCCGCACGAGCAAATGTAACTCTTACTGGCCGCCGCCCCGCGATCCGGCACTGTCTCGCTTGGCACGGCTAGCCACCTCCTCGGCTCGGCTTAGTTTGGCTGTGCGAGAGCGGCGGGTTTTTGCACGGGTTTGATAACTGTTTTAACTGTGAAGAGCCGGTAATTGGAGTACCGGTGCCGATTCCGAAAGATCTGGCCATCCTCATTGGTGGTCACGGTGACCGTCAGGGGCAGCCAGAGTGAAGAATCCGCTTCGGGAACGTGAAACTCGCTGAACTGGATTTGCGTAGTTTGGTGCAGCAAGCCGACATCGAGGTGTGGCCGCAGAAGATCGAGCCGCATTCTGGCAATCTGGTCGCTGGAAGGATCAATCCAAGCCACACCTTGATAAAAGAGCTGTGCTGACTTGCCGTTCAAATTGAAGCGGCCCGCCACCGAGGCGCTTCCCGGCCTCTCGGCAAAGCAGACCACCTGCATTTTGCGGCCATCGAGCGTCTGCTCTCCGAGAAAACGGAACTGCGATTGGGGTTGGTTATCGGGGTAAAAAAGGAGCCACATCGACGCGAAGCCCTCCGTTACCGGCATGGCAGGGGCGGCGGCCGGCGACGGAGCAGCCTTGGGCTGCGCCTCCGACCGGTTCTCCTCCAGGGTCTCGACGCCGTTCGCGCGATGCGTGAGAATCAAGTAACTGAACGCCTCCCGGAACGTTGAGGTTGGACGCCCGTCAGGGCCGAGCAGCTCTTGCGTGATCTCCTCATCGGCCACGACGTTTGTAAATTTCTGATACGATTCCTCAACGCTCATCCCGGTATCAGCCAGGATCCAGGGGAGCTGTTGTTGGTCCGGAGCGGCCGCAAGCCCGGCAAGTTCAGGGATGATGTTCAGTAGGCCGTCCAACGGCAGGTCAACATACGTCTTTGGACCCTTCCAGGCGTTCTCTTGACTGGCCGCAGGCGGCGGTCCACCGCCGTGCGCCCACGATCGAAGCGGCGGCTGTCCAAGGCCCGCCATCAAAATCGCCAGGCAGGCCGCGAGGGCTGACGTCCGGGTTATGCGGCCTGAGAAACCTCGATTTGGACCGATGGTAGCGTCGTGCATAACGTGAACGGTCGGCATAGACCCGCGGTGCAATCTCAGCGCGTCACTAAGAATTGGCCTTTTCGCGCGCCGACGCCTGCGAGTATACACCCGGCTGCGTTCAAGCTGTCACGCTCGCGATTCGAGACGTGTTAAATGTTACCGCTGAGGGGCTGTCGAGACATTTGAAAATGTTACTCGTCGCGTCGCCGGGGATGTAACCCTCCAGAAGGACTCTGAGGAGGGTCATCATGAGCCACGCCTCGCGCTGGGAGTATTTTCGAGCCGTTTACGCGCGCTACCAACGGGCGGATCGGAAGAGCAAGCACGTGATGCTGGA
>DATJAQ010000093.1:0-11970 GCA_035516075.1 Terriglobia bacterium | reverse complement strand
TGGTACGCCCGGGGTGATTCGAACACCCGACCCCTTGCTTCGTAGGCAAGTGCTCTATCCAGCTGAGCTACGGGCGCATCCTGGAGGCGCTCGAGAAACCGGAGCCGCAGACGCCGCGGCAATCGCGAGCTTCGAGCAACTCTCATTCTCCCTTGGCGAGCTTTTTCTGTCAACGGGGCGATAGGCTTGGAACGCGCCACCGGGAACGGCTTGGAACGCGCCGCCAGGGATCGGCATCGAAGGGCCGCGGGGGAACGGAGGCCGTGGGCACGCACCGCGGAGGGGAGCATGGTGCCGGGGAAACCCCACCTGCGGCCGGGGAAACTCAACCTGCTGCCGGGAAAACCCCATCTGATGCCGGGAAAACCCCACCCTGCCGATGGAACTTGCCGCCGCCTCCCTGTTAACCCGCAGGCAGGGGTGCCGCGTTAACCCGAAGGCAGGGGCGGAGCGCTCATTGTATTCGGCTGCGGCGCCGGCCGAGGCCCTCCGTCGGCGGCTCAGGCGCCCTGGGGCTGGGGCCTCGGTTTGGGCGGGGGCGGCAGCGTGAGCAGGTGAATCCTCACGGCCTCAAAGCGCGTGTCGTCGCTCAACCACACCTTGGCAGGGCCGAGCTCCGGGATCTCCTGGTCGACGGCGGCAATGCGATTGCCCGGATCGGGGTGGTCGGCCACGAAGTTGGCGATCACGCCGGAGTCCTGGGGGTAGCGCTGTTTGATGATTTCGAAAAACTGCGCCAGGGCGTGCGGGTCGTAGCCGGCCTGGTAGAGGATGTAGGCGCCCACCGAGTCCGCCTGCGTTTCCATGGCGCGCGAGTTGTGCAGCAGCAGCGACTGCACCCCCAGGCCGATACCCGCCTGCGTCAACTTACTCAGCAGGCTATCGCCCTGGCCTAGGAGCCCGCCCAGAATCTCGGGCAGTTTTTCGGCCAGCAGGGACTCCGTGGCCTGATGGGTGCCGTGGCGCAGCACCACGTGGCCCTCTTCGTGGGCCAGCACGCCGGCCAACTGGGCCTCGTCCTGGGCGGAGGCCAGAGTGGCGCGATTCACGTAAATGTAGCCGCCGGGCAGGGCGAAAGCGTTGACGTCGGCGCTGTCGATCACCTTGAATTGCCAGACGTAGTCGGGCGGGTTGTTGGGCGCGTAGCGCGAAAGGCGGCGGCCGAGATCGTTCAGGTAACGCGTGGCCTCGTCGTCGCGCAGCAGGGGCAGCTCCTTTTCCACCTGGGCGGCGTTTGCCTTGCCCACCTGAACGTCCTGGGCGACGGAGAACAGGTTGAACCCCGGACGGAAGTCGAGTTCGCCCGCCAGCGCCACGGTAGCGAGTGCGGTGAGGATCGCTCCCGCCAGCAGCGGCCCGGCGAGGGCGCACCGCCGGCGGGCGCAGTGAGGCCTCCGCGTGAACGCCGGCCTGGCCGCTGGGGATTTCATGGAAAAGGCTCTCAATCCTCGAATAGCAGAATCGGCCCCGCTCCGTCAATCCCGCGCCGCGGGGGCGGTGGATTCCCGCTCCCCGCTGCCGCTGTCGTCTCGAGCGCAGCGGAGCGGGAAATGACAGCGGGGTTATGATCTCGCCTTGGCGGCAATGACGGTTGATGGAAAGCGCGGGCGCGGTGTACCGTGGGGAAGCGGCCCGCTTTCGGGCCCGGCTTCCATGGAACGGCGCACCTTCATCATCGCGGCGGTGGCGGGCGGTATCGGCCTCACCGAGTACGTGTATTTCAGCGGCTGGATGAACGGCCTCAGCGAGGCGCCCGCTCTCACCGACGTCAGGCAGTACGAGGCGCTCGGCGCGGGCGCGGCGCTGGCGGCGATCACGCCCAACGGCGACTTCTACGTCACCTCCAAGGGCTCCGCGCCGGCCCTCGAGGCGGCCGCCTGGAAGCTCACGGTGGACGGGCTCGTGGAGCGCCCCTTCACCCTGAATTACGCCGAGCTCCTGGCCCTTCCGCCGCTGGAGCGCACGCTGACGCTCGAGTGCATCGGCAACGGCATCGGCGGCCGTCAGCTTGGCAACGCGCGCTGGACGGGCACCGCGCTGAAGCCGCTGCTGCGGCGGGCGCGGCCCAAGCCCGAGGCTACCCATGTAGCTGTTTACGGGGCCGACGGGCTTTCCACCGGGCACCCCCTGGAGCGCGTCTGGCGCGAGGAGAATTTCATAGCCTACCGCATGAACGGCACCGACCTGCCGCGTCAGCACGGCTACCCGGCGCGCCTGTTCATCCCGGGCAAATTCGGCATGAAGCAGCCGAAATGGCTGACGCGCATCGAGCTGGTGGGCCATCACTATACCGGATACTGGGAGCGCTGGGGCTGGAGCGACGAGTGCGAGCGCTGGGCGCATGCGCGATTTAGCGGCCTCGGCGACGGCGCCACGCTCACGCGGCCGAACGGCGGGCCCCTCGAGCTCGCGGGCTACGCCCTCGGCAACCTGGACGGCGTCCGGGTGGTGGAGATCAGCTTGGACGACGGCCGAAGCTGGCGCGCCGCCGAGATCTTCAGCAACCCCACGCCCCTCGTGTGGACCTTCTGGAGGTACGCCTGGGACGACGCCCGGCCCGGCACCTATCGCCTGCGCCTGCGGGCCACCGACGGGCGGGGCCGGGTGGAGGGCTTCGAGCCCCGCCACTCCTTTCCGGGCGGCGCCACCGGCCAGCAGCTTCTGACCATCCATGTAGCCTAGTGAGGATTGCACATTGTAGCGGCCACGGCGGTTGTAGCGGCGCTGTCCTCAGCGCCGGAAGACGCCGGTGGGGACACAGGAAAGGCCGTCACGATAATGTGCAACTCTCCGTAGACTGACCAGACGCGGCGGTGGATTCCCACTCTCCGTCTGCGCGGGGACAGACTGTGCGGGAATGGCGCGGGGAGGGGAAGCGGGGGACGCCGCCGGATGGCGCGGGTTAGCAATGATGGGTGACGGCGGCGAGCAGGCGGCGGAACTCGCGGCAGATGGCGGCGCGGTCGGCCTCCGGCAGGGCGGCCAGGGCTTCGAAGCGGGAGGGAAACCCGGCGCCCAGCGAAGACCACTCATCGGAGGCGGCCGAAACCGCCAGCAGGCCGAGGATGGCCTCGTCGCTCGGCTCCTGGCGCGCGAAATACTCCCAGAAGCCGGCGGGCTCGGCGCCACGCTCGAGCAGGAGGGAACGCACGCGGCGCTCGAAGTAAGACATCAACCTCTGCTGACTCATGCACACCTCCAGAAAAGCAGAGACCAGTGACGAGAGACCAGTGACGAGAAACGAGAGACAAGCGACGAGCGACGAGCGACAAGTGACGAGCGACAAGTTTCAGGCGCCGAAGCGAGTGACGAGAGCTGGCGGCCGGATTCAGGCGCGCTTCGGCTCGAGCGCCATCACGCGGCGGCCGCCGCCGTTTCGGCGTTGCACGGCGGTGTGCATGCGGACGGCGGGCGCCCGGTGCTCGGGCGGATCTACACCGCAGGGGGCCGGCACTCTCTCGCGGCGCCGGCAATCGGGGCAGACCAGAATGATGCTGGCCACCGGCAGCTCCTCAACGCGCTGCACATCCCAGCCGCCGCGAATGGCGGCCTCGGCGGCGGGCAAGCGAAGGTCGCAATACCAGCAGCGGCCTTTGCCGGTGGTGGCGATGGCCTGCAGGGCCTCGGAAACGTCCACGGGGAGCCGGGACAGCCTCTTACCGTTCTTCACTCTTGCCTCCTGCCCCCTTGAACCTTTCCCCATCGTGGCGATTTCTGCGACGCTGCGCAAGATTGACAAATCGATTAGCACAGCATCGTTGATGCGCGTGGGCCGCGAGGCCAACTAAGCCTGCTGCAGCCGCTCGCAGGTGAGGGTCAACGATTCGATCGCCACGTCGTTGCCGCGCGCGTTCAGCGTGGGCCCCTCCCACTTGCTGGGCCAGGCGTCGGTGAAGTTCCAGCGCACTTTCTCCTGGCCCTGATCGTCGAGCAGGATAACGGAGCCGTTCTTGCGCACCAGGGTCCCGTTGATCACCTGCAGGTGCCAGTCGTAAAGCTCGCGCGAACTCGTTGCGCCCCACTTCAAGACGATGTCGGGATACTTCACCCGCCCGGGGATCTTGCGCACCGGGCCGTTTTCGCCGCCTTCGCGGTACTCCACCACTTCGATCTCAGACCCCAGGCCGCTGCACTCCGCGAAACCCGCCTGCTGGATGCCCTCGATTTCCACCAGGAAGCGATGGCCCGAATAGGGTTCGATTCGCTGCGCCATGAGCCACCTTCCTAACAGCGTTTCATCGTGTCAACGGCTCTACGGTTACGAGCATCCGCTGGTGCTGCCGCAGTTCATGCAGCGGAAGCAGGAGCCGTTGCGCACCATGATGGCGCCGCAATCGGAGCAACTCGGGGCGTCGTCCTCGTGGACAACGCCCGCGAGCTGGGGTTGCGGGGCGCGTAACTCAGTCTCGTGCGCAGTCGGCGCGGCATGCTCCGGGCCGGCGGCCTCGGTGAACTTCGACGCCAATTGAGCGGCGTTGGCCACCTCCAGGCCGTTCGGAGTGGCCAGGCTGGCGTTTTCCTTGGGCTGGGCGTCGTGCGGCAGGAACTTGAGCGCCAGCCAGCGGAAGATGTAATCCATTAGCGATTTCGCGTAACCGATGTCGGGGTTGCGCGACCAGCCGCTGGGCTCGAAGCGGGTGTGGCTGAACTTGTCGCACAGCACCTTGAGCGGCACGCCGTACTGCAGCGCCAGGGAAATGGCGGTGGCGAAGGAGTCCATCAGGCCCGACACCGTGGAGCCTTCTTTGGCCATGGTGATGAAGATCTCGCCCGGCTGGCCGTCTTCGTACAAGCCCACTGTGATGTAGCCTTCGTGACCGCCCACCGAGAACTTGTGAGTGACGGCGCTGCGCTCGTCGGCGAGCTTTTTACGGAAGGGCCGGGCCGGGCTGGGGGCTTGGGCTTCGGGATGCGGGACGCTGACCTCCGGATTGGCCTCTTGAGTTTCGGCTGCCGCTGTGCCTTCGGGCCCCTCACTCCCGGCTACCGGCTCCTGACTCCTCTTTTCCGATTTCTTCGCCGTGTTGAGCGGCTGGGAGCGCTTCGAGCCGTCGCGATAAATGGCGATGGCCTTCAATCCCAGGCGCCAGCTCTCGAGGTAGGCGTTCATGACGTCGTCCACCGTTGCTTCCTCGGGCAGGTTGGCGGTTTTCGAAATGGCGCCGGAGATGAACGGCTGCACCGCGGCCATCATGCGAATATGGCCCATGTAATGAATCGAGCGCTTGCCGTGGGCCGGCTTGAGCGAGCAATCGAACACCGCCAGGTGCTCGGGCTTGAGGTGCGGCGCGCCTTCGATGGTGCCGTGCTCGTCGATGTAATTGACGATCTCGGCCGCCTGCTGCTCCGTATAGTGGAGGCGCAGGAGCGCCTGCGGCACCACCTGGTTGACGATCTTGATGAGGCCGCCGCCCACCAGTTTCTTGTACTTCACGAGCGCCAAATCGGGCTCAATGCCGGTGGTGTCGCAGTCCATCATGAACCCGATGGTTCCGGTGGGTGCGAGCACGGTAACCTGGGCGTTGCGGTAGCCGTACTTCATGCCGCTGGCCAGGGTCTCATCCCACACCTTCTTGGCAGACTCCCAGAGGTTGTCGGGCACGTTGCGCGCGTTGATGCCGGTGACCGCCTGGCGGTGCATGGCAATGACGCCCAGGAAGGGGTCGCGGTTCACGGCGAAGCCGGGGCAGGGAGCGAGCTCGGCCGCAATGCGCGAAGAGGTGAGGTAGGCCTGGCCGTGCATGAGCGCCGTCACCGCGGCCGCGTAGTCGCGCCCGGCGTCGGAGTCGTAGGGGTAACCGCCCGCCATCAGCAGCGCGCCCAGGTTGGCGTAGCCGAGGCCGAGCGGGCGGAAGTCGTGCGAGTTCTGCGCGATTTTTTCGGTGGGGTAGCTCGCGTTATCGACGATGATCTCCTGCGCCAGAATCATGATGTCCACCGCCTGGCGGAAGGCCTCCGCGTCGAAGCGGCCGTCCGGGGCGAGAAACTTCATGAGGTTGAGCGAGGAGAGATTGCAGGCCGAATCGTCCAGGAACATATACTCGCTGCACGGATTCGAGGCGTTGATGCGCGCGGTGTTCCGGGAGGTGTGCCAGCGGTTCACGGTGGTGTCGAACTGCATGCCGGGGTCGCCGCACTGCCAGGCGGCTTCGGCGATCTTGCGCATCAGATCGCGCGCCCGGTAGGTGTTCAGGGGCTGGCCGTTGGTGATCTTGCGGGTGGACCAGTCGCGGTCTTCGGCCACCGCCTCCATGAAGTCGTCTGTGACGCGCACGCTGTTGTTGGCGTTCTGAAAGAAGATCGAGCTGTAGGCCTCGCCGTCGAGCGAGGAATCGTAGCCCGCGTCCACCAGCGTCCAGGCCTTGCGCTCTTCCTTGGCCTTGCAGTCGATAAACTCCACGACGTCGGGATGATCGATGTTGAGGATCACCATTTTGGCGGCGCGCCGCGTCTTGCCGCCCGACTTGATGACGCCGGCAAAGGCGTCGAAGCCCTTCATAAAGGATAGGGGACCGGAGGCCACACCGCCGCCCGACAGCGGTTCCAGGGAGGATCGTAGGGGGGAGAGGTTCGTGCCGGTGCCCGAACCCCATTTGAAGAGCATCCCCTCTGTCTTCGCCAGATTGAGGATGCTTTCGAGGGTGTCCTGAATGGAGTTTATGAAGCAGGCAGAACACTGCGGGTGACGGTAGGCCTCCGTCTCCTTCTTGACGCCGCCGGTGGCCGGGTCCCAATACCAGCCGCAGGCGGGCGAACTTCGATGGTACTTGTGCCACAAGCCGCAATTGAACCACACCGGCGAGTTGAAGGCCGCCTTCTGCTGCACCAGCAGATGCACCAGTTCGTCGTGGAAGGCGCCGGCATCCGCCTCGCTGCGGAAGTAGCCGCCCTCCACGCCCCACTCGGCAATGGTGTCGGCCACCCGGCTGATGAGCTGGCGCACGCTCGATTCGCGCTCCACCGAGCCCAGTTTGCCGTGGAAGTACTTGGAGGCCACGATGTTGGTGGCCGTCATCGACCAGTCCTTCGGCACTTCCACGTTCGCCTGCTCGAAGATGGTGTGGCCCTTCTCGTTCTGGATGGAAGCGGTGCGGAGGTCCCACTCCACCTCGTCGAAGGGATTGACCCCAGGCCGGGTGAAGGACCGCTTCACGGCCAGGCCGCGCTTGCGGACCGGCGCCTCCGTCAACTTATCTATTAATACTGTGGAAGTAACCTCAACCTCGGCCATCGTTCACTCCCTCAGACTCTCTCTGGCGCGTTACGCGTGGTTTTCACTACTAATTGGATGCGCCGCGCAGCGCGGGCCGCGGGTTTTGGAACCCCCTCAGATTCCAATCCCGCCGGTCGATACCTGCGGAATCTATTCATAAACCCCGCAGAGGCTCGTGTCAAGCGAAAAGTACAATATCTCGTAGAAATATCTTGGGGAGGCCCAAGATGTAGTGGGCGGCGGGACCGCCCTTGGGGGCGTTCGGGAGGGGAGGCGGGGCCACCTGCCGGGTCGCCCCCACGATTATCAAGGGCGGGTTTTGGAGCGCCACGCTGCGCCGTGGATTCGGGGCGGCTGCGCCGGTGGGGCCGCCCGGCGCCGCGGGCGGGGGGCTCGCCCAAAGCGACAAAAGTGTCCAATAATCGTACGCTATTAGGATCAGGAAACGGCAGGTATTTTCGCTGTCTGCGTGCTGATTCCCTAGCACTTAAGTTGAGACAGTGCGGATTTCAGAACAGAAAATGGGAAACGTGGGCGCAGTGAGAATCGCCGCCGCCAGCCCCTGCTTTCCGAAATCCCGAATCTGCTATCTGCGATCATGCGCCGCTGCCTGCGCCCCTAACCCGTAACTCCCGCCCCGTCACTCCCGCGGCCCCCGCCCCAACGGTCATTCCCGCGCCCCTCGTCATTCCCGCGCCCCTCGTCATTCCCGCGGAGGCGGGAATCCAGCCTTTGCCCTGACACCCAACACCTGGCACCCACCTGCCCCCTTGCATTCACCCGCCGCCTGCGACACACTCACCCGCGTACGGTCGTCGTGTTCCACGAAATCACACACTCGCTTCGCCGGCTCTACCTCGAAGACTCGCGCCAATGGCTCGTGGGCTTCAGCGGAGGTAAGGCCTGCGCTGAGCGGAGCGAAGGCGACAGTACCATGCTGGGCGCGGCTCGCAAAGAACCTGGAGGCTGAGATTGACCCGGATTTGGTCCGAGCCTATCGCGGCACGATCTCGCTGCCCTTCGAGCCCGGCAAGCACAAGCAGGTGTCGGTTAAGATGGTGGATGACCGCGGCATCGAAAGTCTCAAGGTGGTGGCGCTGGTTTGATTGAGGACGGATATGAACATTGAGCGCATTGAAATCAATCCGGAAGTCATGATGGGCAAGCCGGTCATCCGGGGGACACGGATCACGGTGGAGCTGATCCTCCGCAAGCTTGCCGAGGGCGAGAGCGAAAGCGAGCTGCTCGAAGACTACCCGCACCTGACCCTGGACGACATCCGGGGAGCCATGGCTTACGGAGCGGCAAGCGTGGCGCATGAAGAAATCGTCTTGCTATCGGAGGTCCCCGCTGCGGCGCAATCCAACCCATGAATTTCGTCGCCGACGAAAGCTGTGCCGCGCCCGTCATTCCCGCCATTAACCTAGTCCCTAACTCCTGACCCCTGAACCCTAACCCCTGAGACCCGGCACCTGGCACCTGTTCCCCCTTGCATTCCCTCCGCCGCCACGCGTTTCCAAGGCCTAAGGATTCACGCACCCCTGCCGCCGAACGCTCTCACCCCGGCCTTCGGCACCACGCCGCGATAAGAGATGGAAACACCACCACGCCACCGCTCTCCATGGCTTCCTCGCGCATGCGCTGTTCCAGTGTTTCGAGTTCCATTTCGCGGGCCAGCGCCTGTCCTCGTTCGCCCATGGAGTCCAGCAACGCGGCGGTGAAACCCGCCGCTACGGCATAACCCTCGAAGTCCGGCCCTCCGCCGATTCTCGCATCGAGGCGGAGGGTAGGCGCCGGCAATCCGGCGGCCACGAAGTATTCGTACAGCCGGAGCCCGATCGACGTATCCCCGCCCGCGGCTTGAATGGTCTCGACAATCCAGCGGTCGTTCCGCGTGAAGATCGGCCGGTCGTGAAGAGCGCGGACTCCCGTGCAGTCGGGTTCTTGAAACATCAAAACGCCGCCCGGCCGCAGGTTGCTTGCGAGCTTGCGCAGGGCGATGACCGGATCGGGGTAGTAGACCAGCACGAATCGCCCCACAATGCAGTCGAAGGGCTCTGCGAAATGCATCTCGGCCGGATCGCCCTCCACGAAGGATACGTTGGGCTGCCGGCGCTGCCTCGCGACCTCCAGCACCTCCGGCATCCGGTCAACGGCCAGCACCGTACCCTCCGGCCCCACCATTTCAGCAGCGAGGGCGGCTACGGCGCCGGTTCCGGTGCCCACGTCCAACACCCGCATTCCGGGCTCAAGGCCGGCTTCCTGCAATGCTTGCCGCGTGAACGTTTCGTAGAGTCTCGCCTGCCTGTCCAGCCAGCGGAAGGCGAGCTGTGTCGTCAGAGGATACTTGGTCGAGCTGGGAGTTGACGGCATCAGATACTCCTTCACGACGAGGCGCCCTCGCGCGGGGCGCATCGTTCCAACCGCCTTCATGCGCTCTTAAAATCTTAGCTTGGCGGCGTACTGGATCTCCCGGGCGTTGAAGACATCCCTCGGACTGAACAGCAGCGTGGGCAGAGTGAACCCGGCCTGGGACTGCGGTGCGGCGTTCGGGCACGCCAGGACGTTGCCGCTGCCGCAGGTTGTATTGAGGTCCTTGAGGTTGACGCGGTTGAAGGCGTTAAAAGCGTCGAGGGTCAATTCCAGGCTCACTCTTTCCTTCAGCCTGAAATCGCGACCCAACCTCAAGTCAACGTCGCCGAGGCCCGGGCCGGTGTAACTGTCTCTGCCGAGCGGACAACCGCCGGGGCAGCCCGGGGACCCAGCCGGGACGCCGGGACGGTCGCTAAGCGGGTTCCCGTCGTTATTCAAGTCTTTGCCGGTGTAAATGGTGTAGGGCGTACCACTCTGCGCCGTAATCAGCGCGTCGAACTTGAGTCCGCGCAAAGCGCGCACGCCGGCGGGCGCCGTGCTCATGAAGGCGAGCACGAAACGGTGACGCATGTCCTGGCGCGAAAGCGCCTTTTCGAGCGCCAGGCTGGTCTGTGGGAAATCGCCCAGGTTACTGATCGAGTCCACGTTGGAGATCGTCTTGGAGTACGTGTAGCTTGCATGCACACCGAAATGACTGCCAAATCGCTTCTCCGCTTCCGCCGTGCCGCCGTGGTAGTCCGAAAAACCCGCGTTATAACTGACGAAAAAGTCGCCGAGCGCCGGATAGCGCAGGCTAAGGGAGTCGATGGGCGTGCCGTCAGGTTCGGTCGACCCCGAAAGCGGCGCGTTGAGATTGGGCGACACCGCCAGCAGGTTGGGCGCTCGCACGTAAAGATAGCCCAGGCTCAGAACGAGGTCTTTCCCCACCTGCCGCGACACTTGCAGGCTGGCCTGATAGCTGAAGGGGTTGCGCTGCGCGCCGTCCTTATTCACGGAGAGGTTTGCCACGCAGGCCGGCGGCGCCTGGGTGAGGCAGGAGGGCTGAGGCACAGCGCCCGTTTCGAGCAGGCCGAGGGCGGCTGCTGTGGGCGCTCCTGCGCCCTGCGCCGGAGTCACCGTGGCCTGATCGAACAGGCCCGCCACGGGGGCGACCCCCGGAAACAGCGCAGCCGCTCCGGGCTGGTTGCCCCGGCTGATGTCCTGAGCCACGTCGAACACCTGACCCACGCTGCCCGCCACCCGGTCCGTGAAGACTCCGAACCCGGCGCGCACCACTGTCGTCAGTCGGGGTGAATATGACACACCGATCCGCGGCTGGAGATTGTTGAGATCATTCCGGGTCACGAAGGGCCGGGGATAGGTTTCAAAGTCCCAGCGCAACCCGTAGGTAACTGAAAACTGCGGACGCGCTCGCCACTGATCTTGGGCGAAAAAACCGTAGGCATTGTAGGGAAAGTGAAAGAGAGTGGCGTCTTGCCAGGCAGAGGGAACGTCCGAGCTCCACGACGTGGCGTAGGCCGGCTGGGAATTGGCGCCGGCCAGAATGGGCCACCAGAAGACCGTCGCCCCGTCAACCGGGCTCTTCGAGGCCGGGCTGAATTGAAGCAGGGCGCTGACGCTCGAGAAAATGATCCGCGCCGGAAAGAACAGGTCCCACTTGCTGTCGTCGATCAGCCGGTTGAAATTGACACCCACCTTGAGGGTGTGGCTCCCCGCCTGGTCGAGAAGGCTGTCGGAGAGTTGCAGCCGGTCCTCGCGATAGGAGTCGAAGTCGCTGTAGGTCTTGCCGATCAGCAACAGGTTGGACACTTCGAGGGCGGGCTCTTGGGTGAGGGGCGCATAGTCGAGGCGCCGGCGGGCCCACTGCACCCAGGCTTCATTCACCACGCGGGGTGAAATGACCGCCGTATCGTCCGCCAGCAGCGCCTGGTCGCCCACCGTCGCGTTGCGCGCCGCCGACGACATCACGGAGTCACGCCCGCCGCCGCCCGGGAACCTTAGGGTGTCGGCAGCCGTGTAGGTATAGCGCACCGAGAGGCGATGACGGTCACTCAGAACCTGATCGAGCTTCGCCAGGCCCTGATCGTCGTTGGCGGTCCGGACCTGGTTCAGGGTCTCCGGCGTCAAGCCCGGGAACTGGCTCAGTACACGGTTCACGGCCGCCACTGTGTCGGGCGTGAGAAACTGGGCGAAGTTGTTGGACTCGTCATGGCGTTGGCCTTCGTAGCTGAGAAAGAAAAAGGTGCGATCTTTCTTCGCTGCGCCCCCTAAGGTGGCTCCGAACTGGTTATGTCTCAGTACGTAGGCGCCGGGTTGGGCCAGGAGAGGCAGAGCGTCGAGCCCGTTGTTGCTTCCGAAATAGTAGAGCGACCCGTGGGTGTCGT
>DATJAQ010000092.1:0-29772 GCA_035516075.1 Terriglobia bacterium | reverse complement strand
GATCGCTTGGCGCGAAAAACTTAAAATATTACGAACGAACCCAGCATCTTGTTGAAAACAATAATATTCCATTTTTGGAATTCGCGAGAACCCAGCATCCTATTGAAAGCTATAGAGACATACCTATTATCCCAGTATGTTACTGAAACAAAATGAGATAGCTTTTCAAAACGCCTCAAAATCCTTCGCCAGTTGGCAGTCGTCCGGTGTTCGTTGTCCGTCGCTGGTGGATCCTAGATCGTGGCTTGGCGTCCGCCACGCTCCGAGTCTCCACTTTTGATTTTCGAGTTTCGAATTTCGAGTTTCCAGTCTCGCGAACCTGCTGCCCCAAAAGGCTTGCCCCGGCTGCGGCCGAGCGCTAAGCTGTGCTCATCCCGCTGACCTTGTCAGCCACGAAAGAGACTCTGTGCCGCTGCGAAGAACGTTATGAATCGCCGTCAAGCTCCGCGCCCCATTCCTTTCAAACTGCGCCAGTCTCTCGTTGTTCGCGGCGGGCTTCGATGCGCGCTTACCGCCACGCTCTTCTGCGGCTTCGGTTTGGCTGGGTGGGCTCAGGAGCCTCCCGCCGAGACTGAGAGTGCGAATGAGGCCGCGAATCCGGCTCCTAGTCAGGCGGCGAACCAGCCCATAGACTACCGTCAGGGCGGAGCGCTCCAACTCCAGCAGCCCGTCGAGCGCGAGCTGGCGGGCGGGCAGGCGGACGTCTTTACGGTGGAGTTGACGCAGGGCCAGTTCCTCCACGTGGTGGCGCAGCAGAACGGGGTCCACATCTCTCTGGGCCTCATCGGCCCTGACGGCAAGCGGCTGATGACGGCCAACCGGCCCAACGGCAATTACGGCATTGAGCAGGCTTCGGTCATCGCTTCCTCTTCCGGAACCTACAAGGTGCAGGCGCTGGCCAACAATCCGCAGGCGCCCGCGGGCAAGTATCGGATTCAGGTTACCGACCTTCGCGCCCCCACGCCCGACGACCTGACCCGCCTCAAGGCGGAGCGCATCACCCTGGTGGTGGCATCCCTCCGGCGCCAGGCGGACGCCGAATCCCGAGGGAAGGCGGTGGCCTTCCTCAAAGACTCCGTCGCGCTGTGGCACGCTTTGCGGGACGACTACGAAGAGGCGCTGGCCCTACAATCTCTGGCCACCAGCCTCTCCACCACCGGCTCACCCAGGGCGGCGCTGGACTATTACAACCAGGCCCTGCCTCTCGAGCGCGCGGCGGGGGATCGCACGGGCGAGGCGGCCACGCTTAACGGCCTCGGCATGGCTTGCCGAAGGCTGGGGGAAATGCCGAAGGCGCTGGACTATTACAATCAGGCGCTCGCCATCCGGCGCGCCGTGGGCGACCGCGCCGGTGAAGCCTCGGAGCTCAACAACCTTGGCCTCATCCAGAAACGTCTCGGCGAAATCAAGAAGGCGGTGGACCTTTACAGCCAGGCCGTCACCATCCATCGTGAGATGGGCAACCGTACCGGCGAGGCCACCACGCTCACCAACCTGGGCGCGGCGTATCAGGCCTTGGGCGACATGCAGAAAGCCCTGGAGTATTACAGCCAGGCCCTGCCCATCCGGCGCTCGGTGCACGACCGCGCCGGCGAGGCGACCACGTTGGCCAGCCTGGGCGCAATGTACAAGGCCGAGGGTGACATTCCCAAGGCGCTCGATTACTACAACCAGGCCCTCCCTCTGCAACGCTCCGCCGGCGACCGCTCGGGCGAGGCCTCCACGCTGGGCTCTCTGGGCTCGGCGTACGAGGCTCTGGGAGAGATGCCGAAGGCGCTGGATTACTTCAGCCAGGCCTTGTCGATTCAGGAGGCGGTGGGCGACCGTTCCGCCGAGGCCACCACGCTGAACAACCTGGGCCTGGCGAACCGGAAACTCGGCGAAGTGCAAAAGGCGCTGGATTACTACAACCGGGCGCTGCCCCTGCTTCACGGGGTTGGAGACCGGCTCGGCGAGGCGACCACGCTCAACAATCTCGGCGCGCTGTCGGCGGGCATGGGCGACATGGCGAAGGCGCAGGACTATTACACCCAGGCCCTCGCCATTCACCGCGCCGTGGGCGACCGCGCCGGCGAGGCCGTGACGCTGAACAACCTCGGAGGATTGAGCCGGAGCCTGGGCGACATTCCGAAGGCGCTGGATTACTTCAACCAGTCCCTGGCCATTCGCCGCGCCGTGGGCGACCGCAACGGCGAGGCCGTCACCTTGGATAATATCGGCGGCCTGCACCGCAGAATGGGCGAGTTGCCGCAGGCGCTGGATTACTACAACCAGTCGCTCGCCATCCACCGCGCCGGGGGCGACCGCGACGGCGAAGCGGCCACCCTGAACGGCCTGGGCAGCCTGCATACGAGTATGGGGGAAATGCAGAAAGGCCTGGAGTGTTATAACCAGGCCCTGGCGCTCTATCGCGCGGTGGGTGACCGCAACGGCGAGGCCTCAACCTTGGACAGTTTGGGCGGAGTGTACTTCGATCTCGGCGAGACCGCAAAGGCGTTGGAGTTTCTCAATCAGGCCCTGCCCATCGAGCGCGCCGTGGGCAGCCGCGCCGGCGAAGCCACCACGCTTAACAATCTGGCCCTGATGTATCGAAGCATGGGCGAGACAGACAAAGCCCTGGACTACTACAACCAGGCCCTTACCTTGGAGCACGCGGTGCAAGACCGGGCCGGCGAGGCCACCACCCTGAACAACCTGGGGACGCTGTACAGGGCCACGGGCGACAAGCAGAAGGCGCTCGAGTATTTCGATCAGGCCCTGCCCCTGCACCGTGCCGTGGAAGACCGGGCGGCCGAGGCCACCACCCTGAACAACCTGGCCTCCCTGAACGAGGCGCTCGGGAACAACGAGCAAGCCGTGCTCTACTTTCTGCAGAGCCTGGCCCTGGCGCACAGCATCGGCCTGCCGCAGGCGGAAGGCATCACGCTCTGCAACCTGATGCACTACTGGCGCGCCCAGAAGAATTATCCGCTGGCCATTTTCTTCGGGAAGCAGGCCATCAACAAGTTTCAGCAGATTCGGGAAAACATCGCGGGGCTCGATCGCGACTTGCAGGAAAGTTACGTGGGCACCGTGACGGCGAGCTACCGGAGGCTGGCCGATCTGCTGGTGGAAGAGGGCCGGCTGCCCGAGGCCGAGCAGGTGCTGGGGCTGCTGAAGGAGCAGGAGTACACTGAGTTCACGCGCGGCGGCAATTCCGCAGGCTCCACCGCGCCGCTCGCTTTTACCTCCCGTGAAAATCAGGCCGGCGCCCTCACCGCCGAAGCCATGGAGTGGCTCACGCTGCGCAGCAAAGATTCGCGCACTCCCGAGGAAGACGCCCGGATGAATTCGCTGGGCGGCACGGTGCGCCTGGCGAGCAGCACCACGGAGACCTTCTTCCAGCAGCTTCAGAGCGCCCTGGCCGCCAACGCGGGACCGGCGCACGCCCGCGACGTGAGCTCCGAGACCAGCGATTCGCAATCGCTGCTGCGCGACCTGGGTTCCGGGACGGTGGCGGTGTACACCCTCGTGCTCGAAAACGAACTGGATACGATCGTGGTGACGCCGGCCGTCACCGTGCCGCACAAGATCCCCATCGCGCGCGCCGAACTGAGCCGCAAGGTGCTGGCCCTGCTCGAGGCGTTGAAGAATCCCGCGAGCGATCCACGGCCGGCTTCCGCGGCCCTGTACGCGATTTTGGTGGCTCCCATCGCCGCCGACCTGGCGGGCGCGCAGGCGCACACCGTGCTGTGGTCGCTCGACGACGTGCTGCGCTACGTCCCTGTGAACGCTCTTTACGATGGAAAAACCTACCTGGTCGAGCACTACGGCAACGTGGTGTTTACGGCCGCCAACACCAGCCGCCTCAAGGAGCAGCCGGAGGTGACCAACTGGCGCGCGCTGGGCATGGGCATTTCGAAGCAATACGAGCCGGACCTGAATCCGCTGGCCGCCGTGCCCGCCGAGCTCGACGGCGTGGTGCGCGACGCCGCCGTGGCCGGCTCGCACGGGCCGGTGCCTGGGCGCATCATGCTGAACGACGCCTTCACCGAGAAGGATATGGCGGACCAGCTTTGGAAGAAGTATCCGCTGGTGCATATCGCGAGCCACTTTGTTCTGGAGCCCGGCAGCGAGGAGAACTCATACCTGCTTTTGGGCGGGAAAGATACCGGCGGCAAGGGCTATCACCTGTCACTGGCCGAATTGCAGCACGACCCCGACCTCGACTTTCACAGCGCGGAATTGCTGACGCTTTCCGCCTGCGATACGGGAACCGGCGGCGCCGGGGACGGCCGCGAGGTGGATGGGTTGGGCATGCTGGCCCAGAAAAAAGGCGCCAAGGCCGTGCTGGCCACGCTGTGGAGCGTGAACGACGCGAGCACCAGCGAGCTGATGACGGACTTTTACGCCCGCTGGACCAGCTCGAAGGGCGACTCGAAGATTGAGGCCCTGCGCCAGGCGCAGCTCGATTTGCTCGATGGCCGCGATCCATCCGCCAAAGCCGCTGGCGGGGCCGGCGCTTCGGGCCAAGACGCGGCGGGCGCCGGCGCGCCAAGCCGGGGCTTTGCAGTTCACACGCCGGCCGCCGCCAGTGCCGGCGCGAAGTTTTCGCACCCTTACTATTGGGCGCCTTTCATCCTGATGGGCAATTGGCAGTGAGTCAGTGACGGGCTGGAGTTGAGCAACGCGAACAAGGGCGCTTGGTAGTTTCGAGTGACGGCGTTCGCTGCCGAATATGTTTCACGGCGCGGGCGGAGCGGTGGCGGGCGCGCTGGCCGCGGCCCCGTCGGGCCGCGCGTCTTCCTGCCGCCACTTTTCAGAAAGGCGGTTGAGCGCCTCCAAGATTTTCCCTATGTCGTTCATTCGCTGGGTGATGCTGTAGCTCACAGCCGGAGGGATGGTGGGCTGGTAGTCGCGGTGTACAAAGCCTTTCTCTTCGAGCGTCCGCAAGCGCTCCGTGAGCACGCGCGACGAAATCCCTTCCACTTTGCGCCGCAGCGCGCCGAAGCGCGTGGGCCCTTCGGTGGAGAGCACCCAAAGGATGTGAAGGGTCCACGGCCGGGTGAGCGTCTCGAGCAGTCCCCCCATGGCACAAGGAGATTCCAGTTTCTGGTGGCGTCGCATCGTAATTGCCTCCTCACTTGGTTACTTTAAAGTTCCTGCTTATCAGATGCAAGTAATTATTTAAAGTAACCGATAGGCCGAAACATTACTCTAATGGCTGGCAGGACCTGAGAGGAGGAACTGATCATGAAACTGCTACGCATTGATTCCAGCGCCCGCGGCAGCTCGGTGTCGCGGAGACTGACGGACAAATTCGTGGAAGCCTGGAGGCTTCAACACCCTGGCGCTCAAGTAGTTGAGCGCGATCTGGCGGTTACGGTGCTTCCAGCGATCACCGATGACTGGGTGCAGGCGTCGGCCACCGAACCTTCAAAACGGACGCCGGCCCAGCGCCAGGCTATCGCGAGCTCGGACGCGCTTGTAGAAGAGCTCCTGGCGGCTGACGTGATTGTGATCGGCGCGCCCATGTACAATTTTTCGATTTCCGTGCCGCTCAAGGCCTGGATTGACCAGGTGGTGCGCGTCGGCAGGACGGTGATGTACGGAGCGGGCGGGCCGGAGGGGCTGGTCTCCGGGAAGAAGGTGTTTGTGATCACCTCGCGCGGAGGCTCTTACCCGGCCGGGACGCCGCGCGCGAGCTATGACTTTCAGGAGCCGTACCTGCGCCATATCCTTGGTTTTATGGGGCTTACCGATGTCACATTCATTCACGCTGAAAACCAGTTGAATCCGGCGCTGGCGGAGGGCGCGCGCTCAGCGGCCATCGATCAGATCGGGCAGGCTGTGGCGCAACTTGGCCAAGGCTGGCCCGGAATGGTCGCGGCCGGCTCGCCGGCATCAGCCGAAGCCCCGCGCGCCCATTGAAACGGGAGCCCGCGCAGCTCCGGCGTCGCCGGGCGGAATCTTCGCCAAAACTAGGCTATTTCTGTAGGCCTACTCCCGGCGGAGCGCGGTGAGCGGGTCGGCCCGGGTGGCCCGGCGCACCGGATACGCCTTGTTGAAGAGGTAGAACAGCCCCGCAAGCACGACGAAGACCGCCAGGCTGGCTTCGGTACCTCGAGGGCCGCCCGTGAGCCAGTCCGGTCCGTGAAATCGAATGTCGAAGAGGTGTCCGGGAATGGGATGGCCGTCGTTGCCGGAATTGGGCTCGGCAAAGACGATCATATCGGCGTAATCCGAGGCGGCGTGAAAGCCGACTGCGAACCACAGACTCCCCGTGCGGCGCAGCGTGAGGCACCAGAAGAGGCCGTAGAGCGCGACGCTGACGGGGTCAATCCAGTCCTCATGCGGTTTGAAGATCAGGTGAATCAGGCCGAAGATGGATGAAAGGAAGATGGCGGCCGGCCAGAAGCCGATGCTTTCGCCGAGCGTTCTGAGGGCGTATCCCCGAAACAGGAATTCTTCTCCAAAGCCAAGCGCGAGCATGGCGAGCGCCCAGGCGCCGGCGTAAAAGATGAACTCGCGGCCGCCGAGCGCCAGTCCATGGAAGGAGCAGCCGCCCGCAAAGTAAATCGGAATCAGAATGAGTGCGGACGGGATGAAACCCCAGAGAACGCCCTTCAGCATGAGCGATCCGGCATTCGGTACGAGCGGCAGACCGTAGGAGGAGAATGGTGCGTGCTCGATGCGCGACATCAGCCAGGCAATCGCACTGACGAAGGCAAAGTCCACCAGATAGTTGGGCAGCATGCTCGACCAGGTGAAGGCGCGGTCGGGGAAGTGGATGTCGGCGAGAATGTAATCGAGAGCTCTTCCGGCGACGACGTAGATCGCCAGAAAAATTACGAAGCGCCATCCAGCGCGCAGGCCGTGGTCACCGGTGAAGATCCACTTAAGGCGGCTCATTCGGGAGCGAGGATCACACTAACGGTCCGTGGGCGGCTTCAAGGCGAGCGGCAGTTTGCCCGGGGCTTCGCTGCTGCCGTCCGCCGCGACCGCAGTATACACCTGCCTGTTCGCTCGCAACCACAATCCAGCACCGTGTTTCGGCCAGCAGACGGGCTTTCTATCAGCCCAAAAACTTGCCGGTCACATGCGCCTGCGCGTGGTTGTCGCTCCATACTAGCCTTTCGCCACTTCCCCGCGATATCGCGCACCGGATGCTCTCCCCTATTTTAAAAGGCTCCAGCACGCGAGCCGCAGAGTCCAGATCCTGGCATTCTGATCGGCCCGTAGACGCAGCGAATCAATTCTTCGCACGCGATGAATACGACGCTAGAAAACGCAGAAGCATAAACCAGCGAACCACAGCGTGGCCTCTAGCCGCTCTGCGGTTCGTTTTTGATTATTCACAATTGCAGGTTGCTGGTCGCTGGCTGGCGCATCCATGGAGGGGGGCGGCGGGGTGCGGGTTGTGCCGCGCGGGCCCGCGCGGCCCGCGGCCGGTTCCGGCGACGCCAACCTGCGATATAATTTCAGCCACCGGAGGGTCCGAATGCTATCCAGGGTCGAAGCCCGCCATTCCAGGCCGACTACCAGTTCCGGCAAGCAATGTGATGTTCCTCTCCTTGAACATGGACGAGAACCCCGGTCTCGTCGAGCCGTTCATGACTGAGCACAAGCTCACTTTTGCGGCCGTGCCGGCCTATAGTTACGTAACCCAGACACTCAAGGTCAATGGGATTCCGCAGAACTGGATTGTAGATGCCGGCGGTGTGATTCGACTCAAGGGCATCGGCTACGATTCCACCGAAAAGTGGGAACAAGGCATGCGGAACGCCATCGACAAATGCGCGCCGAAAAGCGGCGCACCCGCCTCGCCGGCCGCATCCACGGGTGCAGCGGCGGGCGCCGCAGCCGCGACATGAGCTCGGTTTAGAGGTACGCCCGCCGGCGCACAATGCCGAACCTCCCCAAGCCGAAAGGCCGCAGACCTTGAAAAGCAGGCCTGCGCTGCGCGCTCAAAACTCACGTTGAGCCACTGATGCTGGCGAGTGACCTTCGCGGCTTCGGCCACCAGGGGTGCCAGGGCCCGGCGGCCTCCGTACACGAGCTTCGTTTTCCGGAGTTCTAATTTCGCATTTCGAGTTTCGCGCCCCAGGCTGGTAAGATAGTCGCAAGAGCCTTGATGGCGCACGATGACGGACGGAGCTGACCCTTGATTCTGGACCTTGTTTCCCGCTGGCTCCTGCATTTCTCCGGGTCTTGTTACTTCGCTTCGGATGCGGAGCCGCTGTCGCCCTGGCAGGCCGCGAGCGAAGCCGGGCATCGCGCCTACAACGAGGGGCGCTACGCCGAGGCCGAGGCGGAATACCGCACGGCGTTGGCGGAGGCGCAATTCTTCGGGCCCAAGGACCCGCGCCTGGCCACCACGCTCAACGATCTGGGCGAAGCCTGCCGCGTGCGCGGCAAATTCGACGAAGCCGAGATGCTTCTAAAGAAAGCGCTCGCCATTCGCGACGCCGAGCTCGGCCCGGACGACCTGGGGGTGGCGCAGACGCTGAACAACCTGGCTGCGGTCTACGCCGCCCGCGGGCGCTACGTGGAGGCGGCGCCGCTGTACCGGCATGCGATCGACATTGAAGAGTTTTCGCTCGGCCGCGAGCACCCGGTGGTGGCGACCAGTCTGAACAACCTGGCGCTCGTCTACCGCATGCAAGGCGAGTACGCGCAGGCGCTGCCGCTGCTAACGCGCGCTCTGCGCATCGGGACCAGCACGACGGGGCCGGATGATTCCAACGTGGGCACCTGCTACAACAATCTCGCCTCGGTGTGCTTCGCCTGTGAGCGCTTCGCCGAGGCTGAGGTTTTCTTCAAGCAGGCCCTGGCCATCAAGCAGAAGAGCCTGGGCGCGCTCCATCCGGAGGTCGCCGTCATCCTGGAGAACCTCGGCGAATTGAGTCTCCGCCAGGGCAACCGCCCGGAGGCGGAGCTCCTTTTCCGCCGCGCGCGGGCGATCACCGCCACGGCGGTCACGGCAGGTTCGAGCGGCGCTTCCGATCCGGCGCAGGAGGCGCTTACCACCGAGGCTCTGGGGGGAGCGCTGGCCGACCTCGACGTCCAGGACCTCTCAACCGAGCTTGCGGCGGTGATCAAGTCGTTCGAGGTGCCGGACGAGACTAGCCCCACCCCGCGCCTTGGACGGTTGGAGAGTCTGCGCGCGGAGGAACTGAGCGCCCGCGCGGCGGAAGCCGCGGCGGCGCCTGCTGGGGCCGGGCCGGAGACGGCTCCCGAGAGCGCCCGGGCTGCCGCGCCCGGGGCGCCCGCCGAGCCCGCGGTGGAGGGATCGGTTTCAGAGCGGGAGATCGCACCGGCGGAGGCCGAAGCGTCGCGCGCCGATGCCGCGCCCGCCGAAGCGGCGAGTGAGCTTACCGATGTAGCCTCCTTGGCCGTTGCGGAGCCGGAGGCAGCGGCGGCGCAGCCCGCGCCGGCCTCTCACGGCGCCGCGCTGCGCGCCATCGACGATGGCGGAGCCGAAGCCGCCCTCGAAGCGTGGATCGCCGCTCGCGAGACGGAAGCGGGCGGGGAGCCCGCCGCTCTGCTGGCCAAGCTCAATGAGCTGGCGTTGCTCCGCCGCCTGGAGGGCCGGGAGGCGGAGGCCGGGCCGGTGTACGATCGGATGCTTGCCATCCAGGAGGCGGGGCTCGGCCGGGATCATCCGGCCCTTGCCACTACGCTGGCCCGGCTGGCGGAGGTCCGTGCCGATGAGGGCCGGCCAACGGACGCTGAGGCGTGCTGGCGGCGAGTGCTGGCTCTGGACGAAGCCCGCTTCGGACCCGAGCACCCGGCTGTGGCCGCCGACCTCGGCCGCCTGGCGGAGATGGCGGAGGCCCGGCGTAGCTTGAGGGAAGCCGGCGATCTCCTCCTGCGCGCGCTGAGAATTTGGGAAGAGAGCGCGGGTCCCGAACACGTCGAAGTGGCCCGCACGCTGGAGCGGCTGGGGATGGTGGAGCGTAGGCTCGGGAACACCACGCGGGCCGCCACGCTGCTGAAGCTGGCTCTGGATATCAACAAGAAAATCTTAGGCGAAGCTCATCCGGCGCTCGCCTCCGCCTTGAACGGCTTGGCGGCGCTCGACGCGGGCGCCAACAAGCTATCGGACGCCGAGTCGCGCCTGCGGCTCGCGCTCGAGATCCAAGAAGATGTCTTCGGGGCCGACCATCTCTGTGTGGCGGATACCCTCAACAATCTGGCCGCGCTCCACACCCGCCAGGGCAATTACGCCGCGGCGGAGCGCCTGTTTGTGCGCTGCCTCGACATTGAGGAAGCGGCTTGGGGTGTGGACCATCCCGGCCTCGGAAAGACGCTCCAGAACCTCGCAATTCTCTACGAGGCTGCCGAGCGCCCTAAACTGGCGGAGCGGTTCTTCCAGCGCGCGCTCGATTTGCTCGAGCAGGGCGCCGGGGCGCATCCGGAGGCACTCGCCTCTTGCCTCGAGCGCTACGCCGGCCTGCTGCGCAAAACCGGGCGGGAGGTAGAGGCCGAGAGATTCGGTGCGCGGGCGCGAGCGCTTAACCAGAGCGGCGAGCGTCGGCAGGTTCAGGTTCGGGAAAGTAGGTAGAAGGCACGGTCCCCGCCCGCGGCTGAAGGCGGCACGAAGTCCCGCACCCGGTAGCCGGCCCGGAGGTAATGCTGAAAAACGCGGCGCGTCTCGGCTCGCCAGCGGGCGGCGAGCTTCAGGTCGAGCGCGCGCATGAGGTCGGTGTCCTTTGGGATTTCGACGAGCAGCCGGGGCGTGCTGAGGTTGAGGCGGAGCCGGCGGTTGGCCGGCAAGCCGCGCGAGTCGAGCCGCGTTTCATTGACGATGGCCGCCGAGGCGGGGAAGCTCGGCAGGCCTTCGCCCGCCAGGCGGCGCTGCACGCGCCGCGTGGCGATGGGCCACTCGACCACAAAACGGTCGCTGGCCAGCCCGCGTTCAATGGCGCTCGGAAAATGCCCGTAGCAATCGGGCAGGAACTCGTCCACTCGCGCGCCAAGGCGTCCCAGATTCAGGGCGGCGTTGCGGCTCTGCAAGGGATCGAAGGTCCAGGCGATCACGCGAATTCCTCGGGCGAGCGCGTGGCGGCGATGCTCCACTTTCATACGGAAGCCCAGGCCGCAATCGCGAAAGGCGGCCTCCACCGCCATGAGGTGGGACCAATGAATCAGGCGGCCCCGGCGGCGGCCCAGAAAGGCGTAGAGGAAGCCCACGAGGCGCGGCCCCGCGAACGAGCCCAGTACCAAGCCCCCGTTTTTCTGAGTCACCTGCAGAAGCTCGGCGGAAGCGCCGGCTGCGCCCCAGACGTTCTCCTGGATCTGCTCGCACCGGCGAAACTCGTCGAGGGCGCGAAGCAGGCGCACGCTGATGCTGGTTTTGGACATGAGCACCGCTTGAGCCAGCCCCGAAGAATCGGCGGCTGGCGCCCCAACAGGGCTCCGTGAAGGATCCAGACTACTCGCCGCACATGCCTCGACGGGGCGCGCCACAAGCCCCGCAGGGGCCGTCCTCGATTGCCGCCGCCGCTTCCGACGCGCCTGACACCGCGAATACGGAGAGCAGGCGGTCGAGCTCGCTGCCCTTGCAGCGGGTGCACGTGACGGCTTCGGTGGCGGACCGCTGGAGCTTCTCGAAATGAGCGCCGCAATCGCGGCATCGGTACTCGAAAATCGGCATGATCACCACTCCGCGCTCAACGCGCCTTTGCCATTGTAGTCGAGACCGCGCGAGGGCGCGAGCGCGGCATGCGCTTCGCGGGCTCGCCGGCCGGCGAGCCAACGGCAAGGGCGGAAAGCGCATCGGAAGCCGATGGGACCGCGGCCCATACTGAGACGAGCGCGGAAATAGAGCCTATAATTGGCTTGACACCCGTGCGTTTCTTGCATAGAGTGTGCGCATCAAGAGTGCGATTTAAGGGGCCAGGCAATATACTCAGGAGAGAGAGGAGAACAAGACTCAATGGCGAAAGGGATGACGAAGTCGCAGGTGGTATCGGCCTTGGCGGAGCGAGTGGGCATCCAGAAGAAGGAAGCCGGGCAGTTGCTGGAAGAGATTGCCAACTTGGCGACCAAGGAATGCAAGTCCTCAGGCCAATTTGTGATTCCCGGGCTGGGCAAGGCTGTGAAGGCCAACCGGAAAGCACGCATCGGCCGTAACCCTCAGACGGGCGAAGCCATCAAGATCCCGGCCAAGACGGTGGTGAAGTTCCGTCTGGCGAAAGCCTTCAAAGACGCAGTTGTTCCCCCCAAGAAGAAGTAGTTTGCGCGCCGGGCGGTGGCCGCGTGGCGGTCCGCCGCCCGGCGCTTCCAATGTGAATTGAGTTCAGGCGCGACGGCGGCGGGGTCTTGGTGTGTGCCGAACGGAGCGGGGCGAGCCTCGATCATTCCTCGCGCCACACCACGTAAGCAGCGAAGGCCATCAAGGTGAGCAACGCTCCGGCGCTCGCCGCTAGCAGAAACCCGGTGGCCGGACTGGCGAAGGCCTGGGAGAGCCGCTCGATCCACTCGGTGCCTGTCGACGCGGCGGGGTGCAAGCGCTCCACGCCGTGAGCGCTTCCGAGCCAGGCCGAAATCCGCGGCCACTGCCAGAGCGCTGTGCCCGCCAGCGCCAGAACGCCAAAGGCCTGCGCCACGCGCGCCACCAGCGTGATCGGCTGCGCGGCCTGCTCTTCGGCGGCCCGCAAGGCTGCTCGTTGCGCCTTCCACCACACCAGGCCGGCCGGGGGCGGCCCGGCGCCCGGCTCGCCGGCTTCTTCGGCTGCCACCGTGCTCTCACGCTGCAGCGCCTGCGCCACCAGCACCACTTCGGAGCAGGCCGCACAGGCGGCGGCGTGCTCGCGGATCTCTTCGCCCCAGGGCCCGGCCCAGCGCCCCGAGAGCAGGGCGTCGAGCACCTGTTGTTCGCGTTCGCAGTGTTGAAGCTTCGGGCTCTCGCTCATCGTTCCTTCCCGGTTCGCGGCGCCACCGGTGCCAATCATTCGTGACGCAGTAGGTCCGCCATTTTGCGCCGGGCGCGAAACAGCAGCAGCCGGATGCTGCCCGCCCGCAGCCCGACCATTTCGGCAATTTCCTTGTGGCTCGAACCCTCCACATACGCCAGCCAGAGCAGTTCGCGCTCCCTAGGCTTCAGGCGCGCCAGGGCGCGCCCCAGGTCCGAGCGCTGCTGCAGGCGGTCAGCCGTATGCTCGTCCGTCTGAGGGGCGGAACGCGATGCAGAGTCCAAGCTTTCGCTGCGCGGCCCGCGGCGCCAGTGATCGCGCATCAGATTGGTGGCGATGCGGAATAGGTAGTTCTTCCTATGGGCTTCGTCGTCCGATTTCAGTTGGGCGCGCAGAAAACGAAAGTAGCTCTCCTGCACCAGATCGTCGGCCAGGGCGGCGTCACCGGAAATGCGGCAGAGATACGACCACAACGGGCGGGCGGTCTTTTCGTAAAACCCGTGAAAGGTCTGCTCGTCCATGTGGAAAGTCTGCTCAGCCGCTTCCGGCCCGGCCTTCGAACTCTCCAGTTCTGCCACGGTGATTTCCCGGATGAACATGCTCATATTCTGACATCAAGTGGGGCGGCAAGCCAACTCGGTTGCGGCTTGCGTGCGGGCCCTCGCGGCCCTGGGGTTGGCGCTACGCCGGGCCGAACTTCGTCATACCCTGAGCCCCACCCGGCCCGCTGTTTCCAATCAGCCCCAAATGCTTCGACAATGCGTAGGAAATGATGGCCGACAGGATGAATCCCACGCCGAGCGTCAGGCCCAGGGTTCCGAATACCAGCAGGGGCTCGGCAAGATCGGCGAAGGTGCCCCGAATCGCGAGCAGGCCCAGGCCTCCGAAGCCGAGGAGCAGGCCCGCGACCATCGACCACAGGATTCGCGCGACGGCGGCGGGCATACTGCGCGATCCGCTGTCGATGGACGGCGGCGCCCATTCTAGCAGCCGCTTCCCGGCGTCGGAAGTCATGTATGCGGTCAGATCCTGGCCCGAGCTGAATTTTTCGATCAGCTTAGCGTGAACTTCCTCATGCACCTTGAAGCTCCGGTTCCAGCGCCGGTTCTCGAGCACCGTCCGGAGAACCCAGAGCAACGCCAGCAGGCAGCAGATGAACACGCCGAAGGGAACGACGTAGGAAAGAAGATCGTCGGTGTCGCTCCGCCGGTATTGAAATCTCCACGACTCGGGGCTGAGATAGGCGCGAGGGTCCGCCTTGATCAGAGGATGGCTTTCGAGGAAGGCCTGCAGGGCGGGGTGAGCCTGAATGTAATTCGGGTCGCTGATGTGGCCCGGATCGCCCACCACGTCGCCCTGGATTTCGGGATGCGAGTCGAGGAAGCGATCGAGGCTGCCGCGCGCCATGTCGATCTGTTCTTCGCTCGGTTGAGCGGCCTGCGCACCCGGAGTGTCGGCAGCGAAGCTCTTCCGTGAGCCGGGCCCCACCAGGCATCCGAGCGCCAGCGCCGCGAGCGCGGCTACCCAACAGACCGTTCCTTGTTGCTTGATTGAGCTCATGGTTTCAATCCCTCTCATTCCGCCGGCCCGCTGCGAAATGTCCGCGCGTGCGGCGCCGTGGCAATGTCATTTCAACCCCTATAACGCTCCGGCGAGCGGCGTGGTTAACAGGCGTCAAAATTGACAAGCCCGGCGGCGAGGAGAGGCGGGGACCCAGGCCGAAGTTTGGTGGACGTTTCCAGAGAGAAGAGACATGGGCGAATCGTGCCTGCGCTCCGTGCGCGGGTGGCGGCCTTCCGTTCGTATCGGGCCAGTCTGCCGGTTTCGAAAAGGAACTTCTCACTTTGCTGCGACACAACCGAATCGTGTGGTTGACACATCTCGGGTCGTTCAGCTACATTCCGTCCGTCACGTCTCTCGATTCCGGGACCGGACCCGTGGGCGTCAGTTTGAGTCGGTTTCGTAACCGGCCCGGAAGGCTTCAAACCATAGAGGAGGGGATCAGCATGCCCAAACAGAGGGATATCGTTCTTTCGGGGAAGTGCCACAGCCTTCTGACGAAGAGGCTCCGGGAGATCGCCAGGACGGTAAACGATCTCGATCTTGAGCTTCAAAATCTGGTGGAGTGCCCCCAACCTGCATTTGTGCTTATTGCCAGCGGAGCGAAGAAGGCGGCCCGGAAGAAGTAACTGGACTCGTTGAGCGGGACCGCAAGCGCCGGCAAAACGGCTCGAGCGCAGGGAGACTCGCTTTGATTCGCGGGGACGTTCGCGTGCGGCGCTCGCCCTACCTGGTTTGTTATTGGGAAGGCCCCCGCCTGGTGTTGCACAACTACCTCACGCGGGTCCGGGCGACGGCCGATCCGTTCGCGGCGGTGGTGCTGAGCCTTCTCAGCGCCCCCCGGCGGGTCGATTCCATCCCCGCCTTACTCCGCGGTTACTCGCGGCAATCGATCCTCAAAACCATTCAGCAGCTCAGGTCGCTGACGTTCATCGAAGAAGTGTCGCCCGCCCTGCGGGGCCGCGACCGCGCCCTGGAGCTCTGGTCACGGTGGGGCGTCGAGGCCCGGTTTTTCCACTGGGCCACCAAAGACGTGACCTACGTGAAGAACCTCCGCGAATTGGCGCGGCTGGAGCGGCAGAGACTCGCGGAGACTCCGCAGCCGGCGTTCTTCAAACATTACCGCCGCGCCCGCCGGGTCGCTCTGCCGGACGCGCGCTTGGACGCGATCGAGCCGCTGGCGAGTGTTCTTCGGGCCCGGCGGACTCAGCGGGAGTTTGGCCCGGCGCCGCTGGCCCTGGACGATCTGGCGCGCCTGCTCAAGCTCACTTGGGGAGTCTCGGCTTACATGGACACGTCGGCGATGGGTCGCGTTCCGTTGAAGACCAGCCCGTCGGGCGGCGCGCGGCATCCGATCGAAGTCTATGTGGCAGCCTTCCGCGTGGCCGGCCTGCGGCCGGGCCTCTACCACTATCGTTCCGACGACCATCGCCTGGAGGTACTGCGCTCAGGGAATTTTGCCGCGGAAGCCGGAGCCTATTGCGGGAATCAACAGTGGATGGGAAAGGCCGCAGCTCTGTTTTTCATGACGGCGGTGTTCGAGCGCACCATGTGGCGTTACCGGTTCGGACGGGCTCTGCGTGTCGTTTACACGGAGTCGGGACACCTGTGCCAGACCTTCTGCCTGGTGGCGACGGCCCTCGGCCTGGCGCCTTTCTGTACCGCCGCTCTCGCGGACGGACTGATTGAGCGCGACCTTGGCCTCGACGGCATTCGAGAGTCGGTGCTCTACGTCGCCGGCGTTGGGCGCCCGAAGCCGGGCCGCCGCCCACGAGCGGAGCGGGCGGAGGCGCTCTGAGCTGAAGGGCCGCCGTTCGACGGCTCCGCCTGCCCGTAGCGGGCCTTGTACGCTTCCCACTGGGCGCGCAAGCTCGTGAGGAGAGCCACGAAGCGGGCATCGTTTTTTAAGTTGTCGAGATTTTCGTCGCGAGCCAGCCACGGATAGTTGGGAATCTTCTTCGTCACCTTGTCCAGCAGATCCAGGCTCTCCTGTTTCTGGTTTTCGAGCGCCAGCCCCTCGGCCAGCCACATTTCAAAATTCGGGGAAGCCTGGAGAATGGGTGAGTGCTGGAAGCTCCGCAGAATCTCCCGGGCCTGCTGGTGGTCGCCTTCCCGGCTGGAAATCCACGCCAGGAAGACCTGCGCCAGGGGCCGCTCACGCGCCGACAAACGCGGCTCCGCCCCTTCAATCAGTTGGCGCGCTTCTTCCAGGCGGCCCTGGTGGTAGCGGATGCGCACGGCCGTGAGCAGCACGCTCCAGTTGTCGCGTTCCAACAGGCCGGCCTTCTGATTTTCGGCCCAAGCCTCATCGAATCGTCCCAGCATCCAGAGGACGTTGGCCGCGTTGGTGGCCGGATAAATGTAAAGGGGATCCATGCGGCCGGCCTCCCGGAACGCCTGCAGCGCCTCGGGCAACAGTCCCCAGTTTTCGAAGCAGGCGCCGCGAACCATGATCGCGCGCGGTTCGTGCGGGCTGAGGGCCAGGACTTTTTGCGCATAGTCGTAGGCCTTCTCGTTGTCGTCGTACAGGGCATTCATCATCGCCAAGGCACCCAGGGCGTCCACCTGGCGGGGGTCCAGCGCCAGCGCCTGCTCGGCCACTTTCCGGGCCCGGTCGCGATCCGGAGAAAGCCGGGCGCGCTCGAGATCGTGAAAGAAATAAAGCCAGGCCTGCTCGGCGTAGGCCTCCGACATCCCGGGATCGAGTGCGACGGCTTCATGAAGAGCCTTCTCGGCGCCTTCGTAGTCCACCTCCTGGCCGCGGTTGTTGAAATCGTCCACCAAGCTCTTGCCCCGCAAATAGGCGTCAAAAGCCTGCGGATTTTGGGTGGCCGGCGTGGTGAGTGCGGTGCGCTCCTCGGCTCCCAGCACCAGCGCCAGCGACTCAACCACATTGTTGGCAACTTCGCTCTGCACCTTGAGGACATCGTTGAAGGAACGATCGTAATCGCGCGCCCACATTTGCACGCCGGTGCTGACATCCTCGAGAGACACCATGATCCGTACCTCCGGACCTTCACGCTGCACGCTTCCGCTGACGACGTAACCCACATCGAGCCGCTTGGCGATATCCGCGATGCTCAGCGGTGACCCCTTGAAGCTCGCCGTGGAGGTACGCGAGATCACCTCCAGGCTGCGCACGCGCGTGAGCGTGGTGGTGAGCTCAGCCGTCAGCCCGCCGGCAAAGTAGGCGTCACCCGGCTGCGCGCTCAGATTCTCAAACGGCAGCACGGCGAGCCGCTTGGGACTCGAGCCGGCGCCGGGCGGTTGCTTCGCAGGCGGTCTGTGGAACCAAAGCAGGACCATCGCGGCGCAAACCAGAACGACCACGGCCGACACCAGGACGAGAGTCAGAGGCGACGCGCTCGCTGCCCGGCGCCAGACGAGCCGGGCACGCTGCGCCCATCGAGCCGCTGCCGGAATCTCGGTTGCCGCAAAGATCCGCAGGTCCGCCGCCAGCTCCTGCGCGGAGGGATAGCGGTCCTCCGGCCTTCTCTGAAGGCACTTCGTGATGACGGCGTCGAGT
The DNA here is from genome assembly GCA_035516075.1 of Terriglobia bacterium. Lineage (GTDB taxonomy): Bacteria > Acidobacteriota > Terriglobia > UBA7540 > UBA7540 > Gp13-AA77. Next base: position 11,787 of record DATJAQ010000092.1, on the reverse strand, counting down.
TCCGGCGAAATGCTGCCTTCGAGTGAGCGCGGGGCGGCGGGTGTCTCGTTCAGTCGCTTGACAGCGCTGGCCAGCGGCGTGGCGCGGTCGAAGGGCTGCCGGCCCGTGAGCATCTCGTACATCACCAGGCCCAGGGCGTACACGTCGGTGGCCGGAGTCACTTCGCCGCCCTCCAGTTGCTCCGGCGCCATGTACGGGAGAGTGCCCACCATCTGGCCCTCGCTCGTCAGGGCGGGCGAAGGCGCACCACTGGCACGAGCCGTGGTACCGGCCAAACCAAAATCCGTGATGACGGCGCGGGGCGCATCGGCCGGATGCCGGGCGAGCACCTGCGGCCTCGCGTGCTCCTGCGTGCTCTGGTCGGAGAACTGGGGCGTGCCCGCCGCCGCGGCGCGCGGCGGCACCAGCATGACGTTGCCGGGCTTAAAGTCCCGGTGGATCACGCCCACTTCATGAGCGGCGGCCAAGCCCTCGGCCATCTGGCGAATCAGGGGAAGGGCTTCGGCGCCGGCCAGCTTTCCATCGCGGCGCAGCCGGGTGGCGAGCGACTCGCCCTCCAGAAGCTCCATGGTAAGGAAAGCCATGGCGGGCTTCCCGCTATGCCCCGGCGGCTGGTGGTACTCGAGGTCGAAGATGCGGCAGACGTTGGGGTGGGTGACGCGGCGCGCCAACTGAATTTCCTGCTTGAACCGGCTGAGAGCGTGCGGGTCCGCCGATATTTCGGGACGAATGGACTTCAGGGCCACGCGCACTCTGAGGTCCAGGTCTTCGGCTTCGTACACCTCTCCCATGCCGCCGCGGCCGAGGAACCGGCGCACGCGGAAGCGGCCGCCAATCACCTCGTCCGCCGCAAACGTGCGGTGGCTTGAGCTTTCGTCGTCTGAGGCTGTTCCGTCTTCGGGTCGCTCGGCGAGGAAGCTGCCGGCGCGATCGTGCCCCGACAAGAGGCGCTCTACTTCGGTGCGCAGCGCATCGTCGCCCGCACAAGCCGTGGCGAGGAATGAGTGCCGCCTATCCGGCTGCCGCTCGAGCGCCGCATCGAAAAGCTCTTTGACCTGTTCCCAGCGCTCCGGATTCATTGGCTGCTTTCCCGTCAAGCCGGTGGGCGCCGTCGGCACAGGCGGCGCGCACGCCGCCTCTTGGATGCAGTTACGGAGCCTCGGGCTTGCTGATCTCCTTGTACAGCCAGGCCCGGGCCACGTTCCAGTCCCGTTTCACCGTGCGCGCCGAGATGCCCAGCACCTCGGCCGTTTCTTCGACGCTCAGACCCCCAAAAAAGCGCAACTCGACAATTCGACTCTGCCGGGGATCGAGTTCTGCCAGCCGGGCGAGCGCTTCATCCAAATCCACCAGTCCGCCGCTTTTCTCCTCAGCATAGACGAAGTCTTCCTCCAAAGAGATCCTGGGAGCGTCCCCGCCGCGTTTCGCGGCCTGGCGCGCGCGGGCGTGATCCACCAGGATCCGCCGCATCAATTGAGCCGCCACCGCGAAAAAGTGCGCCCGGCCCTGCCAGTCGACCGCCTGCTCTTCCATCAGCCGCAGGTAGGCCTCGTGGACCAGCGCGGTAGCCTGGAGGGTATGGTCCGGCCTCTCCCGCCGCATGTAGCCGCGCGCCAGGCGGCGCAGTTCGCCGTAGATCAGCGGGACCAACTCCGATTCCGCTTGCCGGTTGCCGCCCTTCAGCTTCGTGAGTAGCCGGGTGATTTCTCCCGAAGACGACACAGTCTCTCCCCCTTGTTCAACCGCGAGCCGTTATTGAGTTATATAGCACAAACAACGGGACTTTGCGAGGTTCGCCGCGCCTCGCACCCCGGCCCCGCCGCAACGATTTTTCCGGTGGCGGACTTTTGATGGCCCCTTTTGCAGGGAGATTCCGCTAGAGGAGGTGAAGGCAGCCTAGTGGCCGCCGGGAAACAAAATTCGCAGTCAGGAATCAAGGAGGAAACATGAACAGGAAAATGCTTTTGGCTTTCGTGATGGTGAGCGGCATGGCTCTGGCCGCGGTGGGTCCGGCCTGGGCTCAAGATCCGGGCGCGGTGAACGCGACCATTCCCTTCGCGTTTAACGTGGGCGCCAAGGTGCTTCCCGCAGGCAACTACGAGATTCGCCGCCTTCTGGCCGGCACCCTGGTGATCAAGAACGCCGACACGCGAGACTGTGCAACGGCGCTCGTGATGGACGGCGCGCCGAAAGACCTCACGCAGGAGGCTGAACTCGTGTTCCACCAGTATGGAGACAGCCGCTTCCTGTCCCAGGTCTCGACGCGGGACACTCAGCGTGAGCTTTCGATGTCGAAGCTCGAACGGCGCGAGGCGTCGAAAGCGTCCGAAGCCGCCGCCAACCACCTCGGGTCGCGGGTGATTTACGTCGCGGCCCGCGCACAGTAGCGGCGCTGAACCGGTTACGGCGTCGCTCGTACTCGCCGGCAACCCGAGGAGCCGGGCCTCGGGTTGCCGGCGGCTTACTTTGGCGGTCAGGACCCCCTGCGGGGAACCACCGGCCCTCGGTAACCGCTTGCGATGGCGGTCATCGCACTGATCTGAAAACCCCTGCATCCCTCCACATCCTCGTCGTCAGCGGAAATCCGGCTAGGTCCCTGCAACCAGCGAGTCAATTTCGCCTGCGTGCCTGTTATAATCGCCGTTTCTTGCGGGCTATGAAGACCTGGCCCGGGCCAGCGCAGTCCGCTGAGCGGAGGTGGCGGGTTATGGGCGGGCAAGGCATTGAGCGTCGCGAGATGCTGCGCGTCATGGCGCTGGCCGCAGCCGCGAGCGGCTTTCCGGGTCTTCATCGCTGGACCTTCGCCTGCGGCCACCTGGGTTCGGGCGCCGCCGCGGCGCGTCCGGCCGCCTACACGCCGCAGTTCTTCACCCCAGCGGAATACGCCACACTGGAACGGCTCACCGACATGATCATCCCGAGCGACGGCACGCCGGGCGCCCAAGAGGCCGGCGTGGCCGAATTCATCGACTTCATGGTGTGGAGCGACCCGGGCATCCAGTACGACTTCCGCTACGGCTTGGTGTGGCTCGATTCGCGCGCCGACACCCTGCATGGCAGGCCGTTCCGCGAGCTCACCCCGGATCGGCAGATGGACCTCCTCGGACACCTGGCCTATAAGGCGAGGTTCCGCCCCGGAGAGGAGGACGGCCAGGCATTCTTCCGCCTCGCGCGCGAGTACACCGTGATGGGCTTCTATACCACACGGATCGGAATGGAGCAGCTCGACGCCCCCGGCCTCAGGTTCTACACCGAATCGCCCAGTTGTCCACACCACGGCGATCCCGAGCATCGGCACCTGCCCGCTCCGCAGGTTTGACGTTTACGGGCAAGGAGTCTTCATGGCAGATCAGGCGTACGACGTCATCGTGATCGGCACCGGCGCGGGCGGCGGCATGACCATCAAGACCCTCTGCGAGGCCGGGCTCAAAGTGTGCGCGGTGAACGCGGGACGCCGCCTCAACCCGCTGAAAGACTTCCGTAACCATCGCATGCCTTGGGACCTCAAGTACCGCGGATTCGGCGATCCGCGCACGCGCGCCCAGTCCTACGGCTACATGGACAACGAGTACACCCAAGGCGTGTGGGAACACGGCATCACCTACACCACGGCGCCGGGCAGCGAGTGGATGTGGCCGCGCTGCTACGCCGTGGTCGGCAAAACAAACTTCTGGGGGCGGTCGTCGGCGCGCTTTGGGGACATCGACTTCCGCGCTGCCAGCCGCGACGGGAACGACGTGGATTGGCCCGTTACCTACAACGAAATCGCGCCCTATTACAGCCGCGTGGAGCGCATGATCGGCGTGGCCAGCACCGTGCAGCACCGCCCCAGCAATCCGGACGGCGAGTATTTGCCGCCCATGAACTTCCGCTGCCTCGACTACATTTTGAAAAGCGGCTGCGACAAGGCAGGCGTGCCCTATCTCCCCGACCGCATCGCGCAGCTCACGGCTCCCCTCAACGGCCATCCGCCCTGCCACTTCTGCGGCGAATGCACCACGGGCTGCGACACCGGATCGTTCTTTTCCTCGCCGTATTTCTTTCTGCCGCTCGCCGAAAAGACCGGGAATTTCGAGCTGCGCACCAACGCTGTGGTGCGGCAAGTCCTTGTGGATGAGGAGGGGCCGGCGCGCGGCGTGGCCTACGTGGACCGCGAGAGCGGGCAGGAGCGCGAGGTTTACGGCAAAGCCGTGGTGGTGGCGGCCTCATGCGTGGCCTCGGCCGGCATCATGCTGAACTCGAAGTCGCGTCACTGGCCGACGGGCATCGCCAACTCTAGCGGCCAGCTTGGCCGCAACCTCTGCGATCATCTCTACGGCGGGTCGGCCCGCGGTTATCTGCCCCAACTGGTGGGCCAGCCGAGTTTCCCCGACAACGTGTCCGACAGCACCATTGCCTGGATGCCGCGCTGGCAGAACCTGAGCGACCCGCACCAGGAGAAGTTCATCCGCGGCTACTCGGTGTATCCGGACGGCGGCTGCCGGGACTTTCCCTCGATCAACGGGCGCATGGAGGGTTTCGGATCGGATTTCAAGCGCGCCGTGAAGCGCTACTATCCCGCCCCTGTCGACTTCACGGTGCAGGCGCCCTCACTGCGTTCCGACACCAATTACGTGGACCTCGATCCCGAGGCGCAGGACGGCTACGGCAATGCCGCGGTCCGCATTCACTTCCAGTGGGATCCCAATACGCTCGCTATGTGGGAGCACTCCAAGGAAGTGTGCCGCGAGGTTCTGAAAGCGGCGGGAGGGGAATACCTGGGCGCGTCGGATCAGCCCGAGATGCCGGGCTAAAGCCTGCACGAGACCGGTTGCTGCCGCATGGGGAACGATCCCAAGGCGTTCGTCACCAATCGATTTGGCCAGGCGCACGACGTGCCCAACCTGTTCGTCTGCGACGCCGGCGTATTCCTGAACTGCACGGACAAAACCACGACGATTTCGATCCTTACTTTCTCTCTGCGCACGAGCGAGCACATCGTGGAACGCTTCCGCGGCGGCGAAATTAGGAGCAGGGCTTGATCGGGCCGGCCGGAGCTTGAACCGCTCTGGGGTCGGACGTATGATGGCGTACAAGTAATCTGCGAGATTGGGGCATGGGCTGGTGAGAACACGGTGAGGACATTAACGCACGGCGTACGAAGCGCTGTTCCGAAGTCGGTTGTGGCGTGCGTCGTCCTCCTACTCGCAGCAGCGGCAGCAGCCTTGCTGGCCGCGCTGAGTCTAACTTTCGCCCGCGGAAGTGCGCCCGCCTTCGCGCAAGCACGGCGCGCGCCGTCAGCTCCGTCTTCCGGGATCGACTTCAGCCGCAGCGTCGCCCCAATTCTGCGCGCGGCCTGCGTGAAGTGCCACGGCAGCGAGACGGCGCAAGCCGGGCTGCGGCTGGATAGCGAGGCCAGGATTCTGAAGGGCGGCCTTTCGGGCGCGGCAATTGTTCCCGGGCACAGCGCCGACAGCCTGCTGGTGAAGCGGATGCTCGGCGCCACCGACGCCCCGCGCATGCCTCTGGGCGGCGACCCCCTGCCGGCCAACAAAATCAACCTGATTCGCGCCTGGATCGATTACGGCTCGTTTGCGAAGGTGCAGGCCGGCGCCGCGGCGGCCCCTCAGGGCGAGACGGCGGTGGCGCGCGAAGTTCAGCCCGTTGCATCCCATCCGTTGAGCGCTGCCGTAGCGGGCGCCTCGCCTGTTTTTGCCACCGAGATTCGGCCTATTCTGGCCGCGCGCTGCTACGGGTGCCACGGCCCTGAGGTGCAGCAGAACGGCCTGCGCCTGGACTCGCTCAAGGCGATTCTGGCCGGCAGCGAGACGGGCAAGGTGGTGGCGCCGGGCTCGAGCGACAAGAGCCGGTTGATGCGGCGCCTGCTCGCGCTCGACCGTCCTCAGATGCCTTACGGCGGCCCGCCGCTCCCCGCCGAACAAATTGCCCTGATCCGCCACTGGATTGATTCCGGCGCGCCTGGGCCGGATTCCAACGCGCCGCTTCCGCCCACGGCGCCGGTGAAGCACTGGGCCTACGTGCCGCCGGTGCGTCCGGCGTTGCCCGAGGTGAAGAACGCCGCCTGGTGCCGGAATCCCATCGACCGCTTCGTGCTGGCGCGGCTCGAGAAAGAGGGCCTTTCGCCCTCGCCCGAAGCCGGCAAGGAAACGCTGCTGCGCCGGCTGAGCCTCGACCTCATCGGGCTGCCGCCGACCGTCCCCGAAATCGACGCGTTTCTGGCCGACAAGACTCCGGACGCCTACGAGAAACAGGTGGACCGCCTGCTGGCCTCGCCCCATTACGGCGAGCGTTGGGCGCGGCCGTGGCTCGACCTCGCCCGCTACGCAGACACCGACGGCTACGAGAAGGACCTTCGCCGCACCGCCTGGGAGTACCGCGACTGGGTGATCGACGCGCTCAACCGGGACATGAGCTACAAGGAATTCACCATCGAACAAATCGCGGGCGACATGCTGCCCAACCCCACCCAGGCCCAACTCATCGCCACCGGGTTCAATCGCAACACGCTGCTGAACCGCGAGGGCGGCATCGATCCCGAAGAGTATCGCTGGTACTCGCTCATCGACCGCGTGAATACCACCGCCTCGGTGTGGCTGGGGCTCACCCTCGGCTGCGCCCAGTGCCACAATCACAAATTCGATCCGTTCCCGCAGAAGGACTACTACCGGTTCCTGGCCTTCTTCGACAACTCCGATTACAAGATCCTGCACCTCGGCCAGGGAGAAGACGAGGAGGAAGAGCCGAAACTGGAGCTGCCCACCGCGGCGCAGGCGGCCGAGAGCACGAAGTTGAGGGGCGAGATTGCCGGCCTCGAGACCACCCTGAACTCCTCCACGCCGCAGCTCGAGGCCGCGCAGGCCGAGTGGGAGACAAAGCTCAAGGCGGCGAGCGCCGATTGGACCGTGCTGCGCCCCAGCCAGTACGCCTCGGTGGGCGGAGCCACGCTCACGCTGCTTGCAGACGGCTCGATGCTCGCCTCGGGCAAGAATCCGCAGGCGGATACCTACCAGTTGACGGCGCCCACCGATCGCGCTGCCATCACCGGGATCCGCATTGAGGTGCTGCCCGACCCGAGCCTGCCCAAGGGCGGCCCGGGGCGCGATCCCGACGGCAACTTCTTCCTGAGCGCTTTCGAGGTGGAGGCCAAGCCCGCCAGCGGCGCCGCTCCAACCCAGAAAATCGTGTTCAAGGATGCCATCGCGGACGAGGCGCAGTCCGGCTACGGGGTGGAAAACGTCTATAAGGGAAACGCGGAATGGCCGGTGGGCTGGGCCATCGATGCCACGCCTTCGAGCGCGCCCGTGGTGCGCCAGGCTGTCTTGATCCCCGATAAGCCCTTTGGCTTCGCGGGCGGAACGGTGCTCAGCATCCGCCTGAAGCACGAGATGAAGTTCTCGTCGCGCAACCTGGGGCGATTCCGCATTTCGGTGACGTCCGGCGCCGATCCCAAGTTTATCGCGCAGATTCCGGCGCGCGTGCGGCCCATCGTGGATGTGACTCCGGCTCAGCGAACCGACGACCAGAAGAAGAAGCTGGCCGCGGCCTTTAGGTCTATTTCGCCGCTTTTGCAGCCTGCCCGCGACCAGATTGCGAAGCTGCAAAAACAAGTGGACGATCTCGGCATCGTCACCGCCATGGTGCTGCGCGAGAAGCAGTCTTACGCGCGCCCTTCGACCTTCGTTCACGTTCGCGGCGCGTTTCTGAGCCCGGCCGAAAAAGTTTATGCGAATGTTCCCTCCGCCGTCGGGCATCTGCCCCCAGACCAGATGCCGAATCGCCTCGGTCTTGCCAATTGGCTGGTGGACGACAGCAATCCCCTCACGGCGCGGGTGGCGGTGAACCGTTACTGGGAAACGCTCTTCGGGCACGGAATCGTGGAGACCAGCGAGGACTTCGGCAGCCAGGGCGAACTGCCTACCCACCCCGAGTTGCTCGACTGGCTGGCGACCGAGTTCATGAGCGACGGCTGGAGCATGAAGAAAATCCTGCGAGTGATGGTGACTTCGGCCACCTACCGCCAATCGTCGCGGGTGACGCCGGAGCTCGAAGAGCGCGATCCTTACAACAAGCTGCTGGCGCGCGGGCCGCGCTTCCGCGTGGAGGCTGAGAGCGTGCGCGACATCGCGCTCACCGCGGGCGGCATACTGAGCCCGAAAATCGGCGGGCCCAGTGTGTTCCCCTACCAGCCGGAGGGCGTATGGAACCTGGTCTACAACGATGACAAGTGGGTGATGAGCAAGGGCGCCGACCGCTACCGGCGCGGCATTTACACTTTTGTGCGGCGTTCGGCGCCCTATCCGAGCCTCATTACATTTGACGCGCCCAGCCGCGAATTCTGCGTGGTGCGGCGGGTGCGCACCAACACCCCGCTCGAGGCTCTGACCACCCTCAACGATCCGGCGTTCTTTGAAGCGGCGCAGGCGCTGGCTCGCAGAATGATGGAAGACGTGAACGTCGGTCCCCCCGCCGGCAACGGCGCCCCGGCGCGCGGCGGACCGCTGGTGCAGGGTGACTCGGCGGCGGGCGCCGATCCTTCCGCCCGCGCCGTCTACGGCTTTCGGCGTTGCACCTCGCGGGAACCGGCGCCGGAGGAGCTTGCCCGGATGATGGAGTTCTACAACCTCGAGCTCGCCGCCTTCCGGAAGGATCCGGCCGCCGCGGCGAAGGTGATTAAGGGATACGAGAAGCCGGCACTCGACCCGGCAGAGCAGGCCGCCTGGACGATGGTGGCGAACGTGATGCTGAATCTGGATGAGACGATTACCAAGGAGTGAGGCCGTGAAGGAAACTCCAGTAAGCCCGATGCAAGACATGCTGCGGGCCGTTACGCGCCGCCACTTTTTCAGGCAGGCCGGCTTCGGGATTGGCTCGGCCGCGCTCACCGCGCTGCTCAATCGTTACACCTTTGCGGAAGGGGCCGCGGGCTTTGGCGCCGGAGCGGCGGATTCTGCGGCGGCGGCGGCGGCGGTGAACCCGCTGGCGCCCAGGGCTCCGATGTTCGCGCCCAAGGCGAAGAGCATCATCTACCTCTTCATGGCGGGCGCGCCCTCCCAGGTGGATCTGCTCGACTACAAGCCCAAGCTGCAGCAGCTTGACGGGCAGGGCATTCCCGCCGAAATGACCAAGGGCGAACGCTTCGCCTTCATTCGCGGCACCCCGAAGCTGCTGGGCTCGCCGTACGAATTCAAGCGCTGGGGACGGTCGGGGGCGGAGATTTCGGAGCTGCTGCCCCACCTCGGCGAAGTGGCGGACGACATCGCCATCGTGCGCTCCGTGCACACCACGCAGTTCAACCACGCCCCTGCCCAGATTTTCATGAACACCGGATTTCAGATCATCGGCCGGCCCAGCATGGGCTCCTGGATGACGTACGGATTGGGCAGCGAGTGCGACGATCTGCCCGGATTTGTGGTGCTGATCTCGGGCGAGAACCAGCCCGACGGCGGTAAGGCGTGCTGGGGCTCGGGATTCCTGCCCACCGTTTATCAGGGGGTGGAGTTCCGCTCCCAGGGCGACCCGGTCCTGTTCCTCACCAATCCCGAGGGCGTCAGCGAGCAGGCGCGGCGCGAGTCGCTCGACGCCATCAAGAGCTTGAACGAAATGCACCTGAAGAGTGCGGGCGATCCGGAGATCGTCACCCGCATCGCTTCCTACGAGATGGCCTACCGCATGCAGACGAGCGTGCCCGAATTGACGGACATTTCAAAAGAGCCGCCGTCGATTCACGAGCTCTACGGCACCCAGCCCGGCAAAAAGTCGTTCGCCAATAATTGCCTGTTGGCGCGGCGGCTGGTGGAGCGCGGGGTGCGGTTTGTGCAGCTCTACCACCGCGGCTGGGACAACCACGGCACCTCGGCGCACGACGACATCGTGAACCGTCTGCCCAGCCTCTGCCGCGAGACGGACCAGGCTGCCGCGGCGCTGGTGAAGGACCTGAAGCAGCGCGGGCTGCTGGAGAGCACCCTGGTGGTGTGGGGCGGGGAATTTGGCCGGACCCCCATGAACGAGGCCCGCAACCGCTCGAAGTTTCTGGGGCGCGACCATCATCCGCGCGCCTTCAGCGTGTGGCTGGCGGGCGGCGGCATCAGGCCCGGCATCAGTGTAGGCCAGACGGATGAGCTAGGCTACAATCCGGTGGAGGACGCCGCGGACGTTCACGACTTGCACGCCACCATCCTCAACCGCATGGGCATCGACCACGCCCGGCTCACCTACCGCTTCCAGGGCCGCGACTTCCGCCTGACGGACGTTTCCGGCAACGTGGTTCAGAAGCTACTCGCCTAGGCTAGAGTCGGAAGGCGGGACGCTCCGCCCCGCTCTTTCGAACCTCAGCGTGGCGCGCCGGTTGAGCAGAGCCCTGCCCCTCGCCTCAGGCAGCCTTTCGCTTGCGCGCCGCCCACCATTTCCGCTTGGCGTCGCCGATCCGCTTTCTGGCGGCCGCGCTCATCGTGCGGCGCTTCTTGCCGGCGCTTGCGGCCTTGCTGCGTTTATTGTTCCTGCCGCCTCCCTCGAGGGCTGCGATGGCCTGGTTGCGCCGGTCGCGCTCGTTCTTAAGCTCGGTGAGGACTTGATCGAGGTTCAAGATGGGCCCCTTTCATCGTTCGATTTGACGCCTCCAACTCCGGAAGACGTGCAACGCCGGATGGCTTGGCCGTTTCGGAATTTCGAGCGCGTGAGAGTATACACCCAAACGCGCCTTCCGTGCGGCTTTGGGAAACGGCTGTGTGTCCTCAAAATCCGATTGATTCGGACAATCAATAACTTGCAGGAACCCGCCTTCCGGTCGGCTGCGTCGTGTAAACTGGGCCCATGATCCGGCTTCTTCTGGCTTTTCTCTCTTGGTTCGGTGTCTTCTTCCGCTCGCGACATGACCTCGGACTGGAACTCGTTGCCCTCCGGCAGCAGGTCGGCGTCCTCAAGCGTAAGAATCCGAGACCCCGGTTGAGCCTTGGCGATCGTCTCTTCTGGCTGGGCCTCCGGCGTTGCTGGTCGAAATGGGCGAGCGTGCTGGTGGTCGTGAAGCCCGAGACCGTCGTGGGCTGGCATCGCGCTGGTTTCCGCGGGTACTGGCGCTTCCTTTCGCGCCGCCGTCGCGGCCGACCGAAAATCACCCCTGAGCTTCGCGATCTCATCCGATCCATGGCGGCCGAGAATCCGACATGGGGTGCTCCCCGGATCCACGGCGAGCTCCTGAAATTGGGATTCGAAATCTCCGAGTGCACGGTCTCGCGGTACCTGGCGCAAGGGACCTCGCCTCCAGACTCCGGCCAGCGCTGGCTCACCTTTCTCAAGAACCATCGTGAGGCCATCGCCGCCATGGACTTTTTCACTTTGCCCACCGCGACCTTCCAGGTGCTTTACGGCTTCTTTGTGATCAGCCACGGCCGTCGCAAAATCCTGCACTTCAACGTCACCGAACATCCCACCTCTGTCTGGATCGTGCAGCAACTGCGAGAGGCCTTCCCGGAAGATCGTGCACCCCAGTACTTGGTCCTTGATCGTGACGGCAAATTCAGTGGAGACGTCGCGACGATGCTGGAATACCTCGGCAGCGAGTTAATTCGAACGCCTTATCGCCGTCCCTTGCAGAACGGGGTGGCGGAACGCTGGGTGGGGAGCTGTCGCCGGGAACTTTTGGACCACGTAATCGTCCTGAACGAATCCCATCTGCGCCGGCTGCTTCGAGACTACCTCGAGTATTACCACGACGATCGCATTCATGATGCCTTGCAGAAGGAGACGCCGGGCCTCCGGATTGTCGAACGAAGGCCGCGGGGGACCGCTAAG
>DATJAQ010000091.1:0-11175 GCA_035516075.1 Terriglobia bacterium | reverse complement strand
GGATGCGCCAATTGAAGGGCGAGATCCTTCCCCTTGATGGTGTATCCCAGGGCCGCGTCGTAGCGGCCCATCCTCCGCAGGCATCGCCCAATCCAGAAGTTGGCAATCGCCACCATTTCCTGGTCGCGGTTCTCCTGCTCGAAAGAGAGGACTCTCTCGAAATCGCGAATCGCGCTCTCAAACTCCTCCTCCGACATCGCCACCAGACCTTCGGCCATGCGGATGTGGATGTAATCGCCGAGTGGAAGCGCCGACCGCAGAGATTGGGGAAAGCGCGCGAGCAGTTCTTTCACGAGGCGCGGATCATCGAAGCCGATGTCCACCCATTGGGCAAGGTAGCCGAGCAGCGCCGCCGCGTTCTTCTGCGCGGGATGAAGAGCGTCCAGCAGGGTGCGATGGTGCTCGAGCCACCCAATGCCGCTCGCGATGCGGCGGCCGACGAGATCCTCCCGGAGCCGCATCAACGCATGGTCGGGGATCTTGGCCTTCGGAGTCTTGGTGAGACGTCCCGCCGCTGCAGAGGGCATGACGAGCCTCTCAACACCAGCTTACACGGTTGCGGGCAGGCGGGCGCATGAGCGCTCTCAGTCAATGCGGTCGTAAGCGAGCAGGGTGAGGAACTCCGGGAAATCCGCGCTCGTCATCATGCTTTCGAAAATCTCAGAAGCCGTCTCGAATCTGGCGGACTCAAAGCGTTCCTCGCCGAGCTCCCGGCGGAGCTTCTCGAGCTCTTCGGCGGTGGCCCGGCGCACCAGCTCCGCCGTCACCGTCCGGCCATCGCTCAGCTTCGCCCCGTGTTTCACCCATTGCCACACTTGCGCCCGGCAAATTTCGCAGGTGGCAGCGTCTTCCATCAGGTTGTAAATCGGGACGCAGCCGTTGCCCCCGAGCCACGCCGCCAGGTACTGAAGACCGACGTCGATGTTCCAGCGCAGTCCGGCTTCGGTGATCTGTCCCTCCGGCACGGCGACCAGATCGACGGCACTGATGCGAACGTCCAGCAGCTTGCGTGCGATCTGGTGGGGCTCTTTCATGCCGGCGTCGAATATCTCCTTCGCCACCGGCACCAAGCCGGGATGCGCCACCCAGGTGCCGTCGTGCCCCGCCCGCACTTCGCGAAGCTTATCCTGGCGCACCTTCTGAAGCGCCGTCTCGTTGGCGGCGGGATCATTCTTGATGGGAATCTGCGCGGCCATGCCGCCCATGGCGTGGATGCCCCGGCGGTGACAGGTCTGAATGAGGAGCTGCACGTACGAGTTCAGAAAATGCCGCTCCATCGTGACCTCCGCACGGTTGGGCAGCACGAACTCCGGCCGGTTGCGGAACTTCTTGATGAAACTGAAAATGTAGTCCCACCGGCCGCAGTTCAGTCCGGCGGAATGCTTCCGCAGCTCGTAGAGAATCTCGTCCATTTCGAAGGCCGCCAGGATGGTTTCAATGAGCACCGTGGCCCGGATGGTTCCGCGCGGAATGCCCAGCTCGTCCTGGGCAAAATTGAACACGTCGTTCCAGAGGCGCGCCTCAACGTGGCTCTCCAGCTTGGGCAGGTAGAAGTAAGGCCCCGTGCCCGCGGCCATCAGCGTCGCGGCGTTGTGGAAGAAGAACAACCCGAAATCGAATAGAGACCCCGAGATCGGTCTCCCTCCCACCAGAAAATGCTTCTCCTCAAGGTGCCAGCCGCGGGGCCGCACCATCAAGGTGGCGGTCTTCGGCGCCAGTTCGTATTTCTTCCCTTCCGGGCTGACGTAGCGAATGGTCCCGTTGACTGCGTCGCGCAGATTCGCCTGGCCGTCGAGGTTGTTCTGCCAGGTCGGAGAATTCGAGTCTTCAAAATCCGCCATGAAGACGCTGGCCCCGGAGTTCAGAGCGTTGATGATCATCTTGCGCTCGACGGGCCCGGTGATCTCCACCCGCCGGTCGAGCAGGTCGGCCGGAATGGGCGCGGCCTGCCATTCCGTCGCGCGGATCCAGGCCGTGTCGGGCAGGAAGTCCGGCAGCACGCCCCCGTCGATCTCCTGCTGGCGGATGCGCCGGCGGCGCAGAAGCTCCTGCCGGCGAGCCTCGAAATTCGTGGCCAGCCGGGTGAGGAAACTCATCGCCTCTTCGGTCAGGATCTCCGCCTGGGATTCGGTGAGCGGACGGGTGATCTGCACTTCTTCGGCTTGCGCGGGAACCATGGGTTTGACGCCTCCTGGAGCTACCTTATGTTAACGCACCTGCGGACGTCCCGCGATCCCTATAGGCCAAATCGGACCACTGGTCCGATTCGGACCAGTAGGGTTTGACTGTCGGCGGGGCTTCGTCTTTACTGGGTGAGGAAGACGAAAGCGTGGGCCCTGCGGGGCCCGTGGAGGATAGCGATGCACAAACATCCCGCCGAAGGGCACAACGGAAATCATGCTGAAGCCGCGGCCCTCTCGAAGAGTTGGAAAACGAACCCGCGCTGGAGGGGCGTGGAACGCGCCTACCCGGCGGAAGACGTGCTTCGCCTGCGGGGCTCCGTGGTGGTGGAGCACACTCTCGCCCGCATGGGCGCAGAGCGCCTCTGGGACCTCTTGCACACCGAGCCCTTCGTGGCCGCCCTCGGGGCCCTCACCGGCAACCAGGCCGTGCAGCAGGTGCAGGCGGGGTTGAAGGCGATTTACCTCAGCGGCTGGCAGGTGGCCGGCGACGCCAATACGGCGGGACAGATGTACCCTGACCAGAGCCTCTATCCCGTGGACAGCGTTCCGAATCTCGTCCGGGGCCTCAACAACGCGCTGCAGCGCGCCGACCAGATTCATCACGCCGAGGGTCATAACGGCATCTGCTGGTTCGCGCCCATCGTAGCGGACGCCGAGGCCGGTTTCGGCGGGTCGCTCAACGCGTTCGAGCTGATGAAAGCCATGATCGAAGCGGGCGCCGCGGCCGTGCACTTCGAAGACCAGCTCTCCTCGGCCAAGAAGTGCGGGCACCTGGGCGGCAAGGTGGTGGTGCCTATCCAGGAGTTCATCCAGAAACTGACGGCGGCGCGGCTGGCTGCCGACCTCCTGAACGTGCCCACGCTGATTGTGGCCCGCACGGACGCGAACAGCGCCCGCCTGCTGACGAGCGACATCGACAAGCGGGACCACCGCTACATCGGCGGCGACCGCACCCCGGAGGGCTTCTTCCAGTTCGAGGGCGGCATTGAGGCCGCGATCACCCGGGGCCTCGCCTTCGCGCCCCACGCCGACATGCTGTGGTGCGAGACTTCGGAGCCGAGCCTGCCCGAGGCGCGGCGGTTCGCGGAGGGCATCCACGCCAAATTCCCCGGAAAGCTCCTGGCTTACAACTGCTCGCCTTCCTTCCACTGGCGCAAGAAGCTCGACTACAGCACCATCGCCTCGTTTCAACAGGAACTGGGGGCCATGGGGTACAAGTTCCAGTTTGTCACTCTGGCCGGCTTTCACGCGCTCAACCTTTCCATGTTCGAGCTGGCTCGCGAGTACGCCCGGACCGGCATGACGGCCTACGCGCATCTGCAGCAGACGGAGTTCGAGCGCGCCGAGGAATACGGCTACTCCGCCGTGCGGCACCAGCGCTTCGTGGGCACCGGCTACTTTGACGAGGTCGCGCAGACCATCGCCGGCGGGTCCGCGTCTACCATCGCCCTGGCGGGCTCCACCGAAGAGGAGCAATTTGCGGAACAACCGGTTGCGCTGACCAACTGATCGGCGCCGCTTGTTGACTGGAGTTGCGCGGCGGCGCGAACGGCGCGGGGGGGCTGGCTGGTAGTCACCAGCCCTCTCGCCTACCGTCAACGTGATCTGTAAGTGCCGCAGAATTAGCGAATGATCGGAGCGAACAAAGGTGCGCGAGGGCCCGCGCCACGGCGACGAGGGTTTCATGCCGCCGCCCACAGGGATATTGCGCCATGTAGCGCTTATGGCTTTACGCCCAGCTTACGCAGGAACGTCATCATGGGGCACCAGTTCGTGAAGGCGGACTGAAACAGGTTCAGTCCCACGAAGGCGGTAAAGAGGTACCACCAGGGGCTCACCCAGTATCCCAGCGCCAACGAAGCCATCACAAACCCGCCGGCCACCAATCTCAGCCATCGATTAACGTCCATGGGTCTTCCTCCTTCGGGGCGCGGCGAAATTCACAACACCGCGCCGCCGGCCTCGACGCCCCGTTTCTTTTCGTCCTGCCGCGCGTTCAAGTAATAAAGAATCGGCGTCGTGAGCTGAGAGAGCAGAGTTGAGGCCAGAGCGCCGGCCATCAGCGAAATGGCCAGGCCCTGGAAGATCGGGTCGAAAAGTATTACGAAGGCGCCTACGATCACTGCCGCCGCCGTCAGCAGAATGGGGCGAAAGCGCACGGCTCCGGCGTCAATCACCGCTTCCTCCAGCGGCATGCCCTGGCGGCGCCGCAAATCCGCAAAATCGACCACCAGGATGGAATTGCGCACGATAATGCCCGCGAGGGCGATGAAGCCGATGATCGAGGTGGCGGTGAAGAACGCCCCCATCAGGGCGTGCGCGGGCAGGATGCCGACCAGGGTCAGCGGGATGGGCGCCATGATCACCAGCGGCACGCGGAAGGACTGGAACCAAGCCACCACGATCACGTAGATCAGCACCAGCGCCACGCCGAAGGCGAGCCCGAGGTCGCGAAACACCTCGTAGGTGATCTGCCACTCGCCGTCCCACTTCATGGCAATCTGATTCGTCAGGAAGGGCTGCTCGGTGAGGTAGCGTTCCACGGTGCCGCCCTGCGGGGTCTTCAAGGCGTCCAGTTTTTTCGCGAGGGCGATCATGGCGTACACTGGGCTCTCCAACTGCCCCGCCACATCACCCGTAACATACACCACGCGCTTCAGGTTCTTATGGTAGAGGGTCTGCTCGATGGTGCCGTGGTCCACGTGAACCAGCTCGCTGAGCGGCACTAACGCTCCGCTGCGGGAGATCAGGCGGAGTTCACCGAGGCCGGCCACGCTCGAGCGCTCGGCGCGCGGCAACTCCAGCACGATATCGACGTCTTCCTTCTCTTTGGGCAGGTGAGCCAAGCCCACCACCGCGCCGCTCACCGCCATTCGCAAGGTCTGGGCGATTTGATCGGCGTCAACGCCGTTGAGGGCCGCCTTCTCCTTCTCCACTACAAAGCGGTACTCGGTTTGCGGGTCCTCGACGTACCAGTCCACGTCCACCACGCCGGGCGTCTGCTTGAACTCGTCGCGAATCTTGCGCGCCGTCTCGATCTGCTGGTTGTAATCGGGCCCGTACACCTCCGCCACCAGAGTTTCCAGCACGGGCGGGCCAGGCGGAATCTCCGCCACCTTCAGCCGCGCGCCGTAGCGGTCGCCGATGGGATCGATGGCCGTCCGAATGCGCTTGGCGATGTCGTGGCTCTGATCGGAACGCTCGTCCTTCGGCAACAGGTTCACCTGAATGTCGGCCTGGTTCGGTCCCTGGCGCAGGAAGTAGTGCCGCACCAGCCCGTTGAAATTGTAAGGCGCGGCAGTACCCGCGTAAACCTGGTAGTTCAGCACTTCCGGCTCGCGGGCGATGCGGCGCGCAAGCTCGCGCGTGACGCGCGCGGTCTGCTCCAGGGTGGTGCCGTTCGGCATGTCCACAATCACCTGCAGCTCGCTCTTGTTGTCGAAGGGCAGCATCTTCACCTTGACGATCTTGAGCAGAGGCAAGGCCATCACGGCAAGCAGGAGCAGCACCACGGCCACCAGGAAAGTGCGCCGCTTGCGCGCGTCGCGAATGAGGGGATTCATCATGCGGCGGTACAGGCGGCCCGTCCAACCTTCCTGCTCCTCATGGGCTGCCGACGGGTGTTCGGAGCGGCCGCGCACCCTTAGCGCCGCCCAGGGCGAGATGATGAACGCCACCAGCAGCGAAAAAAGCATCGCCATCGAGGCGCCCACCGGGATGGGCCGCATATAAGGCCCCATCAGCCCGCCCACGAAAGCCATGGGCAGCACGGCGGCGATCACCGTCCAGGTGGCCAGAGCGGTGGGATTGCCGACCTCGTCCACCGCCTCCACCGCCACCTCGGCCAGCGGCCGCCCCTTGTTCTGGGGCAGGTGGAAGTGGCGGGTGATGTTCTCGACCACCACGATGGCGTCGTCCACCAGGATGCCGATGGAGAAGATGAGGGCGAAAAGGGTGACACGGTTGAGCGTGTATCCGTAAATAAAGTAGATGAACAGGGTCACGGCCAGGGTGACGGGCACCGCCGCCAGCACCACGATGGACGACCGCCAGCCCAGCGCCAGGGCCACCAGCAACGTGACCGAAAGGGTGGCCAGCAGCAGGTGCTTCAGAAGTTCGTTCGACTTCTCCTGCGCGGTATGGCCGTAGTTGCGGGTGACGGTCACCTGAACGTCGGCCGGAATCACGCTGCCTTTGAGGCTCTCCACCTTATCGAGCACGCGATCGGCCACCACGACGGCGTTGGTGCCCTGGCGCTTGGAGACGGCGAGGGTGACGGCGGGAAAGTCGCCGGTGGCGCTCGCCGCGCGGGGCCGGGCGCCGTCGCCATATCCGAACAGAACGTAATCCGCCGGCTCGGCGGGCCCGTCACAGATGGTAGCCACGTCGCGCAGGTAGACGGGGTGGCCGCTCGAGACGCCCACCACCACGGCGCCCACGTCGTCCGCGTTTCGCAGGAAATCGCCGGTTTCGACGGCGTATTCCTCATTGGAGGCGGCAAACTCTCCGGCCTGGAGGCGCTGGTTGGAATGCTGCACCGCCGGCACAATCGACGCCGGAGCCACTCCGACGGCGGCCATCTTCGCCGGGTCCAGGAGAACCCGAAGCTGCCGCTGCTGGCCGCCGATGAGCTGAGTGACCGATACGTCGTCAACGTTCTTGATCTCGCTCTCGGCCTGCGCGGCGATGCGGCGCAGGGTGTAACCGTCGTAGCGCGAGCTCCAAAAGGTGAGCGCCAGGATGGGAACGTCATCGATGGAGCGCGGCTTGATGAGCGGCTTCGAGGCTCCGGGCGGGATCTGGTCGAAGTGGGAATAGAGCTTGTTGTAGAGCTTGACGACCGAGTCTTCCTGCTTCTCGCCCACCTTGTAGCGGACGATCGCCATGCTCACACCCGGCCTCGTAATGGAGTACACGTATTCGACGCCGGGAATCTCCCAAATCAGCCGCTCCATCGGCGCGGTGACGCGTTGCTCCACTTCGTGGGCCGTGGCGCCGGGCATCTCCACGAACACGTCCATCATCGGCACGATGATCTGCGGCTCTTCTTCGCGCGGCGTCTCCAAGACGGCGAAAGCGCCCAGGAGAATGGCGAACGCTATGAGGAGGGGCGTGAGCTTCGAGTTGACGAAGTAGTGGGCCACGCGGCCTGCGAAGCCCAGGCGGCCGGAAGTCATGGCGCCTCCACCCGCACGCCGTCGCTTAGCCGGTCAGGCTGCGACGTGGCGATCTGCTCGCCGTCCGACAACCCGGAGAGAATCTCCACGCGGTCGCCCAGGATCTTGCCGGTCTTCACCAGGCGATACTCGGCGAGACTTCTCGAGTCCACCACGTAAACGCCTTCAAGCTGGCCGCGCTCGATCACGGCGGAGCGAGGGACCGCCAGGGCCTTCAGCTCGCCGGTGGCAAAGGCAGCCGTGCCATACTCGCCGGAGCGGCAGGCGCACGCCGCCGGCAGGGCGACCTTCACCACGAAAGTCCGGCTGCCCGGGTCAGCCGCCGGCACCACTTCCACCACTCTCCCCGGAAACTGTCCTTGTCCGGTGGTCACTTGCACCTGCTGCCCGGCCTGAATCTTCGGGAGCAGGTCCTCGGGCACACTCGCTTCCAGCCGGTAGTGCGCCGGATCCTCCACGGTGAACAGGGGCGTGCCGGGAATCACGAGGGTGCCGGCATCGACCAACTTCGCCGTCACCACCCCGTCGATGGGCGAAACGATCCGCGAGTAGCTGAACATCGTCTGGGCGGATTCGCGCTGCGACTGCGCCGCCCGGCTCTCGGCTTGCATCTGCTGCTTGCGGGCTGCGGCCGCCGCCTCGTTGGCCACAGCGGATTTGTAAGCCGCTTCGGCGCCGTCGAACTCCTGGCGCGTCACGGAGTTCTTGCCGAGCAGCTCCTGGTAGCGGTGATAGGTGACCTCGGCCAGCTTCCGCTGGGCCGTGGCGGCCTGAAGCGCGTTTGCCCCTTCTTCCTCGCCGGCTTTGCTGGCGTCTACGCCCGCGTCGGCTGAGGCGAGCTGGGCGCGCGGCGTGCGATCGTCGAGCTCTGCCAGCACCTCGCCGCGCCGGACGCGGTCGCCCGGTTTCACCCGAATCTCGCGCACCGTGCCGCCGATCTGTGCGCCGAGAACGCTGGAGGTGGCGGAGCGGATGGTGCCCACCGCGCTGTACTCGACGGGCAAATTCTGGAGATGAACGGTCTCGATCGTCACCCCCGTAACGGTGGCCGGCGCGGCTTGCGGGTTGCCGGGTTTCGAGCCGCAGCCAGACCACAGCGCTGACGTTGCGATCAAGCTGGCGAGAACTACGCGAAGTTTGCTCACATTCATAATTGCGGTCCTTCCGGTCGCCCTTCCCGGTGAGAGCCCGTGCGAGATTGGGCGGGCGTCTCTCATCGCACCACCGCCTGCGAGGCGGGGCCGAGTTCACCGGTGGCCAGCTCCAGCGTGGCGTAGGCGATGCGATCGTCGTAGACGGCGCTGAGGTAGTCGCGTTGGGCGCGCGCGTGCGCCGCCTCGGCGTTCAGCACGTCCGTGATGGTCGCGAGGCCGGACTCATAACGGTTGCGCAGGATGCTCAGGCTCTCCTGGGCCTCGGAGGCCGAGTCGCGCGACACGTCCACCCGCTGGCGGGCGGCGGTGAGGTTGAGATAGGCCTGCCGCACTTGCAGCCGGATCCCGGCCGCCATCTGGGCGCGCAAAGCGTCCGCCTGCCGCTCGCGGGCGTGAGACTCCGCCAGTTGGGCGCGCCGGGCCCCGCCGTCGAACAGGTTGAAATTCAAGGTGGCGCCGGCCGCCCAGTTGTTGCCGCCGCGCGCGGCAAAGGCCTCGTTATCCTGCTCCCACGAGCTGAAGAGGCTCACCGTGGGCAGGAACTGGGCGCGCGCCCCGGCGATGGCGTTGGCAGCCTTGTCTTTTCCGAGGAGCGCCTGCTGGTAGTCCGGCCGCAGGTCGAGCGCCCGCCGTTGCCGCTCCTCAAGGGTTCCGCCCTCAAAGGCAACATCGCTCAGCGGCCCGCGGGCCTGCTCGGGCGCGTCCTCGGGCAGTCCCATGGCCACGTCGAGCGCCGCCTGGGCCACCGCCGCCTCATTGCGGGCGCGAATCAGATCTTCGTTCGCTTGGGCGAGTTGCACCTTGGCGCTCAGCACGTCGGACAGCAGGGCCTGGCCCTGGGCCTGGCGCGCCTCAGCCCGCGCCAAATCCTCCCCGGTCGATTTCACGGCCGCCTCGGCCACGCCCACGCTCTCCCGGGCGAGGAGCTGGTTCAGGTAGGCGTTGACGACGTTGTAGATCACTTCCTGGCGGGTGCGGTCCGCGCCCCGCTGCGCGCCCTGCGAATCGAGGCGCGCGTCTTTCACCCGCCGCGAAGTTTGCCCCGCGTCGTAGAGCGGAGCGCTGGCGGCAAACTGGGTGCGAAAATTATCGAGCGGGAGCGGGAAGTTCAGCGAGCCGAGCGCGAAGTCCTGAGCCGCGAACCGGCGCTGGGTAAGCAGGCTGCTGAAGACAAACACGGGGTTGTTGCTGCGCATGAACCCTTCCGAGAAATCGAGGCGCGGGAAGTAACCGGCCTTCGCCCCGTCCACGGCGTGGCGGACGGCCTCCGCGTAAGAGTCTGCCGCCTGGAGGGTGGGGTTGTTCTTCAGCGCCACCTCGACCGCCTTCGGAAGGGCGATCTCCTGCGGGGCGCTCGATGTTTGCGCCGGCAGCGCGGCGGCGCCAAGAAGAAACGTCAACGCAGCGCTGGCAGCGGCGGCCGGCCTGCTCGTCATGAGCAGACCTCGGCCAAAGCTTCGGCAAGCTCGCCCGCTTCCTCGCGAACGATCTCGAAGGTGTTTTCGATCTTCGCAGTCTTCGAGATCATCGCGCCTACGGAGCAATACTTCGTCTCCGACAGGAAGAGCGCCCGTTCCACGGCTTCGGGATCGATCTTGCCGTGCAACCGGTGCTTCACCTCGATGCGGGTGAAGGTGTTGGGCGGCTCGGGGTTTTGTTCGGCGCGCAGCTCGATTTCGTAGCCCGTCACGTGCTGCCTCTTCTTGCGCAGAATGCCGATCACGTCGAAGGCCGTGCACCCTCCGAGCGCGAGCAGCGCCAGTTCGATGGGTTTGGGCCCCGTGGCTCCCAGGGCGTCGTCCATCACCAGCGCGTGCCCCGTGCCCGACACGGCCACAAACTGGCGGCTGGGGCCTTCGGGTGTGGTTAAAGTGAGTTTGCCTTCAATCATAAGAGATCTCCTGATGGCGTTGGCGCCGTTGCCGTCGGCTGGAATGCCAAAACGCCCGCTGCGAAAGTGCTCTTTCAGTTTGGAAAACGGCTGGGTGAATCTCGGTGACCCCTGTCACACCAGTGGTTCTTCGCTGCCGGTCGGCGAGCGGCGTCTGTCCGTCGTTCCCGCGCCCCCCCCGCATCCGTCATTCCCGCCCCACCCGTCATTCCCGCGCAGGCGGGAATCCACGTCGCTCCCGCCGTTCACTCTTCAATCTCAAATCGTCAATCGGCAATCCTGCGTGCCCCTGACCCCGCAGCTGGCACTCGCTCATTCCGGTGGAGTACAATCGTCCGCAGGAAACCACCATGGCCACAGAGACCATCTCCATCCACGTCGATCCCGAAACCGCGCAGGCTTACAAAGCTGCACCGCCGGCCGACCGCACGAAGATGGAGGCCCTTCTGAGCCTTTGGTTGAGGGACTTGGCCACTGCTGAGCCGGCGGGCTTAAACGAAGTGATGACGCGCGTCGGCCGGAAGGCGCGGGCCCGGGGCCTGACGCCTGAGGTGCTGGAATCCCTTCTGAAAGAAGCGTAATTTGCGCTTCGTTTTCGACACCAGCGTCATTGTGAGCGCTTTCGCCCCGACTTCATGTTTCGGTTGAGCGCGGAAGAAACGGAGAGCTTGAGGTCGCAATTTGCGACCACTCTGGTTGTAGCGCGGGTGTCCTCACCCGCGTGTTCGAGGTGACTGGACCGGTCAGTCGCGGGTGGGGGTATTCATGCG
>DATJAQ010000090.1:0-35805 GCA_035516075.1 Terriglobia bacterium | reverse complement strand
TGGAGGATTTCCGAGAGTGCGTCCATCGGGGTGTAGGTACGGACTCCTGGCTAAGGTTTCGGGACTCCCGGCCAATCGATCGCCATTGTACCGCGAGTCAGTCAAGTTTGCCAGACGCGCGGATAAGCATGGCTCGTAGCGGGTCTGTGACAGTCGCATCCGTAAAGGTTGTGACCGAGCCGGTTGTTCGGCGCGCCTTGACCCTGCGGGCAGAGCCGGAACGGCGGGGAACAGGAGGAGAACCCAATGTCGTATGAGGGAAAAGCAATCGCACGCGGGGCTAGCACCCCGGGTGCTTCATCAATTCAGGTCGCGGAATGTGGCGCGAGCATCAATCCCGGCGCCGGACGTGGCGCCAGGCTTTTGGGGTTTGCCTACAGCTTCGTCGGGTACGTTCGCCGGGCAACGGCGATCGGGAATGCGGCGAAGCGCAACTTTATTCTCCAACAGGGCTACCAGGATCCTGCTCCGGCGGTCGACCCGCGTCAGTATGCTGCGCTTGTATTTCAGCCCAAAATCGTGCTCGCCGGGATCGTTGCCGGCATTTTGTTCCAGTCGCGAGCCGTCTTCGCGGCCCTCTGCACCCTTCTGTGGTGGAGTGCGCTGTTTCCGAAACTGAATCCGTTTCGTGCGCTGTACATCCGGACCCTCGGCAGCCAACCGGGGGCGTTTCGCCTTGACCCTTCCCCGGCACCCAGGCGCGCCGCAGAAACGGAGGCCGGAACCATCGCGCTAACCATCGTATTGCTGATGCACGCCGGATTCAGTCTCGCGGCATACGCGGTTGAGGCGATCTTCTTGGCAGCCGCCCTGGCGGTCGCAATCGGGGGCTTTTGTTTTGGCTCGTTCGTCTACCACTTGCTCCGCGGACGGTGGAGGTTCGCCCTTCAGACCCTCCCGTGGGCAAAGAATGATGTGAAGCAGGGAGTGAATGGAAGCGAGACAGTCAAGGGAAGCCAATTCGGAAACGCGTCCCCATGCTGATTCGCCGGCTGTTGGGCAAGGAGCGGGGTGGGAGCAACACGGCAGCGAAGTCGGCAGCGGGTCAATCTGGGCGCGCGACCACAGTTCAAGCAGGAGGTGCGTGATGTCGGTAGAACGAGCAGTCGAACGACTCAAACAACAATTACTGGGCAATATCCTGACGCCCGCGGACGAGGGGTACGAGGCGGCGCGAAAGGTTTACAACGGCATGATCGACAAGCATCCGGCGGCGATCGCCCGTTGCGTAGACGTGGCCGACGTGATTGCGGCAGTACGCGCTGCTCGCGAACAGGACCTGCTGGTGGCCATTCGCGGCGGCGGCCACAACGCCGGGGGACTGGGCAGTTGCGACGGCGGCCTGGTGATCGACCTTTCCCGAATGCGCGGCGTGCGGGTCAATCCCGCCGGGCGAACGGTGCGCGCCGAGGGCGGTTGTACCGGCCGCGACGTCGATCACTCCACCCATGCCTTCGGTATGGCGACGCCGACCGGGACAGTTTCCACCACCGGAATTGCGGGGCTCACGCTGGGGGGAGGCGTCGGCCACTTGAGCCGCCCTTATGGCCTCACGATCGATAATCTTCTCGCCGTGGACATGGTTCTCGCCGACGGCTGCTTTGTCACCGCGAGCGAAAAGGAAAACCCAGACCTCTTCTGGGCGGTCCGCGGCGGGGGCGGCAATTTCGGCGTGGTCACGTCATTTCTCTTCCGCCTGCGTCCAGTTGCGATGGTCAGCGCGGGCCCAACCTTCTGGCCTCTGGACCAGACGCCTCAGGTGATCACGGCTTACCGGGAGTTCATCGCTCAGGCGCCTGAGGATGTAAGTGGCTTCCTCGCGTTTATGAACGTCCCTCCCGTCCCCTTGTTCCCAGCGCATTTGCATAATCAGAAAGTGTGCGCGGTGATCTGGTGTTCGACGGCCGCGCCCGAAAGAGCGGAGAAAGCCACCCAACCCATGCGCAGCGTGGGCAAGCCGCTGCTCGATCACGCGGGGCCGATGCCTTTTCCAGTACTGCAGAGTCTGTTCGATCCCCTTTTGCCGCCCGGATTGCAAATGTACTGGCGCGCCGACTTCCCCAAGGAACTCAGCGATGCGTCTATTCCTGTGCATCAGAAGTACGCCGAGAGGATTCCCGCCGGGCTTTCCCTGACGCACCTGTATGCCATTAATGGCGCGGTTCACCGCGTTAGCAGGGCAGACACGGCCTTCAACTATCGCGACTGTTTACTGGCAGGTGTGATTGTGGGCATCGATCCTGACCCAAAGAATAACGAGGGTATCACCAACTGGACCAAGGAATACTTTGACGCCTTGCACCCGTACTCGGCCGGAGGCGCCTACGTCAACTTCATGATGGAGGAAGGTCAGGATCGCGTCAAAGCCTCCTTCGGCGAGAACTACAACCGCCTTGCCGGGATCAAGAAGAAATACGATCCCACAAACTTCTTCCGCGTAAACCAGAACATTCGCCCGGCGTAACACGTAACGGCGGGCGAACCTCCTGGCCCCGGGGCGCTCGAGGATAATTTGTGATGATCCCCACGTGCTTGACAGGAGCTCTCGGAGAGAGTGCACAACCCTAATTCACTGAAAGGAGACCAAGTATGACACTATTACGACCCGATCCCACTTTCTATCCATCTGCCAAGATGGCCATGGAAGCACCGCCAGAGAAACTGGCGTATCTGGCGCTGCTCAATCCGACACTGGTGGGGAAGCCAGACGCCATCGCGGTCGTGGACGTTGATTCCACGTCCAAGACCTACGGCCAGGTGGTCGGCCAAGTCGACATGCCGAATGCCGGCGACGAACTGCACCATTTTGGCTGGAACGCCTGCAGTTCCTGCCTTTCCCCTTACGCGCCCCATGCCCACATGGAGCGCCGTTACCTCATCGTGCCGGGAATACGGTCTTCGCGAATCCACGTCCTTGATACAAAACCCGATCCGCGAAACCCCAAGATCGTGAAAATCATCGAGCCCGAAACGTTGGCCGAACGAACGGGCTACTCCCGGCCACACACCGTCCACTGTGGGCCCGACGGTATTTACGTCAGCGCACTCGGCTCACCCAGCGGCGACGGCCCGGGTGGGATCTTTATCATGGACGCGGATAATTTCGACGTGCTGGGGAAATGGGAACTCGACCGTGGTCCCCAGTATCTCGCCTACGATTTCTGGTGGCACTTGGGCTATGACACTATGATCAGCAGCGAGTGGGGGACGCCGAAAACCTTCGAAAACGGGCTCGTTCCAGAAGTTCTGCTGAATAGCGGCTACGGGCACAACCTCCACGTCTGGGACCTGCGGAGCCGGCGTCACCAGCAGGTTCTCGACCTCGGGAAGGAGAACCAACTCGTCTTCGAGGTTCGTCCGGCGCATGACCCGGCGAAAGCCTACGGATTCGTCGGTGTGGTGGTCTCGCTGAAGGACCTTTCTGCGTCTGTCTGGGCGTGGCACGGCTCGAACGGCAAGTGGGAAATCAAGAAGGTCATCGAGATTCCCGCCGAGCCGGCCCATCCTGACCAGTTACCGCCGATGTTGAAGGACTTCAAGGCCGTTCCGCCCTTCGTGACGGACATCGATCTGTCGCTCGACGACCGCTTCCTCTACGTCTCGTGCTGGGGCACTGGCGAGTTCATCCAGTATGACGTGAGCGACCCTTTCAACCCCAGGAAGACCGGCTCTTTGCATCTGGGCGGAATGGTCCGGCGCGCCGCGCACCCGAAGAAGCCCAAGCAGGCGCTCAACGGCGGACCGCAGATGGTCGAAATCAGCCGCGACGGCCGCCGCGTCTATTTCACCAACTCACTCTATTCCACCGTCGACGAGCAGTTCTACCCCGACGGCCTCAGAAGCTGGATGGTCAAGGTCGACATAAAAAGGGAAGGAGGCATGGAGCTGGATGAGAACTTTTTCCTCGAGTTCGACGGGCATCGCTCCCACCAAGTCCGCTTAGAAGGGGGCGACGCCTCTTCCGACTCGTACTGTTACCCGTCATGAACGAGATGATTTCCTGGCCCTGGGCGACGCTGTTTCTGCTCGGGGCCTATCACGGAATCAATCCGGGGATGGGATGGCTCTTCGCTGTTGCCCTGGGGATGCAGCAGAAAAGCCCCAGGGCAGTCTGGCGGGCTCTCGTACCCATTTCCGCCGGACACGCGCTGGCGATCGGTGTGGTGGTGGCGCTGGCAGGCCTGGTTCAGGCCGTGCTCCCCTTGCGCAGTCTGAAGATCGGGGTTGCGGTCATCCTCCTTGCCCTCGGTTTCTACCACCTGCTGCGCCACCGGCATCCTCGCTTTGGAGGAATGCGGGTTGGCTTTGGCGACCTCGCCATCTGGTCCTTCTTGATGGCCTCAGCACACGGCGCCGGCCTCATGGTGTTGCCGGTTCTATTCGGAATGCACGGTGGAGACTCGTCGGCGGGTTCGACCGTCTCGATGCACCACGTTCACATGGCCGCCATGGGCGGATCGGCAAACCTGTCGGCAGTTCTCATCCACACTCTGGGATACCTGATGGTGACGGGCTTTGTTGCCTGGGTCGTATATGAAAAGCTCGGCCTGGCTCTTCTTCGGAAAGCCTGGCTGAACTTGGATCTCATCTGGGCCGTCGCACTGATCGCGACTGGCATCTTGACGGTCGCGGTCTAGAGGCGGCCGCCCCGGAAGATCCGATCAATGAGAGGAGACCAGCCATGGCAAGATTTCTGATTGAGGTTCCGCATGAGCCCGAGCGCGTAGCCTGCGCTCGGGTCGTGGACATCTTTTTGAAGACCGGCTCCCATTTCTTGACGCATGCGGACTGGGGGTGCAGGGACGGCGAGCACAAAGCCTGGATCACTGCGGAAGTTGCCAGCAAGGAGGAGGCTCGTTCCATTGTGCCTCCTACTCTGCGTTCCCAAGCCAAGATCGTGCAGCTAAACTGCTTCACCTCGGGGGAGATAGACGCTATCCTTCGCGAGCATCAAGTCTCGCGGCAGGAGTCATAGCGATCGCACCCACGTGTGGAGGAGGAGGAATGTATGACATCTCTCAATAGCCAGCCGGAGGAGACGCTCTACCGACGCCTGGGAGGATACGACGTGATTGCTGCCGTCATCGACGAGTTCTTAGGTCGCTTTCGGAGTGATCCCAGGTTTGCGCGGTTCGGCGGGGGGCGAAGTCTGGACTCTCAGCAGCGTGCCCGTCAGTTGCTGGTCGGCCAAATCTGCTCGCTCGCCGGAGGTCCGTGCGTTTACATCGGGCGGGACATGAAGACCGCGCACGCCGGCCTCGGCATCACCGGAGCTGAGTGGCAGGCCAACATGGAACACGCGTCGGCCGCGTTGGAAAAACACGGCGTCGTTCTCAGGGAGAAGGAGGAGTTTTTGGCGATTTTTGAGAAGTACAAGGACGATATAGTCGAGAAATCCTGACCCGCCACCGAGAACCATGCCCCTTCCGGGGACGATTCCAACCTCCGAACGGCCTCAGGGGGCGGGGACCGTTGTTGCGCCGCCGATTTCCCCCGATCAGCGCCGTAGGGCTCACCCCGGCGCCCAACTCCCTTGTGGTCGCCCACTCGGAAGTTATCCGAGTTGACCGTGACCGACATGGTCAGATGACGACGCGTAACCTCCGTGCCAAGCCGAGTGTCGCGGACAAAGGCGCGCCGGCTGGCCGGCGGCGGCACTCGACACTTTTCGCTTGACATCCGGCCTCCCAGTCATATACAGTCAATACCATTGTGTTTAACGTATCGAGGCCGGCCCTCTACTTCTTGCTCGAAGCCCGGGATCGGGCTCGTTCTCTGTCCCGTTGTCCGTGGTCCGTTGCCTGTTGCTCGTAGATCGTGGCTCGTTTATCGCAGATTTCCCGATTCGGCGCGGGGACCGTTTAGGCCGGAATGTGCAATGTTTCGTGCCACTTGCAGGTTTGCACCCCGTGTTGGCGCAAAAGGGCCGGGAAGAGCGTTCAAAGCCGGAATGTACAATGTTTCGTGCTACTTGCGGGGATGCAGGGCCACAAAAGCGGCAACGGGTTGGGGTGGGACCCAACCCGCACTGATCCAGGTGCCAGGAGCTAGGACCGAACACCTCCCACAATGCACCGCTGCAAAAGCCACGATGTCATGCGGAATGAACAACATACGGACGTGTCGGGCATTGCGGCCGGTTGCGAAACGCCGCGATGTCGAACGCAATCAACAAGATGCCAGGAAAATGGACAAAAAACGAAGAGCTTCCCAAACCCACGATATCGTGCAGAATGAACTAGATACAATATTTGGAAGGGCTCTCCAAAGCCACAATGTCCTTTGGTATCAACGAGTTGTAAAATTTACACAAAGCCACGAAAGCCAGATTTGTAAGTTTTCGGGTTAAATGGAATCAGTAGCTTACGGGAATCGAGCGTTGTGCCAAAGCCACCATCGGCCGGGCGAGCGACTTGCAACGCCGCCGGTGCGGTCGAGCGGGCGTCTAGGTCCACCCGTAAGGTTGCCGTTTCTCACTCGGCGGCAATCAGCGCCCAGCACACGATTGCGCTGCACACGGCACTCCACCGGCCGAACCCCTTGTAGATCTGCGCAGCGAGCTGAGCTTGCTGTTTGAGTGTGCCCTCGGCCTTGATCTGCGGATCGGAGACGTTTCGCACCGCAACCCAGCGAGGAGCTGCCGCCCCCATCTGGCTGGCGACCAAACCCAGAACGGCGTCTCCCATCTCCGATACATCCCCCAGGCCCTGAAGATGATAGTGATTGTCGGAGGTGTCGAACCCGAAAAAATCTGTCGTCACCACCGACGACGCCAGGGCGTTCGGAGAAACCCGCGCGATATTCGGGGGCCGGGTGTTGTCCTTCGGCAGTTGGCCGGCGTTGGCTTTGAAGAGCTGCTTTGCTTTTGCAAAGAACTTGGTCTTGGGCGGACTCGTCGAATAGTGAGCATCGCGGAAGGTCTCGCGTTTGAACTTCGAAATGCAATCGAAGCGCACGATCGGACTCACCACCACGTCGCCCACTTCAAAGTGGGTGCCGATGCCGCCCGCGGTCCCGGTGGTGATGACGAGTGCGGGCCTAACCTCATCGATGATCTGCTTCCACACGTCCTCATTGGGAAGCTGCGGGCCATCCTGCGACATGTGGGAGTCGGATTTAAAGACTACCACCTTCTTACCTCCGATCGTCGTCGTCCAATAGGCGCCAAGACGCTTGGCCTGGCGGGCCGGGCATCCGGGGCGCATTTTGCTGGAGATCGAAGCGTAATTGTGCGTGTAGGAGCGGTAATCGTTGTGAGAATCCTTCCCTGGAGTCAGCACCCGGCTCAGGGCATGACCCTCATCGACAGTCCACGTGACCACCAGAACGTCCGCGGGTGGCAGTGGGCTGGTACTGCGGCTGCTGGGAGCGGGGCCTGTTATGGGCGCCAGGCCTTTGGGCCACGGGATGTCCGTGAATCGAGAGAGCCCGGTGCCCGTCGTGAAGGCCAGAAACTCCCTGCCCGCCGGTGCTTCGGAATCGAAATCGATCATCTCTCGCTGCAGATCCTCATTGCTGGGCGCCTGCGCTGCCGGCGCGAACGAGAAGGTTGACGAGGGCGCGGGTCTGGCGATGGGATCGAACCCGAGATTGCGCTCGGTCCATGCTCGGTCGACAATCATGTTTTTTCACTCCTGATACTGTGAGATTAACGGACTCTTCTCCTGCCAGACTTAGGGGATGGTCCACGGCGTCATGGACTATTCCTCAACCGGACATTCCATTTCCAAATCTCGATCGACGCCTAACATACACCGCACTGCCCCGGAACGCAATTGCGGTATCGCGCCACCTAAAATGTAACCAAAGGAGGGGTAATCGCGCCATATTAGATTTAACCCGAGTCGTACGAGACGGCTCCGCCAGTCTCCGTTGAAGTGGTTGAAGCTCGAAAAGACAGTCCGATGCACGCTCTGTGGGAGGACACACCAGACCCTCGGTCGCGTCCGCCGCACCTCCACAAAGCAGCGATCGATCAGTTTTGTGGCGCGCAGACTACGCCCGAGATACAAGACGAAACCAAGACACCTCAGTAGCTCCGGCTCGTCTGGCTCGAGGAGCTTCACCCGAGCCGAGTGGGCATCTTGCCGGCGAGGCTGAAAGGCCCGGCGGGGTGCCTGGCCGGCTTTCCGATTCACGGTCCCATAAATCGCCAGCCCGGCGCTCTTCATCGGGTTGTAATACCATCGGCGGACTTTCTCCAGGATGTTGCGCTGCCAGCTGCCAGTCGCCCGCACCCCGTCGGCGACCAGCTTCTGCACCCGCTGTCAGCCACTGAGCCGGCGCGACGAATTCCGCGAGGGATGGCGGGCTCGAGCTCGCAGGCTCACACTCACCGGCAAGGAAGGCTGCAGATGGCGGTCGTGTTACATGGGCAAGGACAGATGATTTCTAAGGGTACGGGTGAGGGCCGGGAGCTCGATCTTGCGGCACGTCGGAGCGCGGGCGCCGAAGGCTAATCGTGCAAGCCCTTTCGCGAGAGAAGGGGCAAGATGCCCATAAACAGCACAGCCCCCACACCGGCCATCATCAGCGAAACTACGATTTCGAAGTCGCCAAGCCCAACCCGGCCGGCGACGTCGCTCAACACGCCCAGCCAGCTCAGGACTCCGCCTCCGACCACAGCCCCCAGAATAGCGGCGACAATCGCGCGCAGGCTGCCAGCGTGCTGGCCTTTGCCGATGACCCCGGCGATGAATCCGATGATCACAAACATGACCCAGGTAATCGCTTCCATCGCATCCGCTCCATTTGCCGCGAGCTGACAGACGGTTCCAGCCGAAAGACCCTCGCTGTGCCCGAGAAAGCACATAATGGCATCAACCCCCGGGGCTGCGGCGCCATCCGCTTCGGCGGCCCCGAGGGCGGCGCTCGACAGGCGATTGAGGGATGACTCGTTGGTCGCTGGGGATCTCCGCCGCACGCCCTGCAAGACCAGTTCAAAGGCGTGCCCTGCCGGTGCGGCACAACCCGTTTGGAACGGCTCGGGGCGGGGTGCGCTCGCGCCAGCGGGACCTAGTTCACTGGCTTGCCGCTCAGCATCCGGCGCGCGAGGTCGAGCAGACAAGCGGGGTCGGAATCGACCCGCGCTCCCGTCAACTCCGAGAGCTTTAGCAGAAATCGCGTTTCGCCCGCCGGCGATCCTGCCTCGCTGAGGGCTGTTTCAGCCGAACGCGCCGTGAGCGCCTGCCGGCTGGCCGCGCTGTCGTCCTCGGAGTAAAAGAGCCAATAAAGAGGAACCTCCAAGGCGGCCGCGATGCGTTCCAGCGTCTCGAGCGACGGAACCGTCTGTCCATGCTCGACCCACGAAAGGTACCATTGGCGCAGCCCGCTGGCCTCCTCGATGTCGTTTTGGGAGAGGCCCTTCCGCTCGCGAAGCTCGCGGATTCTCTGACCAATAAACATTGACATAGCTCCTGGAGTCTGCCTGACGACGACTCCCATTCTCCGCCGATTTGATTTGCACTTTTCCTGCCAAAGCTCTGAACTGAGTGGGTAGACGCTTTGTGGTTGATAGGCAAGACGTTACTGCGCGGGACTGGCATCCGGTTGCGACCGCCGCTCGCCGTCGTCACTGGTAGGTGACTGGTCATTGTAACTAGGAGGTGACAATCCCCGTAGGCATCTGTCGCACGCAGTGGCGGCCCTGCGGCGCCGCGGCCCGCCTCGTGGCTGTGGGAGCGTCGCGGTTGCCGTCCAACACAGGGGAGCGGGATGATTTCGGGGGATGACGACCTCGGAGGGCTGCTCCGGCTACCTGGGGCCGCGGAGTTGGCGGCTATAACATCGCAATTCGTGAAAGATAAACGGCTGATACTCGGGCGGGAATTCGTATTCTTACGATCATTTAGTGTATATTACTCGGGTACGTATCGCTGTGGAGCTTCTCATTTCAAGCGCGCCGGGTGGATGTTTCCCCACCTGGCATTGCTTGCTTTTGTCAACAAGCTGGCCGACAATGCGGAAGTCGCCCAACTCGTCCCGGCCTGGCGATAGCCAAAGAGCCTCACTGCCAGGAGCGCGCATGAAGAAGACCCACGCCGCGCCCGCTCGAGCCCGGACGAAGCCCCGGCTCGCCAGCCGTATGCCATCGGTAACGGCCCCCTCGCAGAATTTCCCCGTGGTAGGCATTGGCGCCTCGGCCGGGGGCTTCGAAGCCTTCATGCAGTTTCTAAAGCACGTGCCTGCTGATACAGGGATGGCCTTCGTGCTGGTGCAGCACCTCGCTCCGCAACACGAAAGCGCCCTGGCGGGTCTGCTGTCGCGCGGCGTGCGCCTGCCGGTGACGGAGGTGCGCAACGGCATGAAGGTGGAGCCGAACCACGTCTACGTCATCCCACCGAATGTGAAAATGGCCATGCGGCATGGCGCGCTGCGCCTCAGCAAGCGTGCCGTGGGCGCCGGGCAGCACACGCCCATCGACTTTTTCTTCCAGTCCCTGGCCGAAGACCGCAAGAGCGGAGCGGTCGGGGTCGTCCTGTCCGGTACCGGCTCGGACGGCACCGCGGGCCTGAAGGCCATCAAGGCCGAAGGCGGCATCACCTTCGCCCAGGACGAGATCTCGGCGAAGTTTTTTGAAATGCCGAGAAGCGCGGTGAACGCTGGCTGCGTGGACTTCGTCATGAGTCCCGAAGTGATCGGGCGCGAACTGGTGGCGATCGCGCAGCATCCGTACGTTTCGCCGGCGCAGGCGGTGGCGGAGGTTGAGCCGGCGCCGGAAGCCGCCAGTTCTCTTCAGCAGATCTTCGCCATCGTCCGGAAGGCCACCGGCCTGGACTTTAACTACTACCGCGAGACCACCCTGAAGCGCCGCATTCAGCGACGGATGCTGGTGGTGAAGGTCGGCCGGGTCGAGGACTACGTTGACTTTCTGCTTGCGAACCCCGGGGAAGCGGCGGCTTTGTGCCAGGACATTTTGATTTGCGTGACCTCTTTCTTCCGCGACCCGAAAATCGGCGAGATCTTGAAGCGGAAAATCTTCTCCGGGGTCGCCAAGAAGAGGCGCGCGGACGAGTCCATCCGAATCTGGGTGCCGGCATGCTCCACCGGGGAAGAGGCCTATTCGCTGGCCATCTATCTGCTGGAGTACTTTGGAGAGAATTCGCGCTCGACGCGCCTGCAACTCTTCGGCACCGATGTGAACGAGAATTCGGTGCAGAAGGCGCGCGCCGGCCTGTACCCCGAGAGCATCGCGGCCGACGTCTCGCCGCAGCGCTTGCGGCGTTTCTTCGCCAAGACGAGCCGTGGCTACCAGATCTCGAAGGCGGTGCGCGATCTCTGTGTTTTTGCCAGGCACGACCTGACGAGGGATCCTCCCTTTTCAAACCTCGATTTGATCAGTTGCCGGAACGTGTTGATTTACCTCAAGCCCGAGCTTCAGAAGAAAATTCTCGGCATCTTTCATTACGCGCTCAAGCCGGAGGGCTACCTGCTGCTGGGCAGCGCCGAGGGCGTGGGCGGGGCTGCGGACCTGTTCACCCTGGTGGACCGCGGCCGAAAGTTTTACGCCAAGAAGCCCGGCGCCGGCCGCTTGCCGGTGGGTATGGGCAGCGCCGATTTCGGGGCGCCGCGTGCGCAGGCCGCGACCGCTGGGGAGCAGGTCTGGCGTGGCGGTTTTGACCTGCAACGCGAGGCGCAGCGCCTGCTGCTGAGCCGCTACACGCCGGCTGCCGTGATTGTGGACCAGGACCTGCGCGCGCTCCGTTTCCTGGGGCGCACGGGAGCCTACCTGGAGCCCGCGCCCGGCGAGGCGAGCCTGAATCTGCTGAAGATTGTGCGCGAAGGGCTCGCTTTCGACATCCTCGCCATGGTGCAGGAAGCCCGCAAGGGAGGGCGCGCCGTCCGGCGGGAGAGGAGGCCCGTAAGGATCAACGGCGGGAGCAAGCCGGTGAACCTCGAGGTGGCGCCTCTGGCGGGGCCCAGCGCCCGGGAGCGCTATTTCATGGTGGTCTTCGAGCCGTCGCCCCCAGCGGAGGTGCTTGGGCCCGCGGCCGGCGCCGGGCCGCCGGAGCAGGCCGGGGGCCGGCGCCCGCGCCGCGAGGACGAGGCCGGTGAGCTGCGCCGCGAATTGGAGAAAGCCCAAAAGTACCTTCAGGCGATCACGGAAGAGCACGAAGCGGCCAGCGAAGAGCTGCGCGCCGCCAACGAGGAGATTCTTTCGAGCAACGAGGAGCTGCAGAGCACGAACGAGGAGTTGGAGACGGCCAAGGAGGAGCTGCAGTCGACCAACGAAGAACTCATCACGCTCAACGAGGAGCTCCAGAACCGCAACGCGGAGCTGAATGTGGTGAACAACGACCTCGTGAACCTCCTGAGCAGCGTGAATATTCCGGTGGTGATCCTCGACAACGAGACGCGCATCCGCCGCTTTACGCCTGCGGCCGAGAGGGTGTTCAACATTATTCCCACGGACGTCGGACGCCGTATCAGCGATCTGCGCCACACGCTCGAATTCCGGAATCTCGAGGCGCTGATCGAAGAGGTGGTGGACACCGTGTCGGTGCGCGAGGCGGAAGTGCGGGACGCCGACGGGCATTGGTACTCGCTCCGCGTCCGGCCCTACAAGACCACCGACAACCGCATCGCCGGCACGGTGCTGGCGCTGGTGGATATCCACCTTCTGAAGTCGGATGTCCGCCATCAGGAACAGTTGCTCGACCTGGTTCCGGACTCGGTGGCCATGCGCGACCTGGACTCCAGAATCACCTTCTGGAACCACGGCTCCGAGCTGCTTTACGGCTACACGCGCGAGGAGGCGCTGGGAGCGCAAAAGTCCGTCCTGCTCAAGACCGTCTTCCCCGCGCCCGCCGAGGAGATCAGGGCGGAATTCTTGAGGCGCGGCCGTTGGACCGGCGAGTTGGTGGAGACCACCAAAGACGGCCGGCTGGTGACGGTGCTGAGCCACTGGACGGTGCTGCCGGATGAGCGCGGCCGGCCCCGGGCGGCCGTGGAAATCAACCACGACATCACCGAGCGCAACGAGCGGGAGCGGCAACTGGCAGAGTCCGAGCGGAGGTACCGGCGCTTCTTTGAGCGCAACGTGGCCGGCAACTTTCGCGCCAGCCTGGAAGGGCGGGTGCTCGATTGCAACGATAGCTTTGCCCGCCTGCTGGGGGTGGAGCGAAGCGGGGACGTGACGGGCGCCTCCCTCACGGCGCTGGGTGTGGAGGCTTCGGAGTGGCAGCGCGTGGCGGCCCGCTTGAGGGAAGCCAAGAGCGTGAGCGGCCACGATATCCACCTCCTGCGCAAGGACGGGACGGCCGCGCGTCTGGCGCTGAACGCCAGCCTGGTGGCCGACGGCCAGGCGGGCCCGGGCGTGGTGGAGGGGTTCGCCCTCGATGTGACCCGCCCCCGGAGGTTGGAGGCATCGCTGAAGGAGTTGGCCGGGCGCGCCATGCAGCTTCAGGATGAGGAACGGCAGCGATACGGCCGGCAGCTTCACGAAGTGGTGGGCACCTCGCTGGTGGCCCTAACCATGAACCTTTCCGCGGCCTTGAAGGCGGCCGTCAAAGACGAAGACGCCCAGACGACGCTCGCCGAGAGCCTCGAGCTCGGCAAGCAGATCCTGCGTCAGGTGCGGACCGTCTCGTATCTTCTGCACCCGCCGCTGATGCACGAAATGGGGCTCAAGGTGGCCCTGCACTGGTATGTGGAGGGATTTGGGGAACGCAGCGGCATCAAGGTCGATCTGGAGGTGGATCCCGAGGTCGACGCCCTGCCTGCCGAGGTGGAGAACGCCCTGCTGCGGATTCTCCAGGAGAGCCTGTCGAACATCCACCGCCATGCGGGGGCGCAAACCGCCCAAGTACGGGTGCGGCGCGCAGCGGATACGGTGCGCGTCGAGGTGCTGGATGACGGCCGGGGATTCGAAATAGCGAAGCTCATGGGCAAGGCCGGGCAACCCGGGTTGGGCCTCGTCTTGATGGAGGAGCGGGCGAAATCAGTGGGTGGGCGGCTGGACGTTGAATCGCGGCCCGGCGACGGCACGAGTGTCAGGGTCAGCCTGCCGCTGGCGGGAGCGAAGCCGTGAGCCACAAACTCCGCATTCTGATTGCCGACGATCACGACTTGATCCGGCGCGGCGTTCGCGCGCTGCTGCACGCCTCGCCGGGCTGGGAGATCTGCGGAGAAGCCACCTCGGCTGACGACGCGGTGGACAAAGCGGGGCGGCTGCACCCCGACGTGGTGGTGCTGGACGTCAGCATGCCCGGGATGCCGGCCCCCGACGCCGTGCACCGCATCCGGGAAGTGAGCCCGAAGAGCGAAGTGGTGGTGCTCACCATGGACGAATCGCCCCTGACGATGGTGCAGATGTTCCGCGAGGAGGTGCGGGGCTACGTCTTCAAGTCCGATCTGGACACCGATCTGGTGACGGCAGTAGCGGCGGCGGCGCGTCAAGAGCGCTTTTTCACCTCACGGGTCTCCCAGAAGATGTACCAGGAGATGGTGAAGGGCAGAGCGCGCCACGCCGAAGACCTGCTGCGGGCGTCGCCGTTGACCGCCCGCCAGTTGGAAATGGTGCGCCTGCTCGCGCAGGGCAATAGCAACAAGGAAGCGGCGGCGGCGTTGGGGATTGGGGAACGGACCGCCGAGGCCCACCGCGCGAATATCATGCGAAGGCTGGGGCTGCGCTCGTTTAGCGAGTTGGTGCGCTACGCCATTCGGGAGAGGTTGATCGAGCGCTGAGCCGGATATCGATCGAAGTTCGCCATTCGAACCTCACGAGCGGTGGCATCAGGTCGCCATGGAACGCTCCTCACACGTCCTCCAGCCTCGAACCAACTTTCAACAACTTACAGCCGTCCTGGCGTTCGCGCCTCGAACCAGTTTTCAACAACTTACGGGCAAAAACAGGCCAAAGTCGCGCCCCATGTTTTCAACAACTTACAACGCAGGTCGAAAAAGCGAAAAGTGTCCAGAATCTGCACGATTTCCCAAAAAAACAGCCCTTTCTGAGGCACCTTACAACCGGTTTTGGTCGACACAACTTCGCTTCAGGGGGGTTGGGAAGGAAGGGCGGCCTGGCAGGCTTCAAATTTGAATTGGGGCTTTTGCGCGACGCAGCGTGTAACCCCAGGCGACCCTCCGCGCGCCCTTCGGGGCTCGGGTTACATCATGGCCGGCTCCGCTCGCCAGCCCTTCGTTACGGGAGGAGAGAAGGCCCCTGCATATCCTGCTCGCTGAAGACAACATTGTGAACCAAAGGCTGGCCTCGCGCTTGCTGAAAAGCACGGCCACTGCGTAGTGACAGCCGCCGACGGGCGCGAGGCGTTGAGGCGGCTTGAATGCGAGACCTTCGACCTCGTTCTAATGGACGTCCAGATGCCCGAGGCCGACGGGTTTGAGGCTACAGCCGCCATCCGAAAGAAGGAAGAAGCAACTGGAGCCCATCTGCCCGTCGTCGCCATGACCGCCCACGCCATGCAAGGCGACCGGGAGCGCTGCCTGGCGGCGGGCATGGACGGCTATCTTTCAAAACCGGTCGGCGCCAAGGAACTTCTCTCGGTCATTCAGGCTGCAATGCAAAGCTCCAAAATGGCCTCCGAAGCACAAGCCGCGCCACATCGCGAGCCCGAGATCCCAGCGCCATGCGGGCGCCGGATGCGGGCACAGGGTGGCCAGTTATATAGGCTACCAGCGGAGAGCGATACGGTTATTCTGCCCTCAACGTGATCGCCGGATCGACTCCTGCCGCGCGCCAGGCCGGCACCCAGCAGGCAACCCCTGACGCACACGCCAGCAGTACAATCACGCCGAAGTATGTAAGAGGATCGAGGCGGGAAACGCCGAACAACAGCGTGACCAGGGCGTGACTCGCGGCCACGGCTGCGATCAAGCCGATCAGCAGGCCCAGCGCGGCCGGCGTCATCCCCTGGCGCAGCACCAGCGTCAGGATGTCGCCCCGCGACGCTCCCAGCGCTGATCGTACGCCGATCTCGCGCAGCCGCTCGGTGACGCTGCCGGAGAGCACGCCATAAATGCCGGTGGCGGCGAGCATCAGCGCCACCACGCCGAACACCTCAAACAGAACGAGCGCGAAGCGCCGCTCGGCGGCCGTGGCCTCGAGCAGGCTGTCCATGGTGGCCACCTGCACGATCGGCTGATCTTTATCCACCGACCAGATCGCCTTGCGAATGGCGGGAGTGAGGGCGCCGGCATCGCCGCGCCCGCGCACCACCAGCGACATGGCGTCGTCCGCGAACCACGACTGGGCAGCGGTAATGTACACCGCGTCCTGCTGGTTATCGGCCAGAGACGCTTGCTTGACACCGGCCACCACGCCCACCACGGCGAACCAGGGCCGGTCCATGGGGCCGATATGGACGCGCTGGCCGATGGAGTTCTGGCTGCCGAATTCGCGCCGGGCCAGCGATTGGCTGATCACCACGGCGGGTGGCGAGCCGGCGTCGTCGTGCTCGTCGAGGAATCGTCCCCGGAGAAGCGGCGTGCCCAGCGTTTCGAAGTAGCCCGGCGTCACGGCGTATCGATAAACGTCGAATCCGCGCTGGTCCTTCTCGAACAACGCACCGTAGATGCCGAGTTCGGGATCGGTGAGAGGCAGCAGGCTGGTAAACGCCGCCGCGCTTACGCCGGGAACGCCGCGCACCGCATCGAGTGCCTGCGCAAAGAAGCGGCGCCGGAGGCCGGCGCCGACGCCGGGGGCGTTCGCCTGATCGTCGAACTTGTGACCGGACGTTTGCACCTGCAGGGTGAGCAGGTGAGAGGGATCGAAACCGGGATCGACCGCGAACAGACGATTGAGGCTGCGCAGCAGCAAGCCCGCGCTCACCAGCAGAACCAGGGCGAGCGACACTTCAGCCACCAGCAGCGCGCGGCGCGTCAATGGGTGACTGCCCGCGGTCTGCCGCGAGCTATGCTTTAACCCGGTACGCAAATCGCTTCGGGAGGCGTGCAGAGCCGGCACGAGTCCGACAGCGAGACCGATGAGGGTGGTGATCGCGACCGCAAAAGCGAATACCGCGCCGTCAACCCCAATGGCGTCCACGCGCGGCAGCCCCGGCGGACCGAGGGCCACCAGGGCGCGCACGCCGTTTTCCGCCACCAGCATCCCAAGCGCGCCGCCGACGAAACTCAGCAGAACGCTCTCGGTGAGCACTTGCCGGATCAAACGCGATCGCCCCGCGCCCAGAGCGACGCGCATGGCGAATTCGCCCTGCCGCTGAGCGCTCCGCGCGAGCAAAAGGTTCGTCACGTTGACGCAGGCGATGAGAAGCAACAGCAGCACCGCTGCAAGAACGGCGAACAGGGCAGGCTTCACGCCGCGCGTCACATCGTCCTGGAGCGAATCGACGATGAAGCCGTGGCCGAGCGCCGCCCACTGAGCCCGAGGAAAGTCCGAAATCGGGGTGCGGGCGATCGTGTCGAGGTCACGCCGGGCTTGATCGAGGCTGACGCCTGGCCGCAGCCGGCCCACCATGCGCAGGTGATGACCCCACTCCGCCGTCTGGAGGTCGGTAATGTGCGCCGGGTCGTACTGCATGGCGGACCAGATGTCGGCGGAGGGAGCCGGGACATTCTCCAAGGTGCGGGGCATGACGCCGATCACGGTAAAGCTGTCGCCGTCGAGCGTGATCTGGCCCCCGACAATCGCGCGGTTGGCGGCGAAGCGCCGGCGCCATAGAGCGTCGCTGAGGATGGCCACTTTGGGCCCGTGGAATTGGTCGTCCGACGCGATGAAGTCGCGGCCCAGCGCGGGCACTACGCCCAACGTCTGGAAGTAGCCCGAGCTCACACTCTGTCCATCGAATCGCTCGGGCTCGGCGGCTCCGGTCATGGTGGGTTGCCAGGGCTCGAAGGCGGCCAGCGCGTCGAAGGAATGGCTGCGCGCCGTCAGCTCGCGATAGGTGTGAAACGTCACCTGGCTGCGCTCGCCCTGGAAGATGTCCCAAATCATCACGATCCGGTCCGCCCGCGGGTACGGCAGGGGCTCGAACAAGATGGGATTTACGGCGCTGAAGATCGCCGTGCTGGCGCCGATGCCGAGCGCCAGGGTGAGCGCGCCGACGGCCGTAAAGCCCGGATTGCTGCGCAACCGGCGCGCGGCATGGCGGACGTCCTGCCCCAGGTCTTCCAGCCAGCGGGTGCCGCGGGCATCGCGGCATTCTTCCTTTACCTGCTCGGGACCGCCGATCGCCAGCCTCGCGAGACGCCGGGCTTCCACCGGATCGTGCCCCTGTGCGATCAAATCGTTCGCGTGCTGCTCGAGGTGGAAACGCAGCTCCTTGTCGAGTTGCACCTCGAGTTGCCTTCGCCGCCACAACCGCTGCCACCAAGTCATCGCGCACCTCCTTCGGCAATTCCGAGGATGAGGCCGACGGCTTCCGCCAGGCGCTGCCAGCTCGCGGTTTCAGATTCGAGCTGCGCCTTCCCCGTGCGCGTCAGGCGATAGAACTTGGCTTCGCGCCCGGTCTCGGTCTGTTTCCAATCCGCCGCCAGCAGGCCGCGGTTCTCGAGCCGGTGCAAGGCCGGGTAAAGCGATCCTTGCGGAACCTGCACCACGTCGCGCGACACCTGTTGCAGACGTTGCGCGATGGCGTAACCGTGAACAGGGCCGAGCGCGACGACTTTCATGATCAACAAGTCGAGCGTGCCTTGGGGAAGATCGGACTTTGCCGTCGTCATCGTGTATACCTCCGACTTCTACACGTTAACTCCAGTACAGGTAGAAGTGCAAGGGGTATGATAGCTCGGGCGTTGCAGTAGTTTGGTCCTTGGTCCTTTCTCCGTTGTCAACGGCCGGCATGCGGCTGGGCGTTTGGTGGGTTTGGCATTTGCCGGCTCTTCTTACAAACACTCCATTTCTTTAAACTTACCTGATTCTCAGTTCTCCCCATTCCGGCTTTGGAGACGCCATTCAAATCCTGTATCGCATTCATTACAAGCGACATTCCGGCTTGGCGCCGGTTCGGGGTACTCCCATTCCATATAAAGCAAAACCGCCATATTCTTCAGACTCAGTCGGTTATCAGATTTGCACATGCCCAAGATCCGAGAATTGCGGATGGTGTAAGTTCCATGGAATGAGCATCCTGAAGAGAACTGTTCAAACATGCGGAACCCGGAGCGAGTCCCCCCAGTGCCACCTCGTTCGGGCGGGCGGAGTACGGGGGTTCGAGACACAGGCCAAGGCATGCGGCAATGGGTGGTGGTTCAGTTTGAGGCTTCCTGACACCCGTCCCCGCCGCCCGCAACCACCCGCCCGGTTACCGCCCCGGCGGAGGGGTCGAGCCCGCCTGGCGCAGCATCCAGTACAGACGCGCCGCAGATAGCGCAACTGGTTCTTCACCGACGTCTGCATCCGCACCAACTTGTCCCGATGCTTCAGCAGTTGCCGGAGATCGCGCTCCTCCGGCGTCGGCACCCAGATCCGCGGGAAGCGCTCCGTCAGCAGCCGGTCCAGCAGATGCTCGGCGTCCCGGGTGTCCGTTTTCTGGCGCCGCACCGCCCGGGCCCGAGTCTCGGCCGGATCTCCCACCCACAACTCGTGGCCCTGCTCGGCCACCATCCGTTCAAACCACTGCATGCAAATCACATCCGATAATCATCTTGTCGGCTCCTTTCCCGGCAGCCTTGGTCTGGACACAACCGAAGCTTACCGGACCTCAGGAGCCGACGCCATTATGGAATCGGTGTCCCCACCGCTGTTCGGAGCTGCTCCCTCCGCGGGGAAGTCGCCGGTGGGGACACCGGCGCTACAGCCAGCGTCGGGCGACGCACACATCCTGAAAGATGTGCGCGCCACCCCGTCAGTTTCCCCGGGTCTTCAGCCTGCGGAGCTGGCGGCGGATCACGGGGTCTACGTGCCCCCCTTCGACTTCTTTCGGCAGGGGGATCTGGCGGGGGGTCATCACCACGGCGGCCAGGGTCCAGCCGTGCCGGTCGAGGATCTCGTGAATCACGGAGAAGTGCAGCGGGCAGCCGGCCGCCTGTTCAAACGCGCGCTGGATGACGGGAAACATCAACATGCCGCAACTTCGGTCCTCCTGGCTCAGCTTGCGGAGTACGGCGGCCTCCTGCTTGTGGGTGAGGAGCCTCCACCGCCGGCCGCCGCGTCCGGACCGCCGCAGCGCCGCATCACCGTGGCGCCGGTAATCCTGCACCCATGCTTGCACCGAGTCCCGGCGCCATCCGAGGATGCGAGCCACCACGCCGGAGGGGAAGCCGAGCGCCAGCCGCAGGAAGAGGCATTGCGCCCGGCGCAATCCGCCTGCCGTGCGGGCGGCCTTCATGGCGGCGCACAACTGCAGGGCGGTGTTTTCGGGGACGAGCGCCGGGTCCCCGAGCGCCAGAATCGCGGCCAGCCCGCCAGCGCGGTAGGTGGACTGCAACCCGCTGACCGTGCACCGCGACCAGCCCACGGCAGCCGCCACCTGCTTGGAATCGAGGTCGAAGAGCACGCGCAACAAGACGCACTGAATGCGCTTGAACTCTTCCACGTTGCGGGCCCGCTTCGAGGCCCCGCGCAACTCCTGGGCCGCGCCGGAAGCGAAGGGCCGCTGCCGGCCGTCGTGCAGCCCGCTCGCGCCGCGGGCGAGATAGCGCGCCCTCACCTGCCGCACGGCGTTGAGGCACCAGCCTACGGCCGCCGAGATTTGCGGAAGATTCAGGCCCAGCGCTTCGGGCAGCCAGACGCACAGCGCGCGCCGCAGGTCGTCAGCCGTGCGCGCCGCCTTCATCTCCGCCTCAATTTCGCGAATTTCGTACTTCGATAGTGGCCGCGCCTCACCCATGATGACCTCCTCAGAACCGCACGTGTTATACTTCTGAAGTAAGATACTACTCGATTAACACGCCGGACGCAAGCCTGCCCGGTCGGGTTGCCGCTCCGCCCCTTTGCAGGCGGTGGTCTGCAGCTCTGTCCTTGTGCGCGCGGTGATTTGCGGCTTTGCCGCCCTGCTGTCCTGAAAGGCTCCGCCTTTCCGGGACCAGTGACCCTTCCAATCTCCCTCTCGAAGGCTCGGCCTTCGAGGCTGCTAAAAAAGTGGAACAGTGTAGGCCAGGCGGCGGAGCCACTCGGAGTGCCGGCATCTCTCGCTAATTTGGCCGGCGGGCGCAGGCCCTCGAAAGTCTGCGCCCGCCTACCGGACATCTGTGATGTGGATCACAGAAGTCTTTGGCAGAACGGTGGTAAAAGTCTTCGCACTTCCACATCGCGCTGCTTACCTGGGGCACCGCGGCTGGAGTTCCCTCGGCGCCCCGGTTTTGAAGGCCGGGTCATGCGT
Organism: Terriglobia bacterium; assembly: GCA_035516075.1. Classification (GTDB taxonomy): domain Bacteria; phylum Acidobacteriota; class Terriglobia; order UBA7540; family UBA7540; genus Gp13-AA77. The sequence goes on along the minus strand of DATJAQ010000090.1, from coordinate 14,563 downwards.
TCTGCCGACCGTCAGGCCGTAGCGATCAGCAATCCACGGGAGGGAAAGTCTGCGATGCTCGCGGGAGCATTGCTGTTGGTATTCGGGCTCTGTCTCATGATGGGGAGCTGCGCAGCAGCCGGGGACGACGCATCCAACACCCTGCTCGGGATAGGCGCCGTGGGTTCGGCAGCGGGCCTCGCGACCTGTCTTTGCAGTAGCCTGGTGCACTGGTGGTGCGCCGGCGCCGGCAAGGGTACGGGATCCTGCTGACGGCGCCCACCCCGTGATGGAAGATTGAGAATCCAAGATTCAAGATTGAATGGCACGGCACTGCGGATAGAGGACTGATCGGTTGGGTCTGCCCACCGGCGAGCGGGCACGCATCCGAAGGAAAAGCCGCCGCTCTGCGCTGCCCGGCTCGATGGCGTCAACGAATTCATCGAACGGAGGCTGCAGATCGGCGATGTTCGGAGGCGGAGAATGACCGCCCCCGAATCACCGAAATCGCGTGGCTCAGGCTGCGACGCCGGCAGCATTCTTGTAAAGCGTCGAAGTCAGCCACTTTCCGCCCGCAATTACTGCCAGGCCTGCCTCTGCTGGGCCGAAGGCGCGAACCTGACGGAAAGGCGGCAGCCGGAATAGGATCGTTCATGTATCTCTTCAGTTAACAGTGCCCATCCGATTTTCGTACTTTTACCATGTCAAGCGTAATAACCGCAGTAGCCTAGAATGCTCACAAGTAGTCTGATATTAATTCGGTCAAGTTTTAGTCTGTTCGGGCTCGGAGATCTGGGCGAGCCCTAGACATAAGGCGGTGCTCGCAGACCGGGCTTGGAGCGACGTGCGCCAGACGGCCTGCGATTGCGTGCCGCTACTGCTCGTGATCGTTGTGGCGCGACCTTTGCGCCCCGGTCGCAAGCCGCCTCGTTCGGGGAACAGACGGTTTAGCGGTTCGTGCAGCGGGGGACTGTTGACCTTGGGGGAACATCCGGGCTGTCTCCGGATCAGCGACGATCCGGCCGAAAACACCACTCGCATTGCGCGGCGCCCGGAGAAACTCGATCCGGGTCGCCGTGGCGGTGAGTCCAGCCCGCCGGCTCCCCTGGCAGCCGAGCTGCCCGCCGGCGGTACAAGGTCCATCATGGGAGGGAATGATCATGTCGATCGGTCAAAGAATTCGTCAACTTCGTGAAAGGAAGAACTTGTCCCAGGGCGACATCGAACGGCGGACGGGATTACTTCAGGGCTACATCTCGCGGGTCGAACACGGCCGCACGGTCCCGTCCATCGAGACGCTGGGGAAATTCGCGGCTGCCCTCAATGTTCCTCTCTACCGGTTGTTCCATCCCGCACCGGACGAGCCGGCGACTGCAGCAGCTCCAGGCCGGCCGGGGTGGACGCTGGAAGATCTGGCGCAATCCTCAGGCAACGAAGGTTCGGAGGCCAGGTTCCTACTTCAACTAAAGGACTTGGTGGGCCACATGGAGGAGTCCGACCGCGCTTTCCTGTTGGGCTGTGCGCGGAGATTCGTCAGCCGCTGAGACACCGCCGGCTCGTCGGGGGCGGGCCCCGCTCGCTGCCGCGATCTCGCCGCCGTTCCTGTTCTCCGACGTTGCTCAACGCCTGGTGCAGAGCCTGCACCAACTGGCTAAACGGCAGCGTGCCGCTCGGACCGCCGGCCCGTGGCGGGGCAGGCCTGCGCCGGGCGGCCTTGCTCTCATCGTTTGCTAGGCGAGCAGCAACCCGCCAGCCGCGATTGCGTCCCCTCACGAACCCACCCGGACAACGTCAACGCGCCGTTTGGCTTTGCGGAAACTTTTTCCGCCGGTTCCGCGTACATCGTGATAGAGAACGAAGTCGCGGAGAAGTTGCGAGGGGGGGGTGGCGTGGAGACCCTGATCCAGGACGTGCGTTACGCGTTGCGAACCTTGTGGAAGGCGCCGGGCTTCGCCGCCGTGGTGGTGGTTTCCATCGCCCTCGCCATCGCCGCCAACGCCACAGTGTTTAGCGTCGCCAACGGCCTGCTGTGGGGCCTGTTGCCGGTGAAAGATCCGGGGCGGTTGGTGGTTTTCTCCGAGGCCAACTCGTTCTCTTATCCCGACTACCACGACTATCGCGACCAGACCTCTGACGTGTTTGAGGGCGGCGTGACTGCCAACTTCCCGCTGATTCCTGCCAGCATCGGAGGGATGGGCGAGCCGGAGCGCATCTGGGGCCAGGCCGTCAGCGGGAATTACTTCTCGGTGTTGGGCGTAAGCCCGGCGCTCGGCCGCTCCATCCTGCCCGAGGAAGATCGGGTGGTGGGCCGCGACGCCGTGGTGATGATCAGTCACGCGCTCTGGATGCGGCGGTTTGCTGCGGACCCGGCCGTGATCGGGCGCGCGGTGGCCTTGAACGGGCAGCGCTACACCGTGGTGGGCGTCACCCCGGCCGGGTTTACCGGCGCCAGCCGGGGTCTGATCGCGGACTTCTGGGTTCCGCTCGCCATGGCCGAGCACATCATGCCGGACCTTGGCCTCGAACCCCTGCGGGAGCACCGTGACAATCAGTGGCTCGTGCTCAACGCGCGGCTTAAGGACGGTGTCTCGCGCAAGCGCGCCGCGGCGGCCGTCAACCTGGCGAAGAAGCGGATCGACGACACGTATCGCAAAGATGAGAAGCAGCACCGGCCTGCGCTAACGCTCGATTCCGCCGGCGGGCTGATCGGCGGCTCGGAGGGCGGGGCGCTCAGCTTGATGGCCGTCATGATGGTGGTGGTCGGTCTGGTATTGATGGTGGCTTGCGCCAACGTCGCCAACCTGTTGCTGGCGCGCGCCACCGGACGCCAGAAGGAGATTGCGATCCGCCTGGCGATTGGAGCGGGCCGCAGGAGGCTGGTGCGCCAGTTGCTCACCGAGAGCGTCCTGCTGGCACTGGCCGGCGCGGGAGTCGGCTTCCTGCTGGCCGCCGTCGCCGCCCGAGCCATCTCGCGCTTTGAATTGCCGCTGCCGTTCCCGATTGCATTCGACTTCAACGTTGACGGCCGGGTGCTGGCTTTTACGGCCGGACTTTCGCTGTTGACCGGCATCGTCTTTGGCCTGGCGCCGGCCCTGCGCGCCACGCGGCCGGACCTGGTGGCGATGCTCAAGAACGAGTCCGCGGTCTTCGGCCGCCTCAGCCGCTTCGGGCTGCGCAACGTCCTGGTGGTGGTGCAGGTCTCGCTGTCGCTGGTTCTGCTGGCCGGGGCGGGGCTTTTCCTCCGCAGCCTGCAGCACGCCTCCGTCCTCGATATCGGGATGAAGCCGGACAACATCCTGCTGATGTCCTTCGACCCCAAACTTCAGCAGTATTCGCGCGAGAAGACCCAGCAGTTCCTGACGCAACTTCGGACGCGGGTGTCAGCCTTGCCCGGGGTTCGCGCCGTAAGCTACGTCGATAGTCTGCCGCTAAGTATCGGCGGCGTCGGTTACGATTTCAAGGTGAAGGGCGGCGGAGGCCGGGGCGAGCAGAGCCTGAATACGGATGTCTACCAAGTCGGACGCGGCTACTTCGGCCTGATGGGCATTCCGCTGCGGCGCGGCCGCGATTTCAGCTCCACCGCTGGCGACGACCACGCCGTGATTGTGAATGAAACCATGGCCCGCCGGGCCTTCGGAAACGAAGATCCGCTGGGCCGCCAGATCACCGCCGACTTGATGGGCGAGAAGAACGTCCTCTACACGGTTGCAGGCGTGGTTCGCGATTCTAAATCGCGCACGCTCGGGGAGGGTCCGCAGAACTGCGCGTACCTCTTCCTCGAGGCTGCGCCCGACAAGGTCTTCAGCTTTTTCGGCATTACCGTCGCCGTGAAGACGGGGAACGGGCCGCTCGGTCTCGTCCGGCCGGTACGCAACCAGATCGCCGCCCTCGATCCTGACCTGGCCGTCTTCAACATCGACACCATGCAGGACCACGTGAACAAGTCGCTGCTGCTGCCTGAGATCTCAGCCACGCTGCTGGGCGTCTTCGGCGCCGTGGGCCTGACCCTGGCGGCGGTGGGTCTTTACGGTGTGATGAGCTATTCGGTGCGCCGGCGCACGCGAGAGATCGGCATCCGCATGGCGCTCGGCGCTCAAGCCGGCAGCGTGCTGAAACTGGTGGTTCGCCAGGGCCTCGCGCTGACGGCCGTCGGGCTGGCCATCGGCCTCGGCATCGCGCTCGCCCTGGGCCGATTCACCGCCAGCTTGCTGTACGGGGTCAGCGGCACGGATCTCGACACCTTCGTCGCCGTGCCGGCCGTGCTGCTGGCGGCAGCCCTGGTGGCCATCGTGGTTCCCGCCTGCCGCGCGGCTCACGTGGAGCCTACGACGGCCTTGCGGCAGGAGTAGCCGTGCCAGGCCGGCACAGTTCCCCCGTCCCAGGGCCACCCACGGCGACGCCAGGCGCTAGTACGTGGGCAACTCGGCGATCTTGGCACTGCGCGGGTGGGCGAGATCGGCAAAGTCGGAGTACTTGAGCTGCAGTGCCTGCGTGTGGCTGCCCGCATTGAACACGATTTCTTCCGACTGAGCCAGGGACTGATCCACCCACACCTCCATGCCGTAGAGGTTTCCGAACGGCGGAAACGCGCCCAGCTCGCAATCCGAACACAGCTTCGCCAGCTCGTTCTCCGGCGCCATCTCCAGATTCTTGGCCTTGAGCGCCTCCCGCAGGGCGTGGACATTGACGCGCATCGAGGCCGGCACCACCGCCATCACCGCCCGGCCGTCGGCTCGGAACACGATGGCCTTAGCGAATTGCTGGTCGGGCACGCGCAGCTCGTGCGCGGTTTGCTCCGCGGCAAAAGCCTGGGGATGCGTAAGGAGTTGATAGCGCGTGTGGTGCGACTCGAGGTAATCGCAGACCTGTTGTGTGACAGACATAGCAACCTCCCGTGCAGAATCGAATCACCCGCTTCGCCGGAAGCGATCGGGCACTCCGTCGTCAAAGAATCCTCCCGGCAGCACCACTCACCCCCGGCTGTGAAAATTCCAGGATCCGATGCGACTCCACCCTTCGGCGCGGCGGCTGAGCGCAGCCGGCCCCTCGGCAAAGTCGGCCGGGAGCGGGGACCGTCCCTCTGCTGTTACCACGTCGGCTGCGATGGATTCCGCACAACTCAGGCAAAGCAATATCCCGCCGCTCGAGCCCTCCACCGAAGGGCGGCAGACGATGCAGGGCCAGTCGCTCGCCGAGTGAATATACACCCCGTTGGTCGGGATAGTCTCGCACATGGGCCACCTCTCACAACCCATGCTCTCCCCGCCAGTCGCGCCGCGGCGGTGATGCGGGTCACACCAGTCTGCGCGGTGGGTGGCGGTTCGGAAGGGGCGGGCGTCCAGCCGGCGTCGATAGGGTGTGGGGTGATTCCGAGCCTGCCGGCACTCAAACCGGCCGCCGCCGCGGGAGCGCACCCGACCAGGAGCAACATCGGCTTGAGATTCAGCACGCGCGCGCCTCGGCCCTACGCCTCGAACGTCGCCCCGTGAGCCTGATCTGTTCCGAGGTGGTGCGGAGGGCGGGAATCGAACCCGCACGTCCCTTGCGGGACAAGGGATTTTAAGTCCCTTGCGTCTACCAGTTCCGCCACCCCCGCGTTCCCGGGCGAACACCTCATCGCGCGGTTCGCACCGGCCTCTACTCTAGCAGACAACGCCGCCTCTCGGACCGGGGCCGGCTGCGCACGGAAGGCCACTCGCGGTGGGGCGCAGATGCTGATCTCGGCCTCCCGCGGACTGTGCATCATGGTGCAGGTGCCTTTTCGCGCACGGCCGCGGCGGCACCCGGGTCTCCAGCCGCTGCCAGCGCGCGCGCCTCCTGCTCGTAAGCCTCGCGAAAGCTAGGGTCGATAACGGTGATGGCGCGGAATTGCGCCGCCGCTTCGCGGTACCGTCCGAGCTTCAAATAGCAGGTACCCAGGTAAAAGAGCGCTCCGAGGTCAAGGGGATTGGCCCGCGCCGCCTGCTCGAAGTAGGGCGTGGCGCGGGCGTAATTGCGCGCCGGAAAATAGATCACGCCCAGGGCGTCGTAGGCGGGGCTGAGCCCCGGCCGCAGGCGGACCGCGGCCTCGTCATAGGCCAGGGCCGCCTCCACGTCCCGCCGGTGCAGCGCGATTCGCCCCAGGCCCAGCGTGCAAGCGTATTCCAGGTCGCGGTTGGGCCGTAGACTGGAGCGATTCAGCTCGAGCGCGCGGCGGTACTCGCGCTCTGCACCGTCGTAGTCTGCGCGGCGGTATTCGAGTACCACGGCGCGGCTCTGGTGCACGGCAGGCGCGTCGGGCGCCGCCTGCAGGGAATAGGCGAGCAACGACTCCTCGTCGTGCCAATGGCCCACGTCGCGCACCGTGACCGCCGCCCCCGCGAGCGCCAGCGCGGCCAGGCCGGCGGCGGCCAGGCGCAGCGCGCCCCGCCCTTCGAAGCGCGCGGGAATTTCCACCATCGCCACCCACGAAAGCGCCAGGCACAGACCCACCGAGGGCAGATAAGAGAAGCGGTCCGCCAGCAGCGGTACGCTCAACTGCCGCACGTCGAGGCAGGGCAGCAGGGTGAGAAACCACCACCACAGCAGAAAGCTCGCGAGGGGCCGGCGACGCCGGCAAGCCGCGCCCAGCACCAGCAGTGCAACCGCCAGCCACGGCCACGGCGAGCGCAGACTCGGCCCTATTTCAAACGTACGGAAGGCGCTCAGGCGCGCAGGCCAGAGGAACAGCCGCAGATGCTGGCCGAGCAGTCCCAGTGCCGCTCCGGCAACCTGCGGTGTGATGCGCCAAAGGTGCGCCGCGTGCGAGAAGTGGCCGAGCGCGTGTCGCCGCGCCGCCAGGTACACGGCCACTGGCGCTAGATACAAGCATCCCACCCGAGCCTGCCGCGCCCACCCCCGCTTGACGGCGCTAGGGGCAAAGACCCAGTATGCCGCGAGCACCAGCGGCAGCGTGAGGGCAGTTTCCTTGAAGAATAGCGCGGGCAAGTAGGCGGCCGCCGCCGGCAGATGACGCCGCTGCGCCGGACTCGGTGCCTGTTCCGCGCGCACAAACAGCAGAAACGCCAGCAGGAAGAAAAAGCCGCAACCGAGATCGGGCAGGGCAGACACCCAGGCCGCCGCCTCCACGTGCAGGGGATGCACGGCCCACAACAGCGCCGCTCCGAAAGCCGCGATTCTTGCGCCGGGCACTCCAGGGCGTCCAGGCCCGCCCGTCAGAAGCACCCCCAGACGGTACACCAGCAGCACCGTCAAGGTGTAAATCACGACGCTGAGGAGATGGAAAATGGCCGGCTCCGGGCCCAGAATGCGGTAAAGGAGCCAGTAGCAAAAAAACTGCAGCGGCCGGTAAAAGTTTGCAGCCGCGCCCACGCCCTGAAAAGACCACACTGAGCCCGCGAAAATCCGGGTCCAAAGGTGAGGGTTGGTGACGAACGGGTTGAGCAGAATCTGCGACTGGTCGTCGTAGACGAAGCCGCCCGTTAGCGATTTGGCGTAAGCGGCGATGGCTACCGCCGCCAGAAGGACGCCGGTGGCGTAGGGAAAGCGCTTCAAGCGCCCGTCCCAGTCCGCGAGCTCATGCTGGAGGCGGCCGGGCCCTGCTGCGGCCGTGACGCTCTCTCCGGGTTGACGCCGATCGTCAGCGATCATCGGGATTCCAGGGCCCCGCCGGTCGCCTGCGTTGCGACCAGGCTCCTGGCAGGCTCCCATCCTGCCACCCCGAACCGGCTCGGGCACCATTTCTAGAATCATAGTAAGCCGCTGATTCCAAGTGACATCCGAGCTTTGTTGCGCCCTCTCTTTTGCGATCTTCTGGCGCGGGCCAGCCGGACCGCAGCTCGCGCCGCCACGGATTGAGGCCGGCACCGTTTCCGCCCTTCCCTGAAAGCCAGCGCCAGCCAACGACGTGTCCCTGCCACTGAATCCTTGTCAGCCGCGATACCCTCGACAGCCAGACGACTGATTCTAAAGAAGATTCCAGCTTTGTCCCAGAGCGCCGCGGATCACGGTGGAAACGCCGGGCAGGGCCTGCACCCAGGCTGGCGCGGGCGGCGGAACTGATGGGTAGCTGCATAGGGGCGCAGTCCAATCCTGGCCCTTGATGCGGTCCGACGGCGCCAGCCTGCGCGCGGGGTGCAGAGTCGCCCGCCGACGCAGGCCCGATGGCGTCGAACGGACAAGTACTCAGGCATTCGGGCGCAGACGACAATGACTGGCGCATGGGCATGAAAGCCTCCCAACCCCCTCCGGCGTTGCGCGGGCTCCGGTAACGTTTAATTAGTTGACCGTCTGGTAATATGCGCCTACCGGTAGGGCTATGTCAAGAGGCGGTACGCCGCTCCGCCGGGTTTGCCGACCTGATGCCGAAAGCACTTCTCCACGGCGCGGGCCAGGGAGAGGCTGCGATAGGGCTCCGGCGAGGCAGCGACGGCTTCCAGGTTTGGCAGGCGGTCAACGAGGGCCGGCCCTGCGCTTGACATTCGGCGCTAACCGTTCGACACTGCCATAGTCTAACTATGCCAGGAGGCGGTGAGTTGAATCGAGACGAGATTCCACCGGGAACGCTCTACCTGTTGATCCTCAGGACGCTCGCTCGTGGGGGCGAACTGCACGGCTACGAGATCGCCAACTCCATCGAGCGGATTTCCGAAGACGTTCTGCAAGTTGAGGAAGGGTCGCTGTACCCTGCGCTGCAGCGTATGCTGATTAAGGGCTGGGTGACGGCGAAGTGGGGCGTGACTGCCGGGAATCGCCGCGCCCGCTACTACCGCCTCACTGCGGCCGGCCGCAAGCAGTTGGAGGTTGAGGTTTCGCAATACGACCGGGTAACCCAGGCCATCGCGCGCGTCATTCAAACCGCCTGAGACAATTGACTCAGTGGCTCATTGATTCAATGAGGCAATCCCTCAATGAGTCAATCTGAGGAATTGTCATGGAATGGATTCGTGAGCTTGCCCGGCGTGTTCTGATGCTGTGGCGGGGCCGCCAATTCGACCGCGATCTGGACGACGAAATTCGCCTGCATCGCGAATTGCGCGAGCAGCAACAGATCGAGGCCGGCGCCTCCCCGGAGGAGGCGCATTACGCGGTCAGCCGGCGCTTCGGGAATGCCACGACCTTGAAAGAGGAGAGCCGCGACCTGTGGGGATGGACGTGGGTTGAGCGCATCGGGCAGGACCTGCGCTACGCCCTGCGCACTTTGACCCGGGACCGGGGCTTCGCGCTGGTGGCCATGTTAACGCTTGCGCTCGGCATTGGAGCGAACACGACGATGTTCAGCGTGATCAACGCCACCCTCTTGAAGCCGATTCCGTTTCCAGACCCCCAGCGGCTCGTGCTGGTGTGGGAGACCTTCGGAAAAGGGCCCGACAACATCAACATCGTTTCCGCGCCGAACTTTTGGGACTTCCAGCGCCAAAGCCACTCCTTCGAGGGCATCGCCATAATGGATTCCGCAGGCCGGGGCTACAACCTTTCGCCTACTGGCACAAAACGGGAGCCGGAGCAGGTGTCGGGCTTGCGCGTTTCCGCGGGCTTTTTCCCGGTGCTTGGCGTGAAGCCTTTCCTGGGCCGCACATTCCTGCCCGAGGAAGAAGTGCCGGGCAAAGACCATGAAGTGGTGCTTAGCTACGGATTGTGGAAGCGCCGTTACGGCGGCGACCCGGCGCTGCTCGGTCACACCGTCAAAATCGATGGCGAGGACTTCAGCGTGGTGGGCGTGATGCCACGCGATTTCGAGTGGCAGTTCTGGAGCAGCCAGCGCCAGCTCTGGGTGCCGGTGGGTTATACCAAAACGGACTACGGTCGAGACAACAACAGCTTTATCGCGTTCGCGCGCCTTAAGCCCGATGTGACGGTGGCCCAGGCACGATCGGAGATGGAGGCCATCGGGAGGCGCCTGGCCCGCCAGTACCCCACCGAAAATGCCGGTATGGGCGCTACTGTGATGCCCATGAGCGACTTCGGGCTGGAGGGTATTCGAGCCACCCTGCTGGCGCTGCTGGCCGCCGTAGGCTTCGTGCTGCTGATTGCCTGCGTGAATGTGGCCAACCTACTGCTGGCTCGCGGCGCGTCGCGGCAGAAGGAGTTCGCCGTACGCCGGGCGCTCGGCGCCGGAGCCGCTCGCATCGCGCGGCAGTTGCTGACGGAAAGCCTGCTCCTGGCCTTGCTGGGCGGCGCCGCCGGCTTGCTGCTTGCGGTCTGGAGCAACGATCTGCTCTTTCGCGCTTTCCGGCTGGATAACCTCCGCCTTCCTATGCGGCAGCTCGACTCTCTCACGATGGACGGGCGCGTATTCGGATTCACTCTTCTCGTCTCTTGCCTCACGGGAGTGCTGTTTGGCCTGGTGCCGGCGTTCAGCGCTTTGCGGGGCGACGTGAACGAACCTCTCAAGGAAGGCGGCCGAGGATCGAGCGAAGGCGGGAAGGGCCGCCTGCGCCACGCGCTGGTGGCGTCGGAAGTGGCGCTGGCGCTGGTGGTGCTTTGCGGCGCCGGCCTGATGATCAAGAGCGTGGCGCGACTGCTGGGCGTCGATCCCGGCCTCGATCCAAAGAACGTGCTCACCATGGGGATGTCGGTTCCGCAGGAGGCGATCTACGTGGGACCTCCGGGCCTGCCGCGTTTCTGCCAGGACCTCGATGACCATGTCGGCGCCATTCCAGGCGTGATTTCGGTGGGCGCGGTGGGTCATCTGCCGTTCGAAGGAAACGCCGGCCGCGGCTTCCAGATTGAAGGTCAACCTCCGGCGGAACCCGCGCACATGCCGAATGCCGACTATAGCGTCGCTTGCCCGAGCTACTTCCGCACGATGGGTGTTCCTGTGCTCAAGGGGCGTGAATTCACTCATCAGGATAGCCTCGCTTCGCCCGGAGTGATCGTTGTGGACGAGAGCATGGCGCGCAAATACTGGCCCAAGGAAGATCCCGTTGGCAGAGCGATCCGGCTTGGAGGCTCAGACGGCCCCCGGCTCACGGTGGTGGGGGTGGTCGGCGATGTGCATCATCTGGGTCTGGACGAGCCTATGCGCCCCCAGTTTTTCCGTCCCTACACTCAGGCCGGCTGGCCGGTGATGAGCGTCGTGGTACGAACCGCGTCGGCTCCGGGCGCCTTCACTGCCGAAATTAAGCGTGCCATCGCCGAGTTCCTGCCTGACCGGCCGGTTTCCGGCGTCGAGACCATGGAACAGGTCGTGCACGATTCGACGGGCTCGAGGCGCTTTCCGATGCTACTGCTCTCCGTGTTCTCCGGTTTTGCCCTGTTGCTGGCGGCGGTCGGCATTATCGGGGTGGTGAGCTACTCGGTGACCCAGCGCACGCACGAGATCGGCATCCGTATGGCGCTTGGGGCGCGCCGCGCGGACGTGCTGCACTTGGTGTTGAGCCGAAACATGGCCTGGGTGTTCGGGGGAATCGGGGTCGGGGTCGCGGGCTCGATCGGCCTGGCGCGGCTGCTCCGGAATCTGCTCTTCGACGTTCGGCCGGCCGACCCGGTCGTGCTGGCGGCGGTCGCCATCACACTGGCCGCGGTGGCGCTGGTGGCAAGCTACCTGCCGGCGCGGCGGGCGGCGAAGGTGGATCCCATGGTGGCGCTACGCTGCGAGTAGGGGAGCCTCGGTGGGGTTGAAAACCCCGCCCTCGCCACACATTCTCTGCAAGAGAAGTCGCTCCCTCTACGCCAGGGTTGCCTTTTTCCACTCCAACTCATAACATCGCCGGTAACCCATTGGAGGTTAGAAATGCAGATCTTCAAGGTCGCAGTGTTGATACTTGCGGTGGGGCTCACGGTCGCCGCTATGCCGGTTCGCCCCGAGGACAACAACCTGATGCCGCAGCCCGCCGAGCTCACGCCGGGCCAGGGGCGGCTGGTGATTGACGGCACGTTCCGCGTCGCGTTAACCGGCTACCGGGAGCCGCGGTTGGAGCGCGCTGCGGAGCGCCTGATCGACCGCCTGACGCGGCAGACCGGGATACCTCTCTCTGACCAGCTCGAAACGGACGCGACCAAAGCGACGCTGGTGATCGCCTGCGATCACGCCGGCGAGGAAGTGCAGTCGGTGAAGGAAGACGAGTCTTACACGCTCGTGGTGACGCCGCAGCAGGCTCGACTCTCCGCGCCCACTCCGGTGGGCGTGCTGCGCGGCACCGAGACGTTCCTGCAATCGGTCGATCTGGACGCCACAGGCTTCGGCGCGGCCGCGATGGAGATCCACGATCGCCCCCGGTTCCCGTGGCGCGGCCTGATGCTGGACGTGAGCCGGCACTTCATGCCCCTCCCGGTTTTGAAGCGCAACCTGGACGGCATGGCGGCCCTCAAGCTCAACGTTTTCCACTGGCACCTCTCGGACGACCAGGGTTTTCGCGTGGAGAGCAAAGTATTTCCGAAGCTGCATGAACTGGGCTCCGACGGCCATTACTACACCCAGGAGCAGGTGAAGGAGATTATTGCGTACGCGCGCGATCGCGGCATTCGCGTGATCCCCGAGTTTGACATGCCGGGCCATACCACGGCCATGCTGGTTGCATTCCCCGAGCTCGCCAGTGCACCCGGCCCGTACAGCATCGAGCGGCACTGGGGCATCTTCAACCCCTGCCTCGACCCCACCAACGAGAAGGTGTACACGTTTCTCGACGCCTTCATCGGCGAGATGGCTGCGCTCTTTCCGGACGAATACTTCCACATCGGCGGCGACGAAGTGAACGGCAAGCAGTGGCAACAGAGTCCGCGCATCCAGGCCTTTATGCATGAGCACGGGCTGAAGACGACAGCGGACCTGCAAACCTATTTCAGCGAGCGCGTCGTGCCGCTGGTCGAGAAGCACGGCAAGAAGGTGATTGGTTGGGACGAGGTGCTTCACCCTGGCTTGCCGCAGAGCACGGTGGTTCAGTCGTGGCGCGGGCAGCAATCGCTGGCCGTGGCCGCGCGCCAAGGCTACACGGGAATTCTTTCGGCGGGCTACTATTTGGATCTCATGCATCCGGCAAGGGCTCACTACAACGTAGACCCGCTGGAGGGCGCCACGGCGGGCCTGACCGCGGAAGAGAAGGCGCGCATCCTGGGCGGCGAAGCGTGCATGTGGGTAGAATTTGCAACGCCCGAGAACGTGGATACCCGCATCTGGCCGCGCATGGCCGCCATCGCGGAGCGGCTTTGGTCTCCCGAGCAGGTCAAAGACGTCGATTCGATGTACCGCCGCCTGGCCGTCACCAGCCGTTGGCTGGACTCGCTCGGGCTCACCGATCGCACCAGTTACCCCTACATGCTCGATCGGCTGACCGGCCGGAAGCAGATCGACAGCTTGAAAACGCTCGACGACCTGTTGGAACCGGTGAAAGGCTATGCGCGCGAAGCAGCGCGTGAGTACAGCAGCGCCACGCCGCTCAATCGCCTGGTGGACGCCACGCCGCCCGAAAGTGATACTGCGCGCAATTTCGCCGCGCTGGTGGCGGACTGGCGCGTGAACCAGGACGAAATACGCGGGCAGCTTGTGCGGTGGCGCGACAACAAGCCGGAACTGTTGCCGGTGATGCGGGGCTCGGCGCTGCTCGAAGAAGATATTCCGCTGGCCGAGGACGTCTCCCACCTCGCTGCCATCGGCCTTCAGGCGCTCGATGACCTGGCTTCCGGCAAGCCTGCGCCGGCCTCCTGGGTTACGGAACAAATGGCGTTCATCCACGAAGCCGCGAAGCCGCGAGCGGAGCTGCTCATCATGATCGCTCCCACTATTGGCAAACTCGTTGAGGCCGCGCAGCAAGGGACGCCGTAGGTTTGCCCAGACTCACGCCGGCGGAGGGGCGGGCTTCGTTCCGTAAACCAGCAGCGCGCCCTCTTCGCGAAATCGGCGCAATTCTTCAGCGTCACGAAACCACCGACCGGTGTAGGTGGCGGGCGTAGGCGTGGGATCCGGAATGCGGCGGTCCTCGACGCCGCTGAAACCAACCTCGCGAAACAGGCCGGCCCACTCATCCGCCGAGAGCAGATGTGTGGGGATAGTGTAGTGTTGGGCCCACTGGTGGCAATATAGATTGTCGCGGTAGTAGTTGATGAGCACCCAGGCGGAGCCGCCGGGCTTGAGTACCCGCAGGATTTCCCTCAACCCGTCTTCCGGCTGTGGCCAGTAGTAGGCGGACTCCACCGACACCACGCGATTGAACGATTCGGCCGGCTGCGGAATCCCATCCACGCTGCCAGTGATAAACGAGACGTTCGCCACACCTGCGCTCGCGCGCTGTGCCCGGCGGACCATCTCGTCCGAGACATCCATCCCCATCACTTTCCCGTGCGTCACGCGCTTCGAAAGCAGCCGGCAGAGCCAGCCGGTGCCGCAGCCGGCGTCGAGAATCACTTCGTCCGGCCGCAGGTTTATCATCGCGAGCATGGGCAAAACGATGGGCAGGTGATCCGTCTCCATGCCCTCGCCGCGGCCCGCTTCCGCCCAGCGATTGAATTCTTCCCGAAGCTGCTGCCCGGCGGCCTGAGTCGACATGAGCTGATCCTACCTGCAGGCGATCACCACGGATTCCGGAGTCGGCGGCAACGCGTGTAATTCGGTGTGCGCGAAACCGGCTTTGCGAAACATCCGGTCGAGCTCGGGATAGGTAAAGGCGTC